>CAZMCU010000004.1:18874-58744 GCA_964564915.1 uncultured Demequinaceae bacterium | reverse complement strand
CCTACTCCGAGCGAGCCCGGACCGATTCCCCGTGGGCGGGCAGGTCCTCGGCCACGGCGAGTGCCCCAATGTCCCCCTCAACCGCGGCTAGGGCCGCCGCATCGTACTCGATGACCGAGACGACCTTGAGAAACGACGTCGGATTGAGGCCGGACGCGAATCGAGCGGTGCCTCCCGTGGGCAGGACGTGATTCGAACCCGCGACGTAGTCGCCCAGCGGCACGGGAGAGTACGGTCCGACGAAGATCGCACCCGCCGACGTGATGCGCGCGGCGACGGTGGCGGCATCCTCCGTGTGGATCTCGAGGTGTTCCGCACCGTACGCGTTCGCCACCACGATCGACTGGTCGAGGTCGTCCGTCAGGACGATCGCGCTCTGCGTGCCCGTGAGAGCCTCCTTGACGCGTACCGCGTGCTTAGTCGCGGCCGCGCGACGTACGAGGGCGGAGTCGACCGCGTCGGCAAGAACCTCGGAATCCGTGATCAGCACCGAACCGGCGAGGGGATCGTGCTCCGCTTGGCTCAACAGATCCGCGGCCACGAACTCGGGGTCGGCGCTGGCGTCCGCGATGATCGCGATCTCCGTCGGGCCTGCCTCCGCGTCGATCCCCACCACGCCTTGGACGGCACGCTTGGCGGCCGTGACGAACCGGTTCCCCGGTCCCGTGATGACGTCGACGGGTTCGCACGTCTCCGTACCAGCCTCACTGAATCCCGTGAGGTCCGCCCCGTACGCGAGCATCGCCACGGCTTGGGCCCCTCCGACGGCGTAGACCTCGTCGACGCCCAACAGCGAACACGCGGCGAGGATCGTCGGATGCGGCAGCCCATCGAAGGCCGCTTGAGGGGGACTGACCACGGCGATGGAGGAAACACCGGCCGACTGGGCGGCGACGACGTTCATGATGACGGAGCTGGGGTACACGGCGAGGCCACCGGGAACGTACAGGCCCACGCGCCGGACGGGAATCCATCGCTGGGACACGCGTGCTCCGGGCGCGATGTCGACGGCTTGGGGAGGGGGAACGGTCGCGTCGTGGAATAGCCGCACCCGACGAATCGCCTCCTCCATGGCGGCACGAACATCGGGATCGAGGGAAGCGAGGGCGTCGCTCAAGCGGGAAACGGGAACGCGAAGGTGCTGTGGTGCGATCCCGTCGAACCGCAACCCGTACTCCCGAAGGGCCTCGGCCCCCCGTTTCCGTACGTCCGCGATGATCGGTTCGACCACGACCATGGCGTCGGTGACATCCTCGGATGCACGAGGCACAACGGAGAGAAGTTCCGCCCACGAAAGGCTCGTCCCCCGCAGATCGATCCTGTTCAGCATGGAGTCAGCCTACCGGCGGGGCCGCACCACATCGCGGCCGATGGTCCCCACACCCTCCCGTGTGAACCTCGACCGGTTCAACTCGCGACGCACGACGGTCCGAGCGCCGACTTGAGGTCGCCATAGAGGGCCGAGGATCGGGCGACGCGGAACTCGTCGTCGAGCCGCATCGTCAAGGGTGACTCCTTGCCCGTCAGAACCATGCGGACCTCCACGGAGCCGGGATAGCACCGGAGAATGTTCTTCACCTGCTCGACGAGCTCGGGGGTGACCCGCGAGGCGGGGAGGGTGATGCTGACCGGGTCGGCGTCCTCGGGCGCGATGGTCGGCACCTTGACCTCGACGGCCGAGAACTGGAACCGTCCGTCGCTCCGCTCCCTCGCCCGTGCCTTGATGACGACGATGGCGTCCTCCGCGAGGTCCCGAGAGTACTGGTCGAAAACCTTCCCAAAGAACGAAACCTCGGTCTCCCCGGTGAGGTCTTCCATCGTCACGATTCCGTAGGCGTTTCCCGAGCGGGCGAGCCTCCTATCGACGTGCGTAATGAGCCCCGCGAACGTCACGAGCTCGCCCTCCGATACTCCCTGGACCGCGGTCGCCGCCAGGATCTGGTGCGTCGCCTCCGCTCGGAGGACGCGCTCGAGCCCCCGGAGGGGGTGGTCGGAGACGTACAGTCCGAGCATCTCCCTCTCGAAGTCGAGGAGGACCTTGCGATCCCACTCCTCGATGTCCGGCACGGCGACCGACACCCGTGGACCCAAGTCGATCTCGCCACCGAAAAGGTCGAACTGCCCGGTCGCCTCCTGCCTCTTCAACCCGACGACGGCGTCGACCGCCTGCTCGTGTATCGCATTGAGGCCGCGACGGCTCACCCCAAGGGAGTCGAAGGCCCCCGCCTTGATGAGGGAATCGATGGTCCGTTTGTTGCACACCGACGCGGGGACCTTCTCCAGGAAGTCCTGGAACGACGTGAAGGTCCCCTTCTCCACGCGTGCCGTGATGAGGTCGCCCACGACCCCAGCACCCACGTTACGGATGGCCGTCAAACCGAACCGAATGTCGTTACCGACGGCGGCGTACCTCGCGCGGGAGACGTTGACGTCGGGGGGGAGCACGGTGATTCCCATGCGGCGACACTCGGCGAGGTAGATCGCGGAGCGATCCTTGTCCGCCCCGACCGACGTCAAGAGAGCGGCCATGAACTCCGTGGGGTAGTTCGCCTTAAGGTAAGCGGTCCAGAAGCTCAAAACCCCGTACGCGACCGCGTGGGCCTTGTTGAAGGCGTAGTCGGCGAACGGCAGGAGCGTGTCCCAGAGAACCTTGCACGCGGCGTCGCTGAAACCGCGCTCGCGCATGCCCTCGCTGAAGGGTCGGTACTCCTTGTCGAGAACCGCCTTGTTCTTCTTCCCCATCGCCTTGCGCAGCAGGTCGGCGCGACCGAGGGAATATCCCGCCACCACTTGGGCCGCGCGCAACACTTGCTCTTGGTAGACGATGAGTCCGTAGGTGGGTTCGAGCACCTCCCTCAAGGGCTCGGCAAGTTCCGGGTGGATCGCCTGAATCGGTTGGAGCTTGTTCTTCCGGAGCGCGTAGTTGGTGTGAGAGTTCATGCCCATCGGGCCCGGGCGGTACAGGGCGAGAACCGCGGAGATGTCTTCGAAAACGTCCGGCTTCATCTGACGCAAGAGTTGGCGCATCGCGACGCCGTCGAGTTGGAACACCCCGAGGGTGTCCCCTTTGCCGAGCATGTCGAACGTGGGACCGTCCTTGAGCGGGAGGTCCTCCAGGACGACGGGGGGCTTGCCGTTGGCCACGATGTTCTCCAAGGCGTCGTCCAGGAGCGTCAGCGTGCGCAATCCGAGGAAGTCCATCTTGACGAGCCCCAGCGCCTCGCATGTGGGGTAGTCGAACTGCGTGATGATCGCGCCGTCCTGTTCGCGCCGCATGATGGGGATGATGTCCATCAACCGCTCGCTCGACATGATGACGCCCGCCGCGTGGACGCCCCATTGCCGTTTGAGGTTCTCCAGCCCCATGGCAAGGTCGAGGGTCTCCTGGGCGTCCGGATCGGATTCGACGATCGCACGGAAGTCCTGGGCCTCGCCGTGGCGCTCGTGCTGGGTGTCGAACGCGACGCTCAACGACACGTCCCGGCCCTGGAGGGGTTCGGGGAAAGCCTTAGTCAGGCGTTCTCCGAGGGAGTAGGGCTTGCCGAGTACCCGGGCGGCGTCCTTGAGGGCCTGCTTGGCTTTGATGGTGCCGAACGTGACGATCTGGGCGACCTTGTCCTCGCCGTACTTGTCGGAGACGTAACGGATGACCTCGCCGCGACGACGCTCATCGAAGTCGATATCGAAGTCCGGTCGCGACTCGCGTTCGGGGTTGAGGAACCTTTCGAAGAAGAGCCCGTGGACGAGCGGATCGAGGTCCGTGATCCCCATGGCGTACGCGGCCATCGACCCCGCTCCGGAGCCGCGGCCGGGACCCACGCGGATCCCGTTCTCCCTCGCCCAGCGAACGAAGTCGGCGACGACAAGGTAGTACCCCGCGTAACCCTTCGCCGTGATGACCGTCGTTTCGAAGTCGGCGCGTTCGTGGACGGGGGTGGGAACGCCGTTCGGGTACCTCCACTCCAGCCCCCGCTGGACCTCCTTGACGAACCACGAATGCTCGTTCTCTCCCTCGGGGCACGAAAAGCGGGGCATGTAGTCCGCGGCGGTGTCGAACGCCACGTCGCACCGCTCGGCGATGGCCAACGTGTTGTCGCACGCGCCGTCGAACTCCGAGAACGTGCGCCGCATGTCGTCCGACGTGCGGATGTAGTACGACGTTCCGGTGAACTTGAATCGGTCGGGGTCGGCGAGGGTGGAGCCGGATTGGACGCACAAGAGGGCCTCGTGCGCAGAGGCGTCCTCCGCCCGCGTGTAGTGCGAATCGTTCGTCGCGACGTACGGCGCCCCCAGGTCCTTGGCGATCCGCTGAAGATCCCCGACGACCCGCTTCTCGATATCGAGGCCGTGATCCATCAACTCGACGTAGAAGTTTTCCCTCCCGAAGATGTCTTGGAACTCCCGCGCGGCCCGAAGCGCCTCATCGTATTGGCCCAGCCTCAAACGGGTCTGGACCTCCCCCGATGGGCACCCCGTGGTCCCGATCAGGCCTCCCGAGTACCGACCGAGGAGTTCCCGATCCATCCGGGGTTTGTAGAACTGCCCTTCGAGCGACGCGAGTGAAGCTAAACGAAAGAGGTTGTGGAGGCCGTCGTTGTTGGTTGCCCACAGCGTCGCGTGGGTGTATGCCCCCGTCGCGGAAACGTCGTCCCCGATCTGGCCGCCGTCGCCCCATCGCACCCTCGTGCGGTCGCCGCGTGCCGTGCCGGGGGTCAGGTACGCCTCGATCCCGATGATCGGCTTGATTCCCGCAGTTGTCGCCTTGGACCAGAACTCGTACGCCCCGAACATGTACCCGTGGTCGGTGATGCCCATCGCGGACTGCCCCAGGCGTTTCGCCTCCTCCAAGAGGTCGTCCACGCGGGCCGCGCCATCGAGCATCGAGTACTCGGTATGGACGTGGAGGTGGACGAATTCGCTTCCTGGCATGGAGGTGATTCTAGGCTGGTCGCCCTACGCGACCGTGGGGCCGCTCCGCGCGTCGCCCACAAACAGCCCTGCCAGCGACATCGCCGCTGGCAGGGACCACGTTACGTCTTACTATCGACCCGGCGTGAGCGCCTATTTCTTTGCTCCGGAACGGGTTGCCGTGCGGGCGCTGGGGGCCTTCTTCTTGCCACCTTTGCCAACCCCCGGCACCGCCACCACCAGGGCAGGGCCGCCGGTCATGTCGATTGGCTTGCGGGACTTGGAGTACCAAATCGCCACGCCGATGATGATCGCCGCACCGATGGCGACACCGAGTCGCGTGTTGGTGTGCGCCGTGACGGAGACGATGAGGGGAGCGGCAAGCAGGGCGACGAGGTTCATCACCTTGATGAGCGGGTTGAGGGCCGGTCCGGCTGTGTCCTTGAACGGGTCGCCGACGGTGTCACCGATGACCGCTGCCGTGTGGGCATCCGAACCCTTGCCGCCCAAGTGACCGTCCTCGATGTACTTCTTCGCGTTGTCCCATGCTCCACCGGAGTTCGACAGCATGACGGCGAGCAGCTGTCCCGTGAGGATAGCGCCGGCAAGGAAGGCACCGAGCGATTCGGCGCCGAGGGCGAAGCCGACGGCGATGGGGCTCAAGACGGCGAGGAGGCCGGGTGTCATGAGTTCGCGTAGGGAGGTCTTGGTGCAGATGTCCACGACGCGCGCGTAGTCCGGCGCCTCCTCGTACGTCATGATCCCGGGATGTTGCATGAACTGGTTGCGCACCTCGACGACCACCTGGGCTGCGGCGCGCTCAACCGCTCGAATGGCTAGCGCGGAGAACAGGAACGCCACGGCACCACCGACGAGCAACCCGGCGAGAACATCGGGTTGGTCCACACGGATTCCCCGGAAGTCGAATCCCGCCTCGGACAGGGCCGTTTCGAACGAACCGAAGAGGCTCGTGGCGGCGATGACGGCGGTCGCGATCGCGATCCCCTTGGTGATCGCCTTGGTCGAGTTGCCGACGGCGTCCAGGTTGTTGAGAACCTTGGCGGGGGTACCGCTGAACTCTCCCGACATTTCGGCGATGCCTTGCGCATTGTCGGAGACCGGACCGAAGGTGTCCATCGAGACGATGACGCCGACGGTCGTGAGCATCCCCATACCGGTGAGGGAGATGTAGTACAGGGCTTCCGCGGTGGTGTCTCCCAGGATGAACGCTCCCGAGATGACGGTCGCGACGCACAGAATCGCCCACACGGTGGATTCCATGCCGACGGCGAACCCGCTGAGGATCGTCGTCGCTGGTCCCGTCTTGGTCGATTCCGCTACCTCGCGGACGGGCTTGTACTTGGTATCCGTGAAGTACTGGGTGAGGATCTGGATGACGCTCGCGAGGATAAGACCGAAGAGGACGGCGATCGCGGGTCGCATGTCGTGGAAGTAGTAGTGGGAGATGACGAACACCGCTGCGGCGGATACGGCGGCGGAGATGAAGAATCCGCGGTTGATCGAGCGCATCCCGTGCTCGTCGTCGGAACGCGGCGTAACGGCGAGGATGCCGATCATCGACGTGATGACGCCGACGGCACGGACAAAGAGCGGGAACATGACCCCAGTGATCGCGCCCCCCGGCGAACCGGTGAGGGCCGCGGCGCCGAGGATCAGGGACGCAACGAGCGTCACCTCATATGACTCGAAGAGGTCGGCGGCCATGCCCGCACAGTCGCCGACGTTGTCGCCGACGTTGTCCGCGATGGTCGCGGCGTTGCGAGGATCGTCCTCGGGGATTTGCTGCTCAACCTTGCCGACGAGGTCGGCACCGACATCGGCGGCCTTGGTGAAGATCCCGCCGCCCACCCGCATGAACATCGCGAGCAAGGCACCACCGAACCCGAACCCGATCAGCACGGCGGTCGCGTCGGCCTTGAAGATCAGAAGGATGGCCGTCGCACCGAAGAGGCCGAGCCCGACGGTGAACATTCCCGCCACGCCGCCGGCGCGGAAGGCAATGCGCATCGCGAGGCGAAGCCCGGTTTCCTTGGCGGCGGCAGCCGTACGAACGTTGGCGCGGACCGCGAGCCACATGCCGACGTACCCGGTGATCGCGGAGAAGACCGCGCCGAGGGCGAAGGCGACCGAGCGTCCAATGCGGATCATCATCTCGGAGTGGACGGCGTCCTTAGAGACGGGAAGCGCGAAGAAGAGCACGATCATGATGACCGCGATGAAGATGCCCACCGTCATGAACTGACGCCTCAGGTAGGCCTTCGCGCCTGTCTGGATGGCCTTCGCGATGTCCTTCATCGACTGGCTGCCCTCGCTTGCGCGCAAGACCTCGCGAACGAGGCGGTAGGCAAACAGGAGGGCGAGAAGCGAGATCCCGAGGATGACCCATAGGCTGACATCCTCGAAGCGACCGAATACGACCGCGAGCGGTCCGCCTTCTGTCGCATCCACGAGCCGGTTCACAAGAACCCCTTCCGAGAGAAGTTGGACTCGATCATGTGACCTTCGTCGGTCGCCCGGCGAAAGCCGAGTGAGTCCAGCGATACGCTACCCCGCGCACATTACCCCTCATGGGACCTCCGACCTAGGCCATTTGAGCGTAGGGACGACGGGAACGGGAGATTACGGTGTAACCAGCTTGGTCGCGTCCCGGTGCCAAATGCCCTCGTCGAGGTACGGCTCGCCCGCGATCGTGTACCCCTGCCTCTCGTAGAAGGGGATGGCGTGGACCTGCGCCGATAGCGCGACGACGACGGGCCCGCCGCTGCCGTAGCGTTCGACCGCGATCCGCTCCAACTCATCCATGAGGGCCTTTCCCACCCCGGTCCGCCGGGCACGCGCGACGACGGCGACCCTCCCGATGTGGGGGTGCCCGTCGTCGTCGGGGGCGAGGAGCCTGCCCGTTCCCACGACCTCCCCCTGGTCGGCGGGGGGAGTGGACGCCTCCGCGCGGGGTTCCTCGGTGAGCGCGAGGACGTGGACGGTCGAGGAGGCGCCGTCGAGGGCGTCATGCTCGGCTTCCAGTGCGACCCCCTGTTCGTCGACGAACACCTCGACGCGCACCGCAAGCGCCGCGGCTAACTGCTCGGGCGTCGTGACGCGGACGATCCTCACCTCTCGGACTCCCCCCTCAACCTCGCGAGTGCCTCGGCGAGATCGTCGGGATACTCGCTCGACACCTCGATCCTTTTGCCCGTGACGGGGTGGGCGAATCCGAGCCTGGCGGCGTGAAGCCACTGCCGGGTCAAACCGAGCCGTTCGGCTAGCACGGGGTCGGCGCCATACGTAAGGTCGCCAACGAGCGGGTGGTGCATCGCGCTCATGTGGACGCGAATCTGGTGGGTCCTGCCGGTTTCGAGGTGGATCTCGAGCAACGAGGCTGACGGCATCATTTCCACAACGGAGTAGTGGGTGACGGATGGACGCCCATCCGACGTCACGGCGAACCTGTAATCCGCGGTGGGATGGCGGCCGATGGGGGCGTCGATCGTCCCCTCGCTGGGATCGATGTGCCCCTGGGCGAGCGCGTGATACACCTTGTCCACGGTACGTTCCTTGAACGCCCGTTTGAGGCCGCGGTACGCCTCGACCGATGTGGCGACCACCATGAGGCCCGATGTCCCAACATCCAGTCGGTGGACAATCCCCTGCCGTTCCGCTGGTCCCGCGGTCGCGAGAGTCGTGCCCCCCGCCGCGAGCGTGCCGACGACCGTGGGCCCGGTCCAGCCCGGTGACGGATGCGCCGCAACACCGACGGGCTTGTCGATGACGACGATGTCGGGGTCCTCGTAGACGATCGCGAGGCCACCGGCAATCACCGGTTCGCTCGTCACGGGACGAGGGTCGTACAGGGTGATCTCCAACTCACCTGGAGCGAGCCGATGCCCCTTCGAGACGGTCGTCCCGTCAAGGAGCACCCGCCCCTCGTCAAGAAGGTCGGCGGCCTTGGTGCGTGTCATGCCGAGGAGCCGGGCAAGACCCGTGTCGGCACGCTCCCCCAGGAGGCCCTCGGGGACGGACAACCGACGAATCTCGCTCACCGGTGAGGCGTTTCTCCCGTAGCCCTCGACGGTGTCCCCTGTCCTGCTGCGGGGTTGCCCGTCGCGGGTTCGCTTGCCGGGCTTTCCGGACCGCGGCGAGGGGTGACGACGCTCCGCCCCGCCCACGACGCGACGATCACCGCCGCCGCCGCGAGCACGATCGCGATATCGGCAACGTTTCCGATGAAGAAGTCCCCGTAGCAGATCATGTCGATGACCGAACCCCTGCCCCCTCCGACACCGACGAAGAAGCGGTCGTACAGATTTCCCATCGCGCCACCGATTGCCGCGCCAAAGACCGCGACCCCCAAGATCCCCCTAGCCCTCCCGTGAAACCACAGGAGAAACGCGGTGACGGTGAGCATGACCCCCGTAACGACGATGGTGTAGTCGCCGAGGATCGAGAGTGCCGCGCCTTCGTTGTAGACGAGGCTGAGGCGCAGGGACGAACCGATGATGGGGACACTATGCCCGTCATGGAGCGCGTGCTCAGCCCAGATCTTGGTCGCTCGGTCGAGGGCGGCTACCGCGAGGGCGACCAACCAGACGGCTGGTCGCAGTCTCACCGACGCTCTTCGCGCTGCTTGCACGTGACGCAGTGGGTGGCACGGGGGAACGCGAGGAGACGCGCCTTTCCGATGCCGGCACCGCACGCGACGCAGGCCCCGAAGTGGTGCTGCTGAATGCGCCGAAGCGCCTCGACGCTCTGCTCCAGCATCTCGCGGGTGTTGTGGACGATCGACATTTCCTGCTCGCGCTCCAAGGCGGTTGAGCCCGCGTCGGCCTGATCGTCACCCGAACCTTCGGCGGTGTGGAGGAGGTCGTCAAGTTCGGCTTCGTTCGACTCCACCTCGCGGGCGAGTCGCTCAACATCCAGGTTGAGTTCCTTGACAATCTTGCGCAGTTCCGCAACCCTCCACGGCTCGTCGCCCTCACGGACGACAAGCGCCTTCGCGTCCGACGGTTTGATGTCGGCGGGGTCAATCACGATGATCGTGACGTCCATGCTCGTCATGGCTCTCCTCGTCGTCGCAATATGGCTACGTGAGCCTAGTCTGCGCCAGCCGAAATGGCAACGTGCCCGATCAGATGGAGGGCAACGTGTTCGGCATGCGGTCCTTGCCCATACCGTGGTCGAGGTCGCCGAGGAGGTTCTCGAGGTACGTCTTGAGGCGGGCACGGTAGTCGCGCTCGAAACGTCGAAGATCGTCGATCTTTCGCTCAAGTTCGGCGCGGTCGCTTCCCAAGTTCTGGAGGCGATCTTGCGCCTCCCGCTCGGCACGGGCGCGGATGCGATCGGCCTCCGACTTGGCGTCGAAGACAATGCGTTCGCGCTCCTCCTCACCGGAACGGACGTAGTCGTCGTGCAACTTCTGCGCCATCGCGAGCATGCTCTGCGGGGAGGGAGGGTTGGCCGTATCGGTCGCGGCGCGGAGCAACTCCGAGGCTCCAGAAGCGCTGCGGGACTCCAAGTCCTTCATCGCGACGCGAAGTCGGTCGCGCTCAAGAGTGAGCGACTCAATGGTCTCAGCGACGGAGTCGAGGAAGTCGTCAACCTCATCCTGATCGAAGCCCTCACGGTACTTCGTCTTGGAGAACTGCTTCTCCCTCACGTCGTCGGCCGTGAGCAGTGCCATGGCGCCTACCGTCCTCGCTCGTTCACTGTTTCGTGTCGCGACCTTTCGAGTACCTCATGTTACGTCACAAGCCCCTCGCCAGTCTCAACGCACCGCCGACAGAACCATCATTAGGATCTCGGCATCGCGGCGAGCACGTTGATGAGAATCGTTGCGGCAACCATGAGAATCAACACGCTCAGGTCCAGGCGGGCACCCCCCAAGTTGATCTCCGGGAGTACCGATCGAAGGAATCGAACGGGGGGATCCGTTGCCGACAACACCACCTCGACCAGGATCAGCATGACACCGCGGGGTTTCCAATCCCGCACAAACAGTGCGGAGAGGTTGATCGCAACGCGGGCAAAGAGGAGCAGCACGAAGGCGATGAGGAGAAACTCGGCGATGCGAAGGACGAGAGACATGTCGCCTAGCTCTGATTGAAGAAACCGCGCTCCGCCGCGCTCGGCTCGGAGTCCACCCCAATCTCGACATGTGCGGGCGACAAGAGGAACACCGAGGAAGCCACGCGTTCCAGCGTGCCGTGGAGACCGAAGGAAAGCCCAGCGGAGAAGTCGACGAGCCGCTTGGCGTCGGCATCGGACATCTCCGTCAAGGTCATGATGACCGGGATACCCTCGCGAAAGGCCTCCCCGACCACCCTCGCGTCGTTGTACGAGCGGGGTTTGATCGTGTGAATTCGCGACAGATCGGCGGCCGGTCGCAGGGGGGTGGGCACGGCCGTGGGGCCTCGGCCCGATCGCGGACGGCTGGGATCGTGCAGGCGCGTGACGGAAGCGGTCTCGTCCTCGTCCTCGTTGATCGGGTACTCCGCGTACTCGTCGTCCTCGCTGAAGCCCAGGTACACCATCGCCTTATGCAGCGCGCCCATGCCCAACCTCGATTTCCGCCTGTTGTCACACCTGTCACATCACGATAGGCGGACGGTGGCGCCAACTCTGGGAGCGACACGCCCGAGCCCGTTAGCCCCCGCACACGATGACGCCCGCGGACCTCCCCGTCTCTCCTTCTCGGCGATGGGAAAAGAGGTCGGGGGTCTCGCGCGTGCACGGCCCAACGATCGCGATGGTTCCGACTCCGACCGCCTCCAGTTGAGCCCGAACGGCGGCAGGCAAGTCGAGCGATGGGGTGCCCCAGGTTGTCGTGGCGCGAGCCGCGGGCACGAGCGCCGCAACCTCGTCGCGCATCTCCGAGGGAACCTCGTAGCAGGCTCCACAAATCGCGGGGCCGATGCTCGCTTCGATGGTCCTCGCATCGCCACCCCGGCTGACGAGCGCCTCGACCGCCCTCCCCACCACCCCGTTCGCCACGCCCATCCGCCCGGCGTGGACAGCGGCGACGGCCCCGGAGAGCGAATCGTGAAGGAGGAGGGGAACGCAATCCGCGACGAGGACGGCCACCGCGAGGCCGGGCGTCATGGTCACGATGGCGTCCGCCTCCGGTGTTTCGGTGGCGTCCGTGACGATCGCCACCGTCGAACCGTGCTTCTGGCTCATGTAGGCGATCGGCGCCCCCGCGAGCGCCTCGACCCTCGCTCGATTCTCGGCAACCGCTTCGGGTGCGTCGGATGTGCCACGGGAAAGGTTCAGCGAGTCGAATGGCGCGGCGCTCACTCCCCCTCGTCGCGCGGTGAAGAACGCCCGAACACCGAGTCCCGCGTTCCACGTCGAGATGTCGCCCGACACGCCCGTCACTTCTTCAGGAAGTCGGGAATGTCGAGTTCCTCCTCCTCAAACAGCCCGCCGGAAACCTTCAGGAGTTCGGTCTCGTTGGGTTCCTCGGGTGGGGCCTCGCGCTCCGCCTTCCGCACCGGGCGTTCGGTGGGGGCATCCGCCGGCGCCGTGACCGAGGCCTTCCGGGGTTTCGCGCCGTCGACCTGAGCGAGCGCACCGGGGTGTCGACGAATCGGAGGGGCGCCGCCATCGAAACCAGCCGCGATCACGGTGATGCGAATCTCGTCCCCGAGGGCGTCATCGATGACGGTACCGAAGATGATGTTCGCCTCGGGGTGGGCGGCTTCCCGCACCAGGCGCGCCGCCATCTCGACCTCCTTGATGCCCAGGTCCGACCCCCCGGCGACGCTCAGGAGCACGCCATGAGCTCCCTCGATGCTCGCCTCCAATAGGGGAGAAGAGATCGCCGCCTCGGCGGCCACAATGGCGCGATCGCTCCCTCGGGCAGCACTCACGCCCATGAGGGCCGTCCCCGCACCTTGCATGACGCTTCGCACGTCGTTGAAGTCGACGTTGATGAGTCCGGGGGTGGTAATGAGGTCGGTGATGCCTTGGACCCCGCCTTGGAGAACCTGGTCCGCCGCCGCGAAGGCCCCGAGAACGGAGAGCTTCTGGTCGTTGATATCGAGCAGGCGATCGTTGGGGATGACGATGAGTGTGTCGACCTCGGGGCGGAGGAGCTCGATCCCCGCCTCTGCCTGATCGAACCGCCTGCGACCCTCGAAGGTAAACGGCTTGGTCACCACCCCGACGGTGAGCGCACCGAGGTTGCGCGCGACGCGCGCCACGACGGGGGCGCCGCCCGTCCCCGTCCCGCCTCCCTCACCGGCGGTGACGAAAACCATGTCGGCCCCACGAAGCGCCTCTTCGATCTCGTCCGCGTGATCCTCGGCAGCCCTGCGACCGACATCCGGGTCCGCTCCCGCCCCAAGACCCCGCGTCAACTCACGCCCGATGTCGAGCTTGACGTCCGCGTCGGACATGAGCAACGCCTGGGCGTCCGTGTTGATGGCGATGAACTCGGCTCCCCTAAGTCCGACGTCAATCATGCGATTGACGGCGTTGACGCCACCCCCTCCGACGCCGACGACCTTGATCGCCGTGATGTAGTTCTGCGGTGACGCCACGAGCCGCCCTTTCGCCGAACCCTAACCTTCCCGTTGAGGGTTAGAGTTATGTCGCGTTTGTCCACCCCTACGGTAAGGCGCGCCCCCTCTCGCACCCGGGACCGGCGCGCGTGTCGGACGATTCTGGGTAAGCCTCGAATCACGTGCGGGTGACGGGGAGCGTGGGCGCGGAGACGTCGATGACGGAAACCTCCCCTAAGTCCGACCCCAAGAGGAGCACGAGCACCTCCGCCTTGAGGTCCGAATCTTCCCCGCTTCCCCAATCGACCCGCGGTCCATCGCGCAGGAAGAGGGTCACGGAATCCTCCGTCTCGGCCCGGACCGCCTCGACCCTGGCGGATAGTTCGTTCGGTAGCGCCCCGGCGACCGTGAGGGCGGCGGCGAGTATCCTCGCGTTCTCCTCCCCAATCGGAACGGTCACGACCGGCAGATCCTCGGGTTTCTCCGTCACGATCGACAGGCCCACACCCTCCGAATCGACGATGACGTACCCCTCCGAAGCGTCGGCGATCGCGGCGACGGGGCGCCTCTCCACCACGGCCACGTCCAGACCCCTCGGCCACGACCGCGTCACCGTCGCGTCGCGCACGCCAGAGACGCCCGTCACAGCCTCCTCCACCGCCCCGAGGTCGAGGCGCGGGAGGGCGGTCCCATCGAACGCTTGGACGGCGGAGAGGACGTCCGCGCTGGAGACCAGCGCCCCGTCCATCGTTATGTGAACCTGGGAAGGCTCCAGCGCGAATAACGGTGACCACCACACCCCCCACACCAGCCCGCCCACCACGGCCAGAAGACCTAACCTGCGCGCTACTAGGCGCGCACGCGTCACTCTGCGGGGGCGTCGCGGTGTCCCCGAAAGGCCGTTGCGCTTAGCCACCCCCCGCCTCGCGCTTCCTCAATTCGTTCAGGACCCAGTCCGCGGCCTCGGTCACGGAACCCGCCCCCACCGTCAGCACGGCGCCACCCGGAACCGCGAGACGCGCCGCCTCGACGGCCGCCTCCCTGAGGTCCTCGATGACGCGAAACGAGCCTCCCTTCGGCACGGACACCAGGTCGCCGATGGTCGCGGCCCCCACCCCGGGCTCGGGCGACTCCCGCGCTCCGTACACGCCCGAGAGGATGACGTCGGCGTCCGGGATGGTCAACGCCCGTGCGAACTCCCGCGCGAGAAGGCGCGTGCGCGAATAGAGGTGGGGTTGGAAGAGCAGGACGAGTCGGCCGGGCACCCCCTCCTTCGCGGCCGCGACCAAGGCGTCGATCTCGGTTGGGTGGTGGGCGTAGTCGTCGTAAACGGCGACACCGAACGCGTCTCCCCTCAGCTCGAAGCGCCTGCCCGTTCCGGCGAACGTCGCGAGGGCATCCGCTGCCCGCTGGGGATCGGCTCCGACGGCAACGGCGGCCGCCCACGCCCCGGCGGCGTTGAGGCGGTTGTGAAGCCCCACCGAGGGAACGGCGAGTGGGACGCGACGATCCCCCCACCCGACCATCGATCGGTCGACGACAACGTCCGCACTAGGCGTGGTTCCGTAGGTGACCACGGCGGACCCCGCGAGACGCGCCCGCTCCGCCAAACGAGCGGCCCCGGGGTCGTCCACGCACGCGATGAGGGTCGCGGCTCGCGCGGCGAAGTCGACAAACGCCTGCTCGAACGCTTCCGTCGTCCCGTAGTGGTCGAGGTGATCGGGCTCGACGTTTGTCACGACCGCCACCTCCGGCGAGTACGCGAGAAACGACCCATCCGATTCGTCGGCCTCGATGACGGCTACCTCCGCCTTTCCCGCATAGGCACCGCCGACGGCTCCCGTCACCCCGTGGACCGGTGCCCCGATGGCGAAGGTCGCATCGATCCCCGCTCCGTGAAGGGCACAAGCGATCATCGCGGACGTCGTCGTCTTGCCGTGCGCCCCGGCGACGGCGATGAGCCGCATTCCGCGGGTCGCCTCGACCAAGGCGAGGGAACGATGCACCACGGGGATCCCCGCAGCCCGGGCGGCGACGAGCTCACTGTTGGACTCGCGGACGGCTGACGTCACGACGACGGCCGACGCCCCCGTGACGAGGCTAGCGTCGTGCCCCACGGTGACGTCGACGCCCGCCTCGGCGAGCGCCCGAAGGTACGGGCCGTCCGCGGCATCCGAGCCCGACACGTGCACTCCCGCACGCGACAGAAGGAACGCGACCGCCGACATCCCAGCTCCGCCGATGCCGATGAAGTGGATCCTCCCTTCCGTGGGGAACGCGTCCGTCACGTCGTCACCCCTTCGACCATGTCGGCGAGTTTCTCGGCTCCATCGGCGATGCCAATGTCACGCGCCGCCCTCTCCATTTCCCGCCTTTTCGCCTCGTCGAGAAGCATCCCCTCCAACCCCAGAAGCAGGGCCGCGGGGGTGAAACGCGCATCGTCGATAATCGTGGCGGCTCCTGCCGCGACCGCGGGGGCGGCATTGAGGGCTTGCTCCCCATTCCCGAAGGGGAGCGGGACATAGAGGGCGGGCAACCCTAGGGCACTCACCTCCGCCACCGTCCCGGCTCCCGCCCGACACACGACCGCATCGACGGCGGCGAACACGCTGGGCATGTCCGTCTCGTATTCCTTGACGACGTAGTACTTCCGAAACTTGACGGGCAGCTTTCCGCGCAGCCGCTCCGACTCCTCGGCCTTCCCCTTGCCCGTGAGGTGCACCACGTGAATGCCGTGACCCACGATCGAGGCGATCACTCCCTCCGTCGCGGCGTTGAGTCGCGCGGCACCGAGCGACCCGCCCATGATGAGCGCCGCCTTCGCGTCGTCCGGCCAACCGAGCAGGCGGCGCGCCCTCGCACGGGGAATCTCCGCTTGCCCCGTTCGGATGAGCGACGCGAGGGTCGCGATGTCCTTGCGGAGAGGGAGACCCGTCAGCACCGCCCGAGGAAGGTTGGTTCCGGGGAACGTCACCGCGACTCCGGCCGCCCAGCGGGCCCCGAGTCGATTCGCCAGGCCGGGCCTGGCGTTGGCTTCATGAATGACGAGGGGGATCCCGCGTCGATACGCGACGCGATACGCCGGTGTCGACACGTATCCCCCAAAACCGACGACCGCGTCGGGCTTCACGTCGTCGACGATCGCGGCCGTCGCCCGAAGGGCCCCGAGAATCCTCCCCGGAAAGCGCACGGCGTCGCCGTTCGGTCGCCGCGGCGCGGGCGCTCGGGGAATCACCCGCAACTCGATGCCCGCATCGGGTACGAGCGTCGCCTCAAGCCCGTCCGCCGTCCCCATCGCCACGACTTGGTGCCCCCTCGAGACGAGTTCGGCGGCGGTTGCGAGAAGCGGGTTGACGTGCCCCGCCGTGCCGCCTCCCGCCAGGAGAAACGTCTTCGCTTCTCCCTGCTCGCCCTTCTCTCTCACCGCTCACCCCCAGGGACGCTCGTCATCGGCTCCAAGCGCCGCCTCTTGCGCGCCGCAAGAGCCTCCCGTGCCCCCGGCTCGCCTTTCGCATAAGCCAGGAGCACCCCGATCCCCGCGAGCGACGTGATCAGAGACGACCCTCCGGACGATACAAGCGGGAGCGGAACCCCCGTGACGGGAGCGAGGCCGACGACGACGGCGATATTGAGGCACGCCTGACCGACGATCCACCCGGCAATGGCCGCGGCCGTGATTTGGACGAAAGGATCGCGGTGACGTTGGACGATGCGATTGACCGCGACGACGATCATGGCGAGCGCGACGAGGACGAGGAGCGTCCCGACCAGCCCGAATTCCTCCCCGAGGATCGCGTAGATGAAGTCGTTCGATGCCTTGGGAAGGTACGACCACTTCTCCCTCGACAACCCTGGCCCGAGTCCCCACAGTCCGCCGGACGCGAGCGCCCACGTTCCGTGGGTCGACTGGAAGCACTGGTTAGTGGGGTCGCACGTGGGCGATCGCCACGCCGTGATGCGGGAAAGAATCTCCGGCCGAAGCCAGATGAGGACCCACACCCCGAGGGTGGCCATGGTGGCCCCCGTGGCAAAGAACCGTAAGGGCAGCCCCGCCGTCCAGTACGCGGCCGCGATCAGCAACAACATGACGGAGGCGGTTCCGATGTCCCGTCCCGCGACGACGAGCCCCATCACCAGGAGGGAAACGAGGCCGGCGGGCACGAACGCCCCTTTGAGCGTCGCGAGCCGGTGGCGCGAACGCGACAACATGACGCCGAGGTAGAGCGCAAGCCCAAACTTCGCCGCCTCGCTCGGCTGGGCCGTGAATTCTCCCAGCACGATCCAGTTGCGGTTTCCACCGGAGGCATGGCCCCAGGGCGAGACGGCGACCAGAACCAGCAGAACCATGCTGATGAGAAGCAGCCACGGGGCCGCGGACTTGAGGAAGGGGGGAGTCGCCCGCGTCGCGACGATGAGGAGGGCGACGCCAATCCCCAGAAAAGCCACCTGGGCCTTGAAGAGGGCAAAGGGATCCCCGTCCAGCTTGATCGAATCGATCGACGAACTCGACAAGACGACGGCCAGCCCAACAAGGAGCAAGATCGCGGTCGCGAAGGCGATGAGGTAGTAACTCGCCGCTGATCCCGCGAGGCGGCCCGTGGGTGCGGTACGGGTCGCCGTGACCGTCATGCGCGCCTCCCTACTTCGCCAGTGCCCCCACCGCGGTAGCGAAGGCATCCCCGCGATCCGCGTAGTCGCGGAACTGGTCCATCGACGCACACGCGGGAGACATCAGGACGATGTCCCCTGGGCGCGCATACTCGCGGGCGACGCGAACCGCCCGTTCCATCACAGTGTCGCCCGCCGGGATCACCGTGACGGGGATTCCGGGAGCGTGTCGCTCGAACGCCGCCGCGAGAGACGACGAATCCAGCCCGATGATGACCGCGGCGCGGAGGCGGTCGGCGACGTCGCGGACCAGGGGGGCGAGATCGGCGCCCTTGGTGAGCCCGCCGACGATCCACACCGCGGTGCCCACCGCGATTCCCCCGAATGCGGCTCTCGCCGCGTGGGGATTGGTGGCCTTCGAGTCGTCGACGTACGCGACCCCGTCCACCGTCGCGACGTGAGCTGTCCGATGATGGTCGAGCCGGAACGTCCTCAAGCCCTCCCCGACGTATTCGGGGTCGATCCCCGCGGCCCTCGCGAGCCCCGCCGCCGCGAGCGCGTTGGCGATGAGGTAGGGCGGCACATCGCCCGCCGTCAGATGGGCGAGATCCTCGATCCTCGCCAGTTCGAAAGCCTCGTTCTGACGATTCTCTAGAAACGCGCGATCGACGAGGATGTCCTCGACGAGTCCCAGTTGGCTGATCGTCGGCACCCCCAGCGTGAGCCCGATCGCTCGGCATCCCTCCTCGACGTCGGCCTCCCGCACCATGGCGTCGATGTCGGGGTTGTCCTCCGGGTAGAGGCACGCGACCGTCGTGTGGGCGTACACGCGCGCCTTGTCCGCGCGGTACCCCTCCGGGCCGCCATGCCAGTCGAGGTGATCGTCGTCGACGTTGAGGCACACCGACGCGAGGGGAGAGACGGAGAAGGTGTAGTGCAGTTGAAAACTGGAGACCTCGACGACGAGCAGATCCAGCGGTTCGCCCGCGGTGGCGACGACGGGTTCGCCGACGTTCCCGACGACCGCGCACCGCAAGTCGGCTGCCGCGGCCATCGACCCGACCATCTGGACCGTTGTGGTTTTCCCGTTGGTTCCCGTGACCACGAGCCACGGGGTCGACGGGGCTCGCAGGTGCCACGCGAGTTCGACCTCGCTCCACACGGGAATGTCCGCCGCCTCGACCGCCGTCAGCGCATCGCCGTGCGGTGGCCACCCGGGCGAGGCGATCACGAGGTCGAACGAGGAGAGATCCACCCCCTCGATCCCGGGATGGTCGGCCGGTTGGGTGCGATCGACCGTGACGACCCGTGCGCCGACCTTCTCGAGTGCCGCGCTTGCCGCCCTTCCCGTGACCCCCATCCCGAGGATGAGTACCCGGGAATCGCCGAGGATCACAGCGCTCGGGCCCACTCGGCGTAGAAGATCCCCATCCCCGCCGCGGTGCACAGCCCCGCGATGATCCAGAATCGCGTCACGATGGTGACCTCACTCCACCCGAGTTGCTCAAAATGGTGATGGAGGGGCGCCATCCTGAATAGTCGTTTATGGGTGAGCCGGTAGCCGGTCACCTGAAGGATGACGGACAGCATGATGACGACGAAGAGCCCCCCCATGATCAGGGCGAGGAACTCGGTCCGGGAGACGATGGAGATTCCGGCGATCGCCCCACCAAGGGCGAGCGCCCCCGTGTCCCCCATGAAGATCTTGGCCGGCTGGGCGTTCCACCAGAGGAAACCGAACGCCGCCCCCGTGATCGCGGAAGCGAGGATCGCTAGGTCGCCAGGATCTCGGACGAGGTAGCAGTTGGCTAAGGCGGCGTCGTGGGCACAGGACTGGTTGCCTTGCCAGATGCCGACGAGGGTGTACGAGGCGAAGAAGATGACGACGGCCCCCGTGGCGAGGCCATCGAGCCCGTCGGTGAGGTTGACGGCGTTCGACCACGCGGTGATGAGGAAGTTGGCCCACACCACGAAGAGGACGAGCCCGATCGTCGTGCCCCAGATCGCGAGGTCGATGCGGGTGTCCCGAAGGAAGGAAATGTGGGTTGAACCGGGAGTGACGCCGTTGCCGTCCGCGTATCGGAGGGCGAGGACACCGAAGGTCGTTCCCACCGCGGCCTGGCCCAGAATCTTGTACCGCGCCTTGAGTCCCAGGGAGCGTTCGCGGGTGATCTTGATCGCGTCGTCGATAAAACCCACGAGTCCAAGCCCGCACATGAGCCCGACAACGAGCACGGCCGACCAGTGGATATGCCGGCCGGTGAAGAGGCTCGAACCGAGGAGCCCGATGATCGTCGCGAAGATGAGGACCACCCCACCCATCGTTGGCGTCCCGCGCTTGACGTGGTGGCTGGCGGGACCATCGTGACGGATGAACTGCCCGTATTGACGCTTCACGAGGTACCGGATGAACATCGGCGTGCCGAAGAGGGAAACGACGAGGGCGATGCCTCCCGCGAGGACGACGGCGATCACGGGGTGCCTCCCAGGAGCGAATCCGCGAGGCGCCACAGGCCGGAATCCCGTGAGGATTTGACGAGTACGGTGTCCCCGGTCGCAAGGATGGTATCGAGGAAACGTCGCGCCTCATCGACCGTCGCGACGTAGGTGGCCTCGTCTTCGGAGAATCCCTCGCGCACGGCAGCATCGTACGCGGCCCTCGCCCCCTCCCCCACCACGACGAGCCGATCGATGCCGAGCCTGACGGCCAAACACCCCAGTTCGTCGTGCGCGGCGGGCGACGCATCGCCCATCTCCCTCATCTCCCCGATGACGGCGACCGACCTGCCCTTTCCGGCGATCTCGCTGAGCGCGCGGAAGGCGGCCTCCATGCTCTCGGGGGAAGCGTTGTACGAATCGTCAAGGATCGTCACGCCGTCCGCACGCGTCGTCACCGCCATCCGATGGGGGCTGAGAGCCGTCGCCGCGCTGAGCCCCTCCGCGACCTCGGCGATCCCCATCCCCACGGACAACGCGACAGCCGCTGCGGCGAGCGCGTTGGTGACGTGGTGCTCGCCAACGAGCCGAAGGCGAACCTCCGCAGAGTCCCCCTTCGCCGACAGGGTGAAACACGCCCGCCCGCCATCCGTCCGTACCCCGGTGGCCCGAACGTCGCCGGAACCCACCCCGAAGGTGCGCGCCTCCGGGGCGATCCGAGCCATCGCGGCGACCCTCGGGTCGTCCGCGTTGAGCAGGACGGTCGCACCGTTGGCCCTCCCCTCGACGATCTCCGCCTTGGCTCGGGCCACCTCATCGATCGAGGCGTATTCGCCCAGGTGGGCGGTGCCGACCACGAGGACGACGACGATGTCGGGGGGCGCGATGTCGGTCAGGTAGGAGATGTGGCCAACGCCGCTCGCCCCCATTTCGAGGATGAGGTTCCGCGTCGCGTCGTCCGCACGAAGCACCGTGAGGGGTAGCCCGATCTCGTTGTTGTACGAGCCGACGGGGGCGACGCAATCGGGAAGGATCTGCGTCAAGAGATCCTTCGTCGTCGTCTTCCCCACCGATCCCGTCACGCCGATGACGGTGATGTCCCCCTCCGTCCGGAGGAGCCGTAAGTACGCGCGGGCGAGAGCGCCGAGGGCGACCGTCGCGTCGGAGACCAGGACATGGGGGGCGGCGACGGGCCGAGAGACGAGGTGGAGGACGGCACCGGCGGCGATCGCGGCGTCGACGAAATCATGGCCGTCCGCCCGCTCCCCGGGGAGAGCGACATAGAGGGCGCCGGGGGTGACCTCGCGAGAGTCGCGAACAACGGCGGTGACCTCGATCCCGGCGTCGCCGCTCAGTTCTCCGCCAACCGCGTCCGCGATCCAGCCTGCCGTGACCGTCTTCACCCCGTCACCCCATGCCCACGCGCCGCGCCATCGTCGTCAACCGCACCCTTCGTGCGTGCCGCGATGATCCTTGCGTGCGCCGCCAGGAAGGCGTCGCGGTCGTTGTAGCGATGGAAGACGCCGGCGATCTCCTGGGTGGGCTCGTGGCCCTTCCCCGTGACGATGACGGTGTCGCCGGGTCGGGCGATCTCGAGGCCACGGCCGACGGCATCCCATCGTGGCTCGACCTCCTCGACATCGTTGAGGTCGGGACGCACCCTCTCGATCCCCTCACGGATCGCCGCGCGGATCGCCGCGGGCTCCTCGGAACGGGGATTTTCGTCCGTCAACACGATGACGTCGGCGAGGCGGGCCGCGATCTCCCCCATGACGGGACGCTTGCCTTGGTCGCGATCGCCGTCCGAACCGAAGACGAGGATGAGGCGCCCCGGCGTGATGGGGCGCACCCCCTCGAGGGCGAGGGTGAGGGCGTCCGGGGTGTGGGCGTAATCGACGATCGCGAGCGGGTCCTGGGAACTCCGCTCGATGACCCGCTCCATCCGGCCGGGAATCTCATGGGCTGCGGCGATCCCGGCGATCGCCTTCTCGACGGGGACCCCCGCCTCGACCGCGGCCACGATGGCGACGGCGGCATTGGAGACGTTCACGAGCCCGGGAAGCGGGCTCGATGCCGTCAGCCGCATCCCGGCGGGGCCGACGAGCTCGAACCTCGACCCGACCCCGTCGAGCCCGATGTCCGCGTTCTCGACGCGCCAGTCCGCCGACGGTGTCGACCCGTCGAGCGCGAGCCGGGTCGCGACCGTAACGACGGGGATGGTCACCTCCCGCGCAAGACGCACGCCGTAGTCGTCGTCAACGCATACGACCCCCCGCTGGGCGCGCCCCGGGGCAAAGAGCTTCGCCTTGTCCGCGAGGTAGCGATCCATCGTGACGTGAAAGTCCAGGTGATCCCACTGGAGGTTGGTGAAGACCGCCACCGCGAACCGCGCCCCGCTGATCCTTTCGAGGGCTGCCGCGTGCGACGACACCTCGGTCGTCGCCGCCGTACACCCCTCCTCGACCATGCGGGCCAGGAGCGCCTGGAGCACGGGGGCCTCGACCGTCGTTCGGGGACTTTCGATCGCCTCGTCCCCGATACGCAGCTCGACCGTGCCCAGAACTCCGGTCATGGCGTGCGTCTGGCGCAACGCGGCGTCGATGAAGTAGGCCGTCGTCGTCTTGCCGTTGGTTCCCGTCACACCGACGAGCGTGAGGCGGGTCGACGGATCCCCGTAGATCGCCGCGGACGCCTCCCCCATCGCGACCCTCGGTTCCGCGCTCACGAGGATCGGCACCCCGGTCTCCGCGGCAAGGGCCGCCCCCACGTCGTCCGTAAGGATGGCCACCGCGCCCGCCGCGACCGCGTCGAACGCGAAGGTCGCACCGTGAAGCTTGAGCCCGGGGAAGGCTCCGAAAAGATCCCCGTCATGGACGGTGCGGCTGTCGACGCTCGCCCCCGTGACCGCGACGCCGCCGTCCCCCCGCACCTCCGCTCCCGCGCGGGTGACAAGCTCCGCGAGGGTCACGGGTGTCTGACGAGAGGGGCGGAGGGCCATGTCCTCCACGGCTAACTCCACGTGGTCGGGTAGAGCGCCTCGGTTGCACCGCTCGGGGGAACGCCGAGGGCGCGGAGCGCGTCGGAGGTGACATCGGAGAACACCGGCGCGGCGACCGCGCTCCCCCAGACGTCACCCTTCGGGTTGTAGAGGATCACGGAGACGACGATACGCGGATCGTCGGCGGGTGCGATGCCCACGAACGACGCGACGACGCTCGTCATCCCCCCTTCCCCGTCCGCCGCCTGCGCGGTGCCCGTCTTCCCCGCGATGCGATATCCCGCGACTTGAGCCGGGCGCCCCGTCCCGGTGTCGACGACGGATTCGAGCATGCGCATCAGTTCGCTAGCCGTCTGCTCCGAGACCACCCTCTGGGGTTCCCCGGTGGAGGTGATGGGAATGAGGGTCCCGTTCGCGTCGGAGAATCCCTTGACGACCGTGGGGTGCACCAGGACGCCGCCGTTGGCGATCGTCGCGTAGACCTGGGCCGTCTGGAGGGCCGTCACGGAGACCCCTTGGCCGAAGAGGATGACGTCTTGCGTCCTCTTGTCCCAGTCGGAGACGTCGTGGAGGATCCCGGCCGACTCCCCTGGCAATCCCACCCCGGTCGGTTTCCCCAACCCGAACGCGGCGAGGTAGTCGTATCGCTGCTGGAGGGTGAGGGGGGATCCCGCTTGGACCGTCCCGGTGTTGGAGGAGGTGGAGAGAATCCCCGTGAGGGTGAGCCTCTGGGTCGCGTGTTCGTGGGAGTCGTGGAAGGTTTGGCCGCTCGGTGCCGTGTACTCGTACGGGGCGAAGTACTGGTCGGTCGGCGTCGCCAGGCCCTCCTCGAGGAGCGCCGCCATCGTGATGATCTTCCCCGTCGATCCCGGCTCAAAGACGGCCGATACCGCTCGGGAGCCGCGATCCTCCGCCGCCGAGCGTCCGGGATGGTTGGGGTCGACGGTGCTGGAGTCCGCGAGGACGTAGATCTCCCCCGTGTGGACGTCCATGACGATGACGACCCCCCATTCCGACCCCGTATCGGCAACGGCCGTATCGATGCGTTCTTGAACCTGCCATTGGAGGTCGCGGTCGATCGTCGTCACGACGTCGAGACCGGGAACGGCGGGCGTCTCCGCACGGACCCCGGTGGGGATCACCACACCACCGCCACCCCGCTCATACGTCAGCGAACCCGAGGTCCCCAAGAGCTCATCCTCGAACTCGTATTCCAAACCCGCGAGCCCCACGGTCCCCGAGGCGTCGGAGGACCCCCCCACGAAGCCGACGACGTTGCCCGCGACGTCGCCATTCGGGTAGATCCGCTCGGACGTCGGTTCGGCGTCGATACCGGTGATCCCCTCGTCGTGGATCAACCCCCACGTGTCGGGAGAGACGTTCTTCGCAACATACACGTGGGTACTGTCCCCCGTGAGGGTCGCCTCGAGGGTCGCCTCGTCCGCACCCAGAATCGGGGCGAGGATGGTGGCGGCGTCGGCGGGTCCGCTCGCGACGACGTGACCGTTCGACGTGCGCTGCCAATCGGCGAGTTCCACCTGATTGACGGAAATGTGGTACCGGTCGGCCGATGTCGCCAGTACCGCCCCATCGCGATCGAGGATGTCCGCCCGAGGCACCTCGATCTCGGAGGTGACGAGGCGCTTAGCGAGGGCCTGCTCCGCGAGGTCCTGTGCGTCGATCGCCTGGATCTGGATCAAGCGAAGGGAGAAAACGGCAAGCAAGGCGAGCACGAGGACCGTAAGGATCCCCTGCCGACGCCGGGGATCGCTCACGCGGGGTAACCGGGACGGACGCCCGACGGGATCGAACGTGCTCATCCGCCCCCTCCCGCCGTCGTCACGGTGCCATCGGCAAGGGAAATGAACCCCACCTCGCTCGCCCGAACCATGCCAAGTTCGGCCGCGAGCGCCGCAAGGCGTTGGGGTGCCGCGCTGGCGTCGAGCTCCATCAGGAGGTCGGCCCGCTGCTCCTGCAGTTGGACGCTCTCGATCTTGAGGTCACGGGCCTCGTACGCCCCCGCCGCCATGGTCGTGTTGAGGAGGAGCACAAAGACGAGGGCGCCGACGACAATGCCGACGCACAGAACGACGAACGGGGCGTTCGAGCCCCCACTCCGATCGCGGGTTACGGGAACGCCGCTCATGTCGCGCCCCGTCCCGGGGGTGTCGCCCGCACCCGTTCCGCTGCCCGGAGGCGGACGGATGCGCTCCGGGGGTTGCTCGCGAGTTCGTCCTCCGCGGGGCGCCCCGCTCCCCTCGTGAGGAGTCGAAGGTAGGGCCGATCCTCGTCGCGGACGACCGGCATTCCGTGGGGTGCCCGAACCTCCGCGCCATCGGCAAGCGCCCTCTTAACCATCCGATCCTCGAGGCTGTGGTACGACAGGACGACGATCCTGCCTCCCACCGGGATGGCGTCGAGCGCGGCGGGTATCGCGCGATTGAGGACCTCCAGTTCGCGGTTCACGGCGATCCTGAGGGCTTGGAACGTTCGTTTGGCGGGGTTTCCTCCCTCGGCGCGCGCCGCCGCGGGGATCGCGGAACGGACAAGGCTAACGAGTTCGGCGCTCCTGGTGATGGGCGCGGTTGGGCGACGCTCGACAATCGCCTTCGCGATCCGCCCCGCGTATCGTTCCTCGCCGTACTCCTGGAGGATTCGCGCGAGATCCTCGGCCGAGAGGTCGCGCAGGAGGTCGGCAGCCGTCACGTCGTCGTCGCGGTTCATCCTCATATCCAAGGGGGCGTCACGGGCGTAGGAGAACCCTCGGTCGGCGTCGTCGATCTGCATGGAGGACACCCCGAGGTCGAACAGCACACCATCGGCCGTGTCGGCCCCCACGGCGGCGAGCGCCCCCGCGATGTCGTCGAATTCCGCATGGTGGGCGCGGAACCTCGCGCCGTACGATGCAAGTCTTTCGGACGCCAACGCGATGGCGTCGTGGTCGCGATCGATTCCCACAACCGTTGCCTCGGGACACGCGGACAGGATCGCTGCGGAGTGTCCCCCGAACCCCAGGGTGGCGTCGATAGCGACGGCACCTCGGTGCTGAAGCGCAGGCGCGAGCAACTCGACGCAACGGTCGAGGAGCACGGGCACATGCCGTTCCGGACTCACGCCCCTCCTTCACGTCTCTAAGGAAGCGGGGACGAGCCGTTCGCGTCCCGTGGTCTCCCTCCGGCGGCTCTGAAGCGGGGAAGTGCCCCAGAGAGCGCTCGGGAGGAGGCCACACGACACGACGTTGGCCGCAAGCCCTAGAGGTCCTCGATCACCTCCCGTGCCGTATCCGCATAACCCTCTTCGTGCGCGGCGAGGTACGCCGCCCAGGCAGAGGCGTCCCAAATCTCCACACGCGAGCCCAGACCGACGACGGCGACATCTCGATCGATCCCCGCGTATTCGCGAAGCGCGGCCCCCAGGGGTATGCGGCCCTGCTTGTCCGGAACCTCGTCGCTCGCGTACGCGAGGAAGCCTCTGAGGTAGTCACGCGCCGCCCGGTTCTCAAGAGGAGCCTGACGCAAGCGGTCGTGAACCCCGTGAAACTCCTCGATGGGGAAGACGAAGATGCAGCGATCGAGCCCTCGGGTGCACACCAGGCCCGCCGCCAGCCTCGGACGGAACTTGGCGGGAAGGATGAGCCTCCCCTTCTCGTCGAGGCGCGGGGTGAAGGTCCCGAGGAAGACGCCCGAGGGGCCCATGACCGATGCGTCAGCGTCCGCCATCGCTCACCACCTCCTCACTCGGGGACTCCTCAGTCCTCCCGCACCCTCCACTTTACTCCACTTTCCCCCACTTCTGACAAGATATTCGGCGAATCTGCCGTTCACCGTCCCCCCAGCCGCCTCCGGCTCCCCCTCACGTGGCGTTTCGGTCACGTTCGGGCGGCTCGGGAGCATCACTACCCCGCGAATCCTTTAGGCTCGGAGACATCAGGAACAAAGGAGCGTTCATGAACCAGCCCCTCCCTTCCGATGCTGAGCTCGCGGAAGTCGCCGATGTGACCCTGCGCATTCGGGGCGCGATTTCGTCCGTGCTTTCGGGGCTGGATCCCGCGATCTCGGCGACGCTTGCCGTCGTCCTCGCCGAGGGCCACGTCCTCATGGAGGACGTCCCCGGAGTGGGGAAGACGACGCTGGCTCGGGCGCTCGCGAAGTCGATCGATTGCACGATCGGCCGGATCCAATTCACCCCCGACCTGCTCCCCGCCGACGTGACCGGGGTGAGCATCTTCCGGGCGGGAGAGAAGGAGTTCGAGTTCCGCCCCGGTCCGGTCTTCGCCAACGTCGTCATCGCCGACGAGATCAACCGCGCGTCGCCCAAGACCCAAGCGGCACTCCTGGAGGCGATGCAGGAGCGATGCGTCACGACGGACGGGACAACTCGAGCACTCCCCACGCCCTTCCTCGTTGTCGCCACCCAAAACCCGGTCGAGATGGAGGGCACCTACCCGCTTCCCGAGGCCCAGCGAGACCGATTCATGGCTCAGGTCAAAGTGGGGTACCCCTCGGCTCGCGACGAAATGGTGATGCTCGACACCCATGACGGCATCGACCCGCTCAACGACGTCAAACCCGTTTCGGACGCCGCGACCCTCGGCAAGATGATCGAGATCGCCCGCCGCGTTTACGGAGCCCCCGCGCTCAAGCAGTACATCGTCGACATCGCTCATGCGACCCGGAACGAGCCGGGTCTCCGCCTCGGGGCGTCACCACGGGCGTCCCTTCAACTCCTCGCCGCCGCGAAGTCGCGGGCGGCGATGGCGGGACGCAACCACGTTCTCCCCGACGACATCAAGGCGCTCGCGACATCGGTTCTGGCTCACCGCATGCTTCTCAGCACGGAGGCCCGCCTCGCGGGACGCTCGGCGACCCAGATCATCACGGAAATCCTTCAACGAACCCCCGTACCGGTCGAGGCGCGGGACGCCCCAACGCCGCGTCGACCCGCGTTCACGGGACCCACGGCCACCACCCGTCCATGACTCCACCCCCGTCGCGCGAGGCGACATCGGCGACCGCCGTCACGTCGCGCGGCATCGGCCTTGCCATCTCGGGGGTCATCATCGGGGGCGGGGGTGTCGGAATCGCCAGCCCCATCTTGGCGACCGTCGGCGTCACGATGGTCGCCGCCGTCCTCGTCGCGGCGTTGTGGATGCTCCTGTCCGTCCACACCTTCCTCTTGCGATTCCCGTTCGCCCGACGGGAGGTGCGACCGCGACCCCTGACCGTCGGAGTGCCGGGGAAGGTCGTCGTCCGCATCGAATCCGCCCTCGCGCAGGGTCTGGAGCGCGAAGACAAGCACCACTCCGCTCACCGCCTCACCCGCACCATCATCGACGGCCTCGACATTCGCGAACAGGCTGCCGCCGAACTCACGGGTGGAGCGGGAACCAAAGCCACCGTCTCCCGGACGTCCGAATCCCTCACGCTGACGTACGGGCTCCAACCCTCCCGGAGGGGACGCTGGCCCCTCGGCCCGGCCCTCGTCCACAGTTCGGACCCCCTCGGCATGATCATGACCGACACCGCCGTCGGCGGCGCCGAACTCATTCCCGTCTGGCCCGCAACCGTGGAGCTCTCCGCTACGGCGGGAGCCCTCATGGGGCACGCCGATCGCGTCGTCCTGGGAGCCAGAACCCCCTCACCCGACGACGCGGCCCTGCGCGACTATCGGGAGGGAGACGACCTCCGTCGAGTCCACTGGAAGAGTTCGGCCCGACGCGGGACGATGCTCGTCCGGTCGGACGAACGGGCAGGTCGGCGACCCACGACCGTCGTGATGGACCTCCCGCGCGACGCGGACGCC
Source organism: uncultured Demequinaceae bacterium (assembly GCA_964564915.1). Taxonomy (GTDB): domain Bacteria; phylum Actinomycetota; class Actinomycetes; order Actinomycetales; family Demequinaceae; genus JAFGBM01. The sequence goes on along the minus strand of CAZMCU010000004.1, from coordinate 29,476 downwards.
CTCGAATGGACCATTTCCGCCGCGACATCGATTGCCCTATCCGTACTCGATAGCGGACACCCCGTTCGCCTCCTCGGGGGAGGAATCCATCCCGATTCCGCTCGCCAGGATCGTCAACAAACGAGTTCCCTCGCCCGCGCGCGCGTCCTCAACCAGACCGTGGACCTCAAGGCCCCCCTCTCGGCAACGGCGGCCGAGAACGACCTCCTCCAGGCGTGCCGAGAGGCGGCACTCGCCGCTCCGGCGGGGGAGGTGATCGTGGCCGTCCTCGAACCCCTCAGTAAGGACGCTCTCGATGCGCTGGTCCCGATCGGCGACTCGGGGAGGGCGTGGGCCATCGTGCGCTCCGGAGGTGACGCCTCCCGCAAGCAATCCGTCGACGACACCGTCACGTCGCTTCGCCGAGCGGGCTGGCGCGCAACGACGGCGGGAATCGGTTCGAACCTCGACCAAGTGTGGACGACGCTTCTCACCATTGGCGGTGACATGGAGTGAACGACCTTCTTCGTTCGTCCCGCTCTCCGTGGGCAGCGACCCCCTTTATCGCGATTTCGACGTTCGCTTCGCTGTGGGCGCTCACCCGCATGATCGACCTCGGGGCGTGGATGCGGACCACAGCCCTCGCCCTTGTCGCGGTGATGCTCGTCGTCATGATCGTTCGCCTGGCCTCTCGGTCCCGTTACCTTCCGACCTTCCTCGGGGTCCTCACGGGAGTCATGGTCCTCATTCCGCTCTACGCGCGCGACGACGAGGGGGCGGGATTCGGCCTTCCCAGCCCCGCCGCCCTCAAGGCTCTCGCCTCCACGATCAAGGCTGGCGTCGACTACGCCAGTGCCTCCACCTCCCCGGCCGTCGTCGACCGGACGCTCGGAGCCCTCCTCACGGTGGGCCTTCTAGGGTTGTTCCTCCTCGCGGAACACATCGCCGTCTCCTGGCGTGCCGTCGCGAGCGCGGGATTCCTGCTCCTCCTTCCGTGGTTTCCCGCGGTCATCCTCGGACACCGCGTATCGACGGGTGCCCTCGTGATCAGCCTCGGGGCTTGGGTGGCCACGATGGCGCTCTCGCGGCGAAACGCCCCCATCGAGCGGGGGATTTCCTTTGGCGCGGCGACAACCGCAACCGTCGCGACGCTGGCCCTTGCGAGCCTCGCGGTTCCCGCGGCTCTCGGAGGTGTCGGGTGGGGGTCGATCCCCGCTTTCAATACCCCCCACGCCTTCGATGGCCCCAACCGATTGAACCTCGAACTCGACCTCCGCTCCTCCCTCACGACGAACTCCGATGCCCCCGTCCTCGTCTACCTCACCTCCGGTCCCCGCCCCGACGCGTTCCGGCTCTATACCCTTACCGACTTCGACGGGGCCCATATCAACGCACCGGACTCGGTTCCGACCAACCGACCGGCGACCGCGGGGCTCCTCTGGCCAGAGGAAGTCCCGGACTGGAACACGAGCGAACGCATACGCCTCAACGTCAACATCTTGTCCGGCATCGAGCGCAACCTTCCGCTCGCGACCGCACCCCGCACCGTTGCGGTCGACGGCGATTGGACCTACGACGCGGAAAACGACACCGTCGTCGGGGAAAACGTGACCACACGCAACCTCAACTACTCGATGCTCGTCGACTTCGCCTTCCACGACCCGGAGGTGCTGCGGGCGTCTGACGACCTCCTCGACAACGACCCCAACCTCGACGTGTCGGATCCTCAGTACCTTGAGATCGCCCCGGCGATCGATCGTGCGCGCGTCCAGGCGCTCGCGGAAGACATCACCGCGGACGCGACCACCCGGTACGACAAGGCGGTCGCGATCCAGAACTACTTGAGGAACCCGGACAACTTCACGTACTCGCTTTCCGTGAACCCCTCCGGGGACGACTCCGTCTCGACCTTCCTCGACTCGAGGGAGGGCTATTGCGTTCAGTTCGCCACGACGATGATGGTGATGCTGCGCTCCCTGGGGATCCCGTCGAGGCTGGGCCTCGGTTACCTCGCGGGATCGTTCGACGAGCAGCACAACGGCTACGTGGTGCGCGGCTCGGACGCCCACATATGGCCGGAGATCTTCTTTGCCAACCACGGGTGGGTTCGATTCGAACCCACACCAGCGATTCAGACCGGTTCCCCACCGATTTGGACGGATCCCAATGCCTCGCAAGTTCCCGTCCCGGGTACCCTTCCCGAGGAAGGCGGCTTGCCGACGAATCCGAACGGAGACAACTCCTCGCACCTCCACCCGATTCCGGGATCCGGGAGCGGCTCTCCTGCGGCGTGGTGGCTCTACGGTGGGATCGCGGTCGCCCTCGCCGCCCTGGCCACCGTGGGCATACTCGTCCTCCGAAGGAAAGCTGGGGTGACCTCCCGCGCCCTTCACGGCCCCGAAGGTGCTTGGCAGCGACTCGCGGATCGCCTCGGAGACCTAGCGTGGCCATCGTCTGCCACTCCGGGAGAGGCGAGAGAGCATGTTATCCGAGCCCTCTCGATGATGGTCGGACGACCCCCCGCCCCGGCGGGCGCTGAGGCGCTCACCTCACTGAGTGGAGCCGTATCCGACCACCGATACGCGCCAGGCGGTACGACCATCCCTCAGGCACAACTCGACACATGGGTAACCCAGGTGGTCACCGAGGCGGAGACGGCGACGGCGGAGGCTACAGGTCACCCTGTTCGCGGCGCTTCTCGAAGCGCTCCTCGAGACGGTTCATGAATCCCTGATGGCGCTGCTTGCCCCCCGCGCCCTTGTTCTCGCCCGACGGTTTCGCTTGCTGCGCGTGCCCCCCCGCGATCGCCCACAGCGCGGATGCCGTCATGAGCGCGAATCCGGCGATGCCGACGACGAGGTTCTGGTACATGACCCCGGCGAGAACCACCCCAAGCCCCGCGACGACGCCGAGACCGGCGGCCAGCAATCGTGTGGCTGAGCGATGCGAATGAGCGAGGGCGCTCTTGAGCTTCGGGTCCGTGCCAAGGTCCCGTTCCAATTCGTCGAGCACACGCTGCTCGTACTCGGACAGCGGCATCCCGACCTCCTCCGCTGGTTACCATCTCCAGAATAGATGCCTGAACTGTGCAAGGCCAATCCCCGCTTTGGGGAGTGTCGCGAGAATGTTACCCGCTGGGGACTCGGGCAGATTTCCGCCACCCATTCAACGCTTCCCCTCCCCCTCCGTGTTCCCCACCATTGCCCCCGAAAAGAAACGGAGGCCGCCCCTGATGGGGCGGCCTCCGCGACACCGTGTTGTTACAGCGGGTGCACCTTCTCGGCCTGCGGACCCTTGGGGCCCTGCACGACCTCAAACTCCACGCGCTGTTGCTCCGTGAGCGACTTATAGCCGTCCGAATCAATAGCCGAGTAGTGAACGAAAACATCCTGGCCTCCGCCGTCCTGGGCGATGAAACCATAACCCTTTTCGGCGTTGAACCACTTAACTGAACCCTGAGGCATACCTATCCTTACCTGACATCCCAACCGGGGACCCGGCGGTCCGGCGGAATGCCGAACCTAGTGCCGCAATGCTGTGTCCCACGTCCTGTACCGGTCGAACCAGACAGCGCGTCGCACCACTTTCACTGCAACGACACAAGCATGACAGGTTTCTTGCCTTATGGCACGTCTTTTCCGCGATCAGCGAGGAACTTCTCGAACTCCGCACCGAGTTCCTCCGCCGTTGGGATACGCCCATCGAGCGGGAAAACCCCGTCGCGGGAGTCCATGAAGTCGTCGTACTGCTGCTCAAGGGCCCTGACGAGCGCCTGCACGTCCTCCGACGCCTCGACCTGCTTCTCGATCTCCTCCGCCGCCTCTCGAGCCGCTTCATCGAGTTTGTGTGGGGCTAGATCTAGGCCCGTCATCTCGCCCACATACCGAGCCATGCGTTGGGCCGCCTGGGGATACGCAGCTTGCGACAAGTAGTGCGGCACGTGGACGGCAACCGAGATGGCTCCCATCCCCCACTCCCCCATGCGGTATTCCACGAGGTTGGATGCGCTGCCCGGAACCGTGACGGTCGAGAAGAACGACGGGGCTGCGGGAAGGAGATCGGGCCGGGTCCCGTGGATCGTTGCGCGGATTTCCCTCGTGTGTGGCGCCGCCATGGGGATGCCGTGGGCGCCGACGACAAGGGTCACCCCCAACCGATCGACGATGTCCTTCACCGCACGCACATACGCTTCCCACCACACGTCCGGTTCGAGCCCGTGGTGCAGGAGGAACGCCCGTCCCGTCGCATCCTTGACAAGATCGACCACGAGAAAGGGCTCGTCGTACTCCGCGAAGGCGTTGACGCTGAAGACCATCTCGGGGCGACGGGATCGATAGTCCAACAGTCGATCGATATCGAACGTCGCCACCCGAATCGGTTCCCCCTCATCGAGAATCTGCCGGACCAGGAGCGCCCCCGCGTGCCCGGCGTCGATGAAACCCCGAAGGGAGTGGAGCAGCACGCGTTCGCCCCCGTCGGCCGTGTCCTCCCACGCGCGGATCCCGTCCTCGTTCCAGGAAACCAAGTCATCGATCATCGTTCTCCCATTCTCTCACTCGTCGGGGACGCGATTCTTGGGTACATACAACCTGGGATAATAGATGGCCAACATTTCGGCTCGGCACTCCGAAGGGATTCCATGGACGACGCGAGTGGTATCGCCGCCGAACAGATCGTCGTCGACGGAATCTATGCCCGATTGGATCAGCTCCGGGGCGAGGCGAGCGAGCGGCTCGCGACCGTGCGCGGCGAGGGCCCCTCGGGGTCGCCACAGAACCGATCGGAGCGAGACGCCTTTGCGGCTATGTACGGCGACAGGATCGCGCAGTTGGACGCCGTCGAGGATCGCCTCTGCTTCGGGCGTCTCGACCTCGAGACGGGAGAACGCCTCTCCATTGGGCGCATCGGCATTGCCGACGCCAACTATGTCCCCCTGCTCACGGACTGGCGCGCCCCCGCGGCCGCCGCCTTCTACTCCGCGACCGCCGCCGACCCCCAAGGCGTGGTCAATCGTCGACACCTGACGACCGTCGGCAGGCGGGTGGTGTCGGTCGAGGACGACGTTCTCGACGTCGACGCCCTTGAGGCCAGTGGCGGAGAGGCTTCTCTCGCGGGGGAGGGGGCGTTGCTGGCCTCCCTCAACGCTCGCCGAACGGGGAAGATGTCGGACATCGTCGCGACCATCCAGGCCGAGCAAGACGCGGTCATCCGCGCGCCACTGGAGGGTGCCCTCCTGGTGCAGGGAGGCCCGGGAACGGGGAAGACCGCCGTCGCCCTTCACCGCGCCGCCTACCTCCTCTACCACCACCGCGAACGCCTCGAATCGTCCGGCGTGCTCTTCATCGGCCCCTCGACGGCCTTCCTTCGATACGTCGACCACGTCCTTCCCTCCCTCGGGGAAACGGGAGCGATCTCGACGACGCTCGCTGGCCTCGTGAGGGGCGTTCCCATCACGGCCAAGGAGCGAGACGAGGTAGCTGCGGTCAAGGGACGCGCGACGATGTCCCGTGTCCTGTCCGTCGCGGTTCGGGAGCGTCAACGCTTGCCCCGTGAGGATCAAGAGGTCTCCATCGACGGCAAGGTGATCGTCATTCGCCGGTCCGACATCGCCGATGCTCAAGCCCATGCGCGCCGCGAGGGCTCCCCCTACAACTCCGCGAGGGTCACGTTTGTCCAGGACATGATTCGTTGCCTCGGTGCGCAACTGATCGAGCACCTGGGGGAATCGCTCGGCGAACCCGATCGCCGGGACATCGAGAAGGAGATCCGCGACAACCGGGACGTGAGGGTAGCGCTCAACCTCGCCTGGCTCCCCCTCACACCGGAGTACCTGCTTCGCGACCTCTTCTCTCGACCCCACCTCCTCGATCACGCCGCCTCGCGACTTTCCCGTGCCGATCGCGAACTCCTCCGCAGGCCCGTGGACGCCCCGTTCACGGACGCTGACGTCCCCCTCCTCGATGAGGCGGCGGAACTCCTTGGGGAGATGCCCGGTGGGGAGTCCGCGAGGGGTGGGCCGTCCGCCGACGAAATCGAGTACGCGCGCGGGGTCCTCGACATTTTCGGGGGGGGAATCGTCACGGCGGGAGCCCTCGCGCAACGCATGACGGTGAGGGGCCCGCGCCTCACCGTCGCCGAAAGGGCGGCGAACGACCGGGAGTGGGCGTTCGGCCACGTCGTCGTCGACGAGGCACAAGAACTGTCCCCGATGGCGTGGCGCATGCTGCTCCGCCGGTGTCCGAGCAAGTCCTTCACGATCGTGGGAGACGTCGCTCAGACGTCCTTCGCCGCGGGAGCGCGGTGGTGGCCGGAAGTGCTCGACCCCTTATTTAGGGAATCGTGGACCGAGCGCACGCTCACCGTTAGTTACCGAATCCCCGCAAGCGTCGCCGAAGCCGCCCAGGGATTCGCGAGGGCGGCTGGGCTACCCGTGAGCGACCTGACGGCCGCACGGGACGTCGCGGATGCCCTCCGATACACGAAGGCGGAGGAGCCCGTCGCCGAGGCTGGGCGCCTCGCCCGAGCACATGCCGACCGTTTGCGTTCGTCCGGTGGAGGGACGTGCGCCATCATCGTCGCGGAGCGAGACCGGGGCGGTGCGCTGGGCGCCGTCGCGGACGCGGCCGAGATTCCCGTACTCACGGCCAGCGAAGCCAAGGGGCTCGAGTACGACGTCGTCGTCGTCGTGGAGCCGGACGCGATCGCATCCAAGCCGGGGGATCTCTACGTGGCCCTCACCCGGCCGACGAGCATCCTCGAGGTGGTCTACGCGGAACGGCTACCCGTCGGGCTCGCCCCTCCGCCCGACGATTATCCCTAGAGGTTCTGGCAGGGTCCCGAGCCCGCAATCGACAATCCCTCTCGATCGCCGGGCCCCCAGTCGAGCAGGGCCGAGTTGCTGGGGTTCATCAGTTCTGTCGAATCGTCGACGTGCCCCAGGCCGACGACGTGACCGGTTTCATGCATGATGACCGCCACGGCGAGCGGTGCCCCACCCTGCGAAACCAGGATCTTTTCGACGTCCGGGCCATCCAGGAGGACGACGCCTCCGACGAGGAACCTTTGGGACCCGAAGGCCCCCGGGACCGAACTCGAACCACCGAGCCCCGTCACCGAGTCCACGAGGTCCGCTTCGGTTGCCTCGTCGGACCAGCCGAAAATCAACGGTGCGAAGCGATCCCCATAGCGGTCCTCCTGAACGAGGGGACGCTCGAACGACGCGACCTCCGACGTGTACCCCTCGAATTGGAACGCCAACCCCGAGGCTTCCGACACCCGACTCACGGCCTCGAAAATGAGGTCGTCCCCTCCCGTGGGGCTCCCGTCGGGGTTGATGACATAAGCGATCGGTCGGCACGGGTCCCACCGCACCGGGTCGTCCTGCGTGCCGAACATGAACGAGTAGTCGCCCGTTGTCGTGATGGGGACTTCGGGAAGGACTCGGCCATCGCTTTCCTCGGGGAACGGAATCTTCACGTTGACGCCCTCGATGAGAAGGGCGTTCCTCGGCGTCCCGATGTGCTTGATATCGGTCCACGTCATCCCCGAGAGGACCAGTGCGGTGACGCTAGCCGTAACAAGGAAAGCAAAGCCAAGCCAGAATTTCGCGCGGGACGTCATCCCACAAGGTTGCCACGAATTACGGCGGTTGCCATACGGACCTAAGGCTGAAACGCGAAGGTGTGAGGAGTGCCACAATGGTCGGCATGCGCGCACTGCTACTTGAGAATCTTGACCCCAAAGCCACCGAAATCCTTTCAGCAGCCGGGATCGAGGTCACCAACAACTCCGGCGCGATGGATGAAGATGAGCTCATCGAGGCCCTCGATGGCGTCGAGGTTGTCGGCATCCGCTCGAAAACCAACCTCACGGCCAAGGTGTTCGAGTCCGCCACGAGCCTCATCGCGGCCGGCGCCTTTAGCGTGGGCACCAACCAGATCGACCTCGCGGCGGCGGCTCGACAGGGGGTCGCGGCGTTCAACGCACCCTTCTCGAACACGCGCTCGGTCGTCGAACTCGCCGTCGCGGAAATCATCGGCCTGACGCGGCGCCTTCCCGACCACAATCGACAGTTGCACGAGGGCGTGTGGAGCAAGAGCGCGGAGGGTGCACACGAGGTTCGTGGCCGCACCGTTGGCATCGTTGGGTATGGAAACATCGGGTCCCAGTTGTCCGTGCTCTGCGAAGCCCTCGGCATGAACGTCATGTTCTTCGATATCGCGGAGAAGCTCTCCCTCGGTAACGCCACCCGCGCCACGTCGCTTCAGGAGTTGCTGGAAGCCTCCGACATCGTGACGCTTCACGTCGACGGGCGGCCGGGCAACGCGGGGTTCTTCGGCAAAAAGGAATTCGACTGGATGAAGGACGGTTCCATCTTCCTCAACCTGTCCCGCGGGTTCGTTGTCGATGTCGACGCGCTGCGCGAGGCAATCGAGTCCGGGCATATTGCCGGCGCGGCGATCGATGTGTTTCCCGTCGAACCGAAGAAGATCGGGGATCCTTTCGTCACTCCCCTCCAGAATCTCGGGAACACGTTCCTCACGCCTCACATCGCCGGCTCGACCGAGGAGGCGCAACGCGACATCGGGATCTTCGTTGCGACGAGGCTCCGGGACTACGTCCTCCACGGTTCAACGTCGCTGAGCGTCAACCTCCCCAACCTCTCCCTTGAGGAGACGATGGGGTGCCACCGCGTCGCGCACCTCCACGTCAACACTCCCGGCGTCCTCGCCGCGGTCAACAACGTCTTCGCCGAACACAACGTCAACATCGAGGGGCAACTTCTTGGTACCCGTGGCGAATTGGGCTACGTCGTCACCGATGTAGCGACCGCAATCGCGGATGACGTCATCGCCAAACTCGCCGAGATGCCCGCCACCGTAAGGCTGCGCGTTCTGTCCTAGCGTTCGGCGTCCTCCGCGCGAAGACGCGCGATCTCCTTCTCAAAGTCGTCGAGCGTGGAGAAGCTGCGGTAGACGCTTGCGAACCTGATGTAGGCGATCTCGTCGAGGTCCCTCAACGGGGCAAGGATGGCTAGACCGACGTCCTCGCTCTTGACCTCGGCTTGGCCGGTGCCGCGGATCGCGTCCTCGACCTTCTTGACGAGAATCTCGATCTGGTCGTCGGGGACACCCCGTCCCTGACACGCCTTCTTGACGCCGACCACGATCTTTTCCCTGTTGAACGGCTCGGCGACGCCCGAGCGTTTGAGGACGGACAGACTCGCCGTCTCCAGCGTGCTGAAGCGGCGTTCGCACGACGGGCACTCGCGCCTTCGTCGGATCGCGTTTCCATCGTCGACCGCGCGTGAATCGATCACGCGAGAGTCCGGGGCGCGACAAAACGGGCAGTTCATGCCCCTACTCTGGCACGAATGGGCGCGACTAGGGCGCGACTAGGGTGCGACGGGAACGAGGATCTGATCCCCGGCATAGATCGTCGCGCTATCCATCTCGTTGAGCTTGAGGATCTCGTTGACGACCGAGCGCGTGGATTCACCCGGTCCGGTCAACGTCGAGGCGATCTCCCAGAGGGTTTCCCCCGAGGCGACGGTGTGGGTGTCCGAGGGCATCGGTACCTCCGGCCCGTCCGCGGACGCCTTCGACCCCACGACGATGGCAGAAACCACCAGCGCGACAAACACGAACGTCCTCAGCAGCCGACCCTGCCTACTGAGCCTGCCATCCGGTCGTACGAGCATCTCGCCCTCCTTCGTTCGAACGTTTGTTCGTCGAACATCTGTTCTATGTGTAGCACGGATGTGCGACACGCCGCAAGAGAATTCGAACAGATGTTTGATTTTCCGCGCTACGTGCCCTAACGTCAGAAGTCAAGGACATCACGGTGGTGTGACACGGAGGTGCGGAATGGACGACGACGAATCCTCGACCCGAGGGGCCACGATTCACGAGTTCCCCGATGTCGAGACCGGCGAAACCCTGACGCCGCGGCAGGTGCGCATCCTCGAGACCATCCGCTCGTGCGTTCACGATCGCGGCTATCCCCCCACGATGCGGGAGATCGGCGAAGCGGTCGGCCTGACCTCGACGTCGAGCGTCAAGCATCAGTTGATGGCCCTTGAGGGCAAGGGCTACCTCCGCCGCGACCCCAACCTCCCCCGGGCGATCGAAGTCGTCATGCCCCACGAGGTTTCCGATGCATCGTCGGCGCGCACGGACTTCTCCCCCGTGACGGACGCCACCGCACGATTCCTGGGTGCGAAGGCCTCATCGGAGGACGTTGCGATGGTTCCCCTCGTCGGTCGAATCGCGGCGGGCGGTCCAGTTCTCGCGGACCAGGCGGTCGAGGACGTCTTCGCGCTTCCGCGCCAACTCACCGGTTCCGGCGAACTCTTCATGCTCAAGGTCACGGGCGACTCGATGATCAACGCCGCCATCTGCGATGGGGACTGGGTCGTCGTGAGGCGCCAGAACTCCGCCCAGGACGGCGACATCGTCGCCGCTCTCCTCGACGACGAGGCAACGGTCAAGACCTTCCGCAGGCGCGACGGCCACGTCTGGCTCATGCCCCACAACCCCGCCTACGCCCCGATCGACGGCGACCACGCCACCGTCATGGGCAAGGTCGTCTCCGTCCTCCGCAAGGTCTAGTCGCGCTCGGTCG
>CAZMCU010000004.1:0-18774 GCA_964564915.1 uncultured Demequinaceae bacterium | reverse complement strand
GTCGTGTCGCCGAGGTTCCACACACCCCCGTCGAGCCTTCTGAGGGCCTCCAACACCGTGACGCGATCCGTCGTCGGCCAAAGCGGGGGAAGCGAGCGCGCGAGGAACGAACCGTAGCGGGCGGTCGCGAGGCGAGAATCGAGCACGGCGACGACTCCCCTGTCCGTGAGCGTGCGAATGAGCCGACCGGCACCCTGCGCGAGGAGCAACGCGGCGTGCGTTGCGGAGACGGCCATGAACCCGTTCCCCCCTCTCGCCTCCACCGCTTCCGTCCGGGCTTGGGCGATGGGATCGTCCGGCCTCGGGAAGGGAATGCGGTCGATGACGACGAGTTGGCACGTGTCACCGGGAAGGTCCACCCCTTGCCACAGCATCGTCGAGCCGAATAGGCAGGCGCGGGGGTCCTCCCGAAAGCGGGCGAGCAGGGTCGAGACCTGATCGTCCCGTTGGTAGAGGACGGGAACGTCCAGGCGCGCGCGCATGGCGTCCGTCGCGTCCTGGGCCGCGCGATGGGACGAGAACAACCCGAGGGTTCGACCCCCCGCGGCTTCGATCAGCGTTCCGAGTTCCTCCAGTGCGTCCACCCCGATGCCGCCCTGGCCGGGGCGATCGAGGTGCGACGCGACGTAGAGGATGCCCTGCCGTGGGTAGTCGAAGGGGGAACCGGCGTCGAGGGTCACGGGATCGTCCACCCCGAGTTGGGCCGCCATGGCGTCGAACGTTCCGCCGAGGGTCATCGTGGCCGAGGTGAACACGGCTGCGCACTCGTCGAGGAGGCGTCCCCGGATGAGGCCAGCGACGTCAAGGGGGGCGGCGAGAAGCCGCTCGGGCACGCTCGCACCATAGTCCCCGTCGGGCGGCGCGAGCCATACGACGAGGCCATCTCCGCCCGTGAGGACGCTGTCCGCGATGTCGACGATCTCCGTCAGCGCCCCGGCGGCGACCTTCGCCGTAGCGGCGTCCTTCTCCTTGCTGGCCTCGACCCCTCGGAGCGCCTCCCGGGCGGCTTCCCGAGTCGCCGCGAGCGCGGCGGATAGCGGTTCGGGAACTCCACCGGAGATGCGACCGACGCGAAGCGTGTCGATGGCCCGGTCAAACGCCCGCCCCGCATCCTCAAGCCTCTCGACCCCCACCCCACAGCGACGGGCGGCCCGTGCCGCCGCCTCGATCCGGTGAACGGTGATGTCACTCGTGGCGCTCGACGTGATGCGGGACACGAGTTCGTGTGCCTCGTCGACGACGAGAGCGTCGCGCGCTCCCAAGACGTCGTGCGAGGTCGCCTCGATGGCGAGCATGGCATGGTTCGTCACGACGACGTTGGCGGCCCGCGCCTTCGCCAGGGCATTCTCCGCGAAGCAATCCGCCGCTGCGGGACAGGTGGAGCCGAGGCACTCCCGTCCTCCGACGCTCACCTGCGCCCACGCCCGTGCCGACACGCCCGGGTCGAGGTCGTCCCGGTCCCCCGTGGGGGTTTCGTCCGCCCAGGCTGCCAGCCGGGCGATCTCGCGCCCAAGGGTGGAGGTCGGCACGGGGACCCCAAGATCCATCGCGTCGTCCGGGGCGGGGTACCCGCCGGCGAGGCGATGGCGGCATAGGTAGTTCGCTCTCCCCTTGAGCAGGGCGACCGGTGGTCGCGCCCCGAGCGCGGGTTCGAGCGCATCGAGGACGAGGGGGAGGTCGTGAGAGACGATCTGCCTCTGGAGGGCGAGCGTTGCCGTCGAGATGACGATCCTCGCGTCGTCGCGAACGGCCTGAGCCACGATGGGGACGAGGTAGGCGAGAGACTTCCCCGTGCCCGTTCCCGCCTGGATGAGGGCCCGCGCTCCGCCAACGAGCGCGACTTCGACCGCCTCCGCCATCGCCAATTGCCCCGGCCGGTCGTCTCCCTTCAACGCCGCGACGGCGCGCTTCAGAAGATCGTCGACCCTCTCGAATCGAGCGCGATCGTCGTTCGTCTCTCCCGTAGCGACCGCTGGCGTGCCGGTCATGAATCCTCGGGTGAGGCGGCCGCACCACGGAGGCGCGCCGCAAGCGCCCCATCGACCCTCGCGACCAACCGGGTCCCCTCCGGGGTGTGGCCTTCCTCGAGGATGGTGCCTCTCTCGTGGGCTTCGCTCACCAGGTCGCCACGCGTGTACGGAACGATCACCTCGAGCAGCACCTCGGGCTCCGGCAGGTTCTCCTCGATGACCAGCAAGAGGTCGGGAATTCCCTCTCCCGTGAGGGCGGAGATTTCGATCGTCTTCTCCTGCCGCGCGCGCAGACGCATGACGACGTCGGGGTCGGCCACGTCGACCTTGTTGAGCACCAGGATCTCGGGAATCTCCGAGGCTCCGACGACGCCGGCGAGAACCTCCCTCACCGCAAGAATCTGCCCCTCGGGATCGTCGTGTGCGGCATCGACCACGTGGAGGATGAGGTCGGCGTGAGCCACCTCCTCGAGGGTCGACTGGAAGGCGGCAACGAGTTGGTGGGGAAGATCCTTGACGAATCCGACCGTGTCGGAGAGCGTGAAGGCTCGCCCCGTCGGGGTCTCCGAGCGCCGAACCGTGGGGTCGAGGGTGGCGAATAGCGAGTTCTCGACGAGCGCCCCCGCGCCGGTCAAGCGGTTCAAGAGGGACGATTTCCCCGCGTTGGTGTACCCGACGATCGCAATGTTCGGCATCGACGAACGCCGCTCTCTCCGCACCTCCCTTGAGGGGGCCATCGCCTTGATCTGGCGGCGCAGCGATGCCATGCGCGTGCGAATACGACGGCGGTCGAGTTCGATCTTCGTCTCGCCTGGCCCGCGCGCACCAATTCCCGCACCCGCCGCGACCCGACCCCCCGCCTGGCGGGACATCGACTCCCCCCAGCCCCTCAGCCTCGGGAGCAGGTACTCCAACTGGGCAAGCTCAACCTGAGCCTTGCCTTCCTTCGACTTGGCGTGCTGAGCGAAGATGTCGAGGATGACGGCCGTACGGTCGACCACCTTGACCCGAACGACATCCTCGAGGGCACGCCGCTGGGAGGGAGCGAGATCCCCATTGACGATGACGGTGTCGGCACCCAACCCCGCCACGAGTCCCGCGACCTCCTTGGCCTTCCCCGATCCGAGGTACGTCGCGGGGTCGGGATGCGGCCGACGCTGAAGCACTCCGTCGAGAACCTCGGATCCCGCGGTTTCGGCTAGGGCGGCGAGTTCCCGCATCGAGCACTCCGCGTCGAGGACGGTACCGTGCGACCACTGGCCGACGAGGACCACGCGTTCGAGGCGGAGCGCCCGGTATTCGACCTCGGAGATGTCCTGAAGTTCGGTCGAAATCCCCGCGACCCTTCGCAGCGCCGCACGGTCCTCGCGTTCGGACTGGTCCCCGTCCGTCTCGCTCTCCGTCGCCCCCGTGGAGACAGCCGTTCCGGCGCGCGACAGCACACGCGCGATCGCCCCGTCGCGGGCGCGCGCGGTCTCGTCCACCTCCGGTGGCTCTTCTGGCTGGGTCATGGGTTCCTCTTCGTCATTGTCTCATCCGCCACCCCCGCACCCTTGCCCCCACCCGGTCGCGGTCGACGCTGGGTACGCTTCTCTCGTGACGGAGGACCACTACTTCACCGCGCGACCCGCGAGTTCCGACGAGCGCTTCCCGATCCACGTCACGCTCGCGGACCAGGATCTGCACCTCGAGGGCGCGCCGGGTGTCTTCAGCCACGACCGTCTCGACCTGGGGACATCGATTCTGCTCCGCAACGTCCCCCCTCCTCCCCCGGGCGATCTCCTTGACCTGGGGTGCGGGTGGGGTGCCATCGCGCTCACCATGGGCCTTCTCCGGCCCGACGCGACCGTCTGGGCCGTCGACGTCAACGAACGGGCCCTCGACCTCACCCGCCGCAACGCCGAACGCGTCTCCGAACGTTTCCCGTGCGCAACCGTCGTCCCCGCCCTGCCCGAGGCGGTCCCGGAAGAACTGACGTTCGACGCGATCTGGTCCAACCCGCCGATCCGAGTGGGCAAGGCGGCCCTGCACAACCTGCTCGCGGCGTGGCTTCCTCGGCTCAAACGGGGAGGCGAGGCCTACCTCGTCGTCCAGCGCAACCTCGGCGCCGACTCGCTGGTGGACTGGATGCGAGCCCCGGGCGATGGCCAACCCTGGGGTGCCGTCGAACGCGTGGGAAGCTCGAAGGGGTTTCGGGTACTGCGACTCAAGCGAGCGTGAGCGCGAGAAGGTCCACCAGCCCATCCCCGACCAGGACAGCCGGGCCCTCGAGCGTGGCCTCCGACCCCCGCAACCGAACGATGAGCTCCCCGCCTGGCACCTCGACGTCCCACTCGTGTGGCGCCCCGTCACCCTCCCACGCCATCGAAGCGATCGCCGCGGCGCACGCGCCCGTTCCACACGACCGGGTCTCCCCCACACCCCTCTCGTACACGCGCATCTGGATCCGACCCCTCGGTCCCCCCAACGGATCCAACGGAACGACGAACTCGACGTTGGTACCGTTCGGGGGTTCCGGCTCCACCACCGGGGGCCTCGACAGGTCGAGCGCGGACAGTTCGGCCAGGCTTGAGATCGCCGCGACGGTGTGGGGGTTGCCGACGTCAACGCGTACGGCGGGCAGCGCGGAGGGATAGTCGCGGGGCGTCACCTCGGCGTCCGCCGTGCCCCCACCGGAAAGGGTCCAGCGACCCATGCCAACGGAATACCTCCCGCCTCCGATGGCGGTTACCTGGCGGCCACCCGCGCGAGTCCCAATCTCCCGTCCCTCGCCAAAGTCGACGCCCGCTTCCCGTTCGAGGTAGGCGGCGAAGACGCGCGCCCCATTTCCGCACATCTCCGCGAGGGAACCATCCGCGTTGCGGTAGTCCATGAACCACACGTCCGGGTCGAATCCTTGACCGTCGGGAAGGTCTCCCGATCGAACGGCCCGGAGCACCCCATCCGCCCCGATTCCCGCCCGCCGATCGCAGAGCGCGCGAACGAGCCCGGGACTAAGGTCGAGTTTCCCGTGCTCGTCGAAGAGCAGCAGAAAGTCGTTCTCGGTTCCGTGCCCCTTGGTGAAGGCGAGCGTTTCCCCCGTCATGGGTCCAGGGTACTCAGGACCGTGAGCACGTCCGTCACCGCTCGCGCCTCGTCGCCCGATGAGGTGGCACCCTCGATCCACGTCACCCTAGGATCGGGCACGAACCACTGCCCCTGGCGTCGCGCGAGTCGCCGCGTCCGCCGCGCGGTGAGCGCGAGGGCGTCGTCGAAGGACAACGCGCCGTCGAGGTGCCGCAACGCCTCCGCATACCCGACCGCGCGCTTAGCCGTCGTCCCCTGCAGGAGACCCCGGGTGACCAGTCCTTCCGTTTCCTCGACGAGGCCTCCCGCCCACATGCGGGTCGCGCGTTCGTCGATACGCCGGTCGAGGACGGCGATGTCGAGGCGGACCCCTACCTGGATCGCGGGAATCGCGTATTTTCGCTGGGGGAGGCTCGCGGAGTACGGCTTCCCCGTCAGGCCGATGACCTCGAGGGCCCTAACGATTCGCCTGGTGTTTTGCGCGGGGATTCGAGCCGCGGCTTCGGGATCCCGTTGGGTCAGTTCGCGATACAGGGCACCGGGGCCTTCCTCCTCGGCTCGCGCCTCGAGGGCGGCGCGCGCGGCGGGGTCGGTACCGGGGAAGTCGAGCCGGTCGAGGAGCGCGCGGATGTACAGTCCGGACCCTCCGACGACGATCGCGCGGTGTCCCCTCGAATGGATCGCCTCGATATCGGCGCGAGCCGCCTTCTGATAGCGGGCCACGGAGGCGCTTTCCGTCACGTCGAGGGTGTCGATCTGGTGATGGGGAATGCCGCGCCGCTCGTCGAGGGTCAGTTTCGCGGTGCCAATATCCATACCTCGATAGAACTGGAGGGCATCCGCGTTGACCACCTCGCCGCCGATCGCTTCCGCGATCGCGAGCGAAAGGACGGACTTCCCCGTCGCCGTGGCACCGACGATAGCAATGGCGGGAGGGGAGGCAGGTTCCGTTGTCACGATGTCGACCGGAGGAGCGTGGGCGTGGGGGCGTGGACGGCGTCCCACGCGTCGCCCGCCCTCGTCTGCCGCACGCGGAAGGTTCCACCGGATGCGGAAGAGTCCGCCAAAAGATGATGGGGAGCCGCGTGCGTGATCGCAACGGTGACGATGTCCCCCGGGCGAACGGATGGCCCACCCGACGACACCGCGAAGTGAACGAGCCGCCCGTCGGGGGCGCGACCGCTCATGCGATCGGTGGCTCCATCCTTGCGGCCGGGGTCGGCGAGGACGAGCGCGTCGACTTCCACCCCGACGAGGGCACGGTTCAACTCGAGCGAGATCCCTTCCTGCAGGTCGAGGAGGCGATCGAATCGCTCCTGTACCACCTCCTTGGGGACCTCTCCCCCCATGGTCGCCGCCGGGGTTCCCGGTCGCGGCGAGTACTGGAAGGTGAACGCGGAGGCGAACCTCCCCTCCTCGACCACCCGGAGCGTGTCGAGGAAATCCTCCTCGGTTTCGCCGGGGAACCCGACGATGATGTCGGTGGTGATGGCAGCGTCCGGGATGGACTCCCGCACCTTCGCCACGATCCCCAAGAACCGCTCGGCTCGATAGGAGCGTCGCATCGCGCGAAGGATGCGATCCGAACCGGATTGAAGGGGCATGTGGAGGCTTGGCATGACGGCGGGGGTTTCGGCCATCGCCGCGATGACGTCATCGGTGAACGCCGCGGGGTGAGGCGACGTGAACCGGATCCTCTCCAGACCCTCAATCTCACCCGAGGCCCTCAGGAGGGCGGAGAAGGCCCCCCGATCGCCGAACTCGACCCCATAGGTATTGACGTTCTGGCCCAGGAGGGTCACCTCGATCACGCTGGCGTCGACGAGCGCGCGGATCTCGGCGAGGATGTCTCCCGGCCTCCGATCGCGTTCCCGTCCGCGGAGGGAGGGGACGATGCAGAACGTGCAGGTGTTGTTGCAGCCAACCGAGATCGATACCCACCCCGACGCGAGGGAGTCCCGTCGCGAGGGGAGGGTCGAGGGGAAGGTCTTGAGGCTTTCCTCGATCTCGACCTGGGCCGCATTGTTGTGACGCGCCCGCTCGAGAAGGACGGGGAGCACGTCGATGTTGTGGGTCCCGAAGACGGCATCGACCCAGGGGGCTCGATCGAGGATTTCGCCTCGATCCTTCTGCGCGAGGCACCCCCCGACGGCAATCTGCATCCCTGGCCGATTCTCCTTGACCGATGCCAGAAGCCCGAGGTTTCCGTACAGCCTCGTCGAGGCGTTCTCTCGTACGGCGCACGTGTTGATGACGACGACGTCGGCTTCTGCCGCGTCCGCTGGCGCCCGAACGTATCCGGCCTCCTCCAACAGGCCCGCCATCCGCTCGGAGTCGTGGACATTCATTTGACAGCCGAGCGTCTTGATGAGATACGTCCTGGTGACGGGGTGGGACGCCATGCCTATCCGGCCACGGCTTCTGCCCGCAGTTCCCTGATGGCCGTGACCTTGACCTCGCCCACGTGCCGAGTATCGCTTTGAATGCGAATGGCGACCGCTCGCGCGAAGTCCTCAAGGTCCTCGTCCCCGATCTTGTCGGGAACCACGACGACCCGAACCTCGCGGCCAGCGGACATCGCCACGACGTCTCCGACGCCGTCGAGTTCCTTGACCATCTTCTCCAGGGTCTCTAGCCGCTCGACGTACCCCTCGTAGTCTTCGCGGCGAGCTCCGGGTCGCGACGCCGAGACCGCGTCGGCGACCTGCACGATCACGGCTTCAAGGGACTCCAACGGGATCTCGTTGTGGTGGGCGGCGATCGCGTTGACCACGGCGGCCGACTCCCCGTGAGCAGCCGCGATCTCACCCCCGATCACGGCGTGGGTTCCCTCACGCTCGGGGCCGAATGCCTTTCCGAGGTCATGAAGGAATGCCGCCCTCCGGGCGACTTCCGCGTCCGCGCCTACTTCTTCCGCGATGGTCGCGGCGAGGTGAGCACATTCGACGAGGTGTCCGAGCACGTTCTGGCCGTAGGAGGATCGAAGTCGCAGCCTCCCGAGGATCTCGATGACGTCCTCGTCAATCCCACTGACGCCCGCCTTCTCCGCGGCGTCGAGTCCCGCTGCTCGATTCCGCTCGGGAGAGGCTTCGAGCGCGGCCGCGTATGCCGCTTCGATGCGGTGCGGTTGAATGCGCCCATCGGCGACGAGGGCGGCGAGCGTGGCCTCCGCGACCTCACGCCGTTCCACGTCGAAGGACGACAGCATGACGGCGTCGGTCCCATCCTCGACGATGAGGTTGACCCCGGTGAGCGATTCAAAGGCCCGAATGTTTCGGCCTTCCCTCCCAATGATGCGGCCCTTCATCTCGTCGGAGGGAAGGCTGATCCACGTCACGGTCTGTTGTGTGGTGGTCTCCGCCGCCTGGCGTTGCATCGCCGTCGTCAGGATTTCACGCGCACGCGCCTCGGACTCCTCGAGTGCACGCTTTTCGCTGCGCCTCACGCTCGCTCGCGCTTCCGCCTCGGCGTCCTTCACGAGCCTCTGAACGAGTTCTTCCCGCGCCTCGTCGACCGAAACCCCCGCGATGGCCGCGAGATCTTCCTTGACCTTCTTCTGATGGGTGGAGCGCTCCTTCTCCAAGCGCCGCTCACCCTCCGCCACTTTGGTCTGTCGCTCCTCGAGCGTTCGCGTGTACTCCGCCGCGGCCCTCTGGTCCGCCGCGACTTCTCTCTCGCGCGTCGACGCCCGCTGTTCGCGTTTCTGGGCGTCCGCTAGATACTCCTTGGCCTCTTCTCTCATGGAGAGGGAATCTCGCCGTGCGCCTTCGCGTTCCGCGGCCGCTTCCCGACGGGCGAACTGGACGAGGAGGAGCGCGATCAGGCACGCGGCGAGCAGCAAGACGATGATCAAGGACTGAGTCACGTCTACTCCTCCCTGGCGAGTTCGGCCTCCTCGCTGCGATTGTCCCAGATATCGGCATGTTCGAGGTTCCGGACAAGTGTCGCAGCCAACCCCGGGGAGTATCCCCTGCGGCAGATGGCCCCCATGAGCCGTCTCGCCCTCACCTCGGGGGCAAGGTTGAGCATCGTTTTCCACCGCCGTTCGGCGAATGCTTCCGCCCGAGCGTGCTCGTCGTCATCGCCGATGTTTTCGAGTGCGGAGGCGATGTCCGCGGCCTCGAATCCCTTGCGGCGAAGTTCCACCGAGATGGCTCGACGTGCGTGCCCTCGCTCGCGATGCCTCGTCCTAGCGATCGTCGCGGCAAGCGCGGCGTCGTCGATGAGCCCGACCTCTCGGTACCTCGTCACGACCCGCTCCGCGACGTCCTCCTCGATTCCCCGAGAGAGAAGCCCCTCCTTGAGGCTCGCCGCGCTTCGCGGAGCATGCGTCAAGAGGCGCAACGCGATTTCCCTCGCCCGTTCCGAGGGATCCCCGTCCGGGGGTGAAACCCCCGTGCCGGTGCGGGCCGTCATCCCTAGATCGTGGCTTCTTCGATGGCGGCTTCAGCCTCCGCGACGATCTCCTTGGCCACCTCGTCCTCCGGTTCGACCACCGGGGCCTGGCTCTCCTCCCCCGCCTCCGATCGCACCACTCCGAGCCCGAGCTTGTCCTTGATCTTCTGCTCGATCTCGTCGCACAATTGCGGGTTGTCCTTGAGGAAGGACCGAGAGTTTTCCTTGCCCTGTCCGAGTTGGTCGCCCTCGTACGTGTACCACGAGCCCGACTTGCGGACGAATCCGTGCTCGACCCCAAGATCGATGACGTCGCCTTCGCGCGAGATCCCGACCCCGTAAAGGATGTCGAACTCCGCTTGCTTGAAGGGGGGTGCCATCTTGTTCTTGACGACTTTGACACGCGTCCGGTTGCCCACGGCGTCCGTGCCCTCCTTGAGGGTCTCGATGCGGCGGATGTCGAGCCGGATCGAGGCATAGAACTTGAGGGCCTTGCCCCCCGTGGTGGTCTCGGGGGAGCCGAAGAACACGCCGATCTTCTCGCGCAACTGGTTGATGAAGACCGCGGTGGTCCCGGACGTGTTGAGCCCACCCGTGATCTTGCGCAGGGCCTGCGACATCAGCCGGGCTTGCAGGCCAACGTGGCTGTCCCCCATCTCTCCCTCGATCTCGGCCTTGGGCACGAGTGCGGCTACCGAGTCGATGACGACGATGTCGACGCCTCCCGAGCGGATGAGAATATCGGCGATCTCAAGCGCCTGCTCACCCGTATCGGGCTGAGAGACGATGAGGTCGTCGACCTTGACCCCCAACTTGCTCGCGTATTCGGGGTCGAGGGCGTGCTCGGCATCGATGAATGCCGCCACTCCCCCCGCCCTCTGGGCGTTCGCGACGGCGTGGAGTGCGAGCGTCGTCTTGCCGCTCGATTCCGGGCCGTAGATCTCGACCACCCGTCCACGAGGAAGGCCACCGATACCCAGGGCGATGTCGAGCGACAGGGACCCCGTGGGAATGATCTCAACGGCGACCCGGTCCCCCGCTCCCAGCCTCATCGCAGAGCCCTTGCCGAATTGCCGGTCGATCTGCCCCAGGGCAGCCTCAAGCGCCTTCGCTCGATCCTCTGTTGAAGCCATGTCCTCACCTCGTCATGTCGAATAATCCATCGTCGTGGGCACTGCCACATTCCGCTACGGGACGATGCTAAGTCGAGCCTCAGACATTGAGGACTGGCCTCGCGTCCTTGTGGAGAGCAACAACCTTGCGACGTCCTGGGAACAACTGTACCGAACACATGTTCGAATGGCGAGGTGACCCCCGGCGTGTCGCGACGCTACCGCCGAGGGGGGACGACCCTCTTGAGGTCTCCCCCGTCGCGCTCGGAAAGAGGCACCTCCATCGCGTCGCACAGGGCGTGCCAAACATCCCGAGGAGGCACACCGTCGTCAAGGGCGCGCGCGGCCGTTCGATCGCCCAGATCGGTGAGGACGAGTTGCTTGGCGAGGGTACGCGCGTACGCGGGACCGAACACGGAATCGAGCAGGGCCCAGAAATCGCTGAGCAGCATCTACCGGTGGGTGCCGACCAGCCCGCCACCGGGCCGACGCTGGGAAGCGAACAACTCGGGGATGGTGTCGGGGATCCGCGGAACCGTCAGCGCGAGGCGCGCGGCCTCGGCGAGCGAGAATCGATCGGAAACGTCGCGAAGCACCTCGGACATCGGAACGTCGAGCGCCTCGCAAATGGATGCAAGCAACTCGGACGACGCCTCCTTCTGTCCCCGTTCCACTTCGGAAAGGTATCCGAGCGAAACACGCGCGACGGAAGAGACGTCGCGAAGGGTCTTGCCCTGCGCTAGGCGCACGTCGCGAAGGACGTCACCCAACTCATTGCGCAAGATGGGCATCCGCCCTCCCTTCATCACGGTTCTCGTTGTTTCCACATCCGTCACAACGCAGACTACCCCACCCTTGTTCCCTTGCGGCCTGACCGTTCCACGATCGTTATCAAAGCCTGACACGCCTCCTCGACCGCCGCAGCCCTCACGGACTCTCGATCGCCGGCGAAATCGAGCGTCCTCACAACGCGATCCCCCATCCCGACGGCGGCGACGCAGACCCGTCCTGGGGGCTTCCCTCCATGGGCCGCGGGCCCCGCGACGCCGGTCACCGCAACAGCGACATCCGCGCCGACGACGCGCCGCGCCCCCTCCGCCATCGCGACCGCCACCTCTTCGCTGACGGGTCCCCACTCTCGGAGGAGATCCTGCCCCACACCCAAGACCGCGGACTTGACGGAAGCGTCGTACGCGATGACGCCCCCGAGAAAGACATCGGACGCTCCCGGTACGGATGTGATGGCCCCGGCGACAAGCCCCCCCGTGAGGGATTCCGCGACGGCGAGCTTCACCCCGGCCGCACGCGCGGCCGCGACGACGGCCTCCCCGCTAGTGCCCACTCGACCCCCGCCTAGCCGCCGCGATCCGCCGCCAGTAATCCACTCCCGTCAGCACCGCAACGGCGACGGCGGCGAGGAGGCACCACCACGCAATCGTGTCGAGCCATGCGGGCGACGGGGGCCACAAGTAGAACGTGATCGCGGCGATCTGCAGGGTCGTCTTGAGTTTGCCTCCCCTCGACGCCGGGATGACGACGCGATCCGCCACCCACAGCCGGCCGAGCGTGACGGCGACTTCCCTCAAGGCGAGAACGACGATGGGCCACATCGCGACATCGTCGACAACGCTTAAGGCGGCGAGGACGGCGAGGATGAGGACCTTGTCCGCTATCGGGTCAGCGAGCTTCCCGAACGACGACACGACCTTCCATCGGCGAGCCAAGTGCCCATCGAGAAAGTCGGTCGCGGCCGCGACGAGGAAGACCACGAGAGCCCACCACCGCTGAGGTCCGTTCGACCCGTCGTCCGCGACAATGAACCACACGACGATGGGCATACCGATGAGCCGCAGCGCGGTCAGGATGTTCGGCACGAGGACGGTCACGCCCTAACCCTAGTGGTGAGATACTTATGCCTCATGGCCCGGAAGCACGAGAATTCCCCGCGCGTCACCTCTCCTCGCTCGCTGCGATCGGTGATGTGGCTCTCTGCTGGGGCCCTGGTGGTCACCGCAGCCGCCATCGCCATCGGTGCCGCGGCTCACGCCGCGTTCACCAACACGCCAGCACCCACGCGCATTAGTGCCCTCCCGGCTCCCAAACCGGTCGAACCGCTCGGTCCCTGGTACACCATCCCCGAACCCGGCCCCGTCTCGTTCACCCTGGTCGCCGTCGGTGACGTGCTACCCCACGGTGCCGTAGTGAGTTCGGCGACCCGTTCCGGGAGCTATGACTTCGACCCCCTGTGGGGGGAACTCGACCCGTGGGTACAAGGAGCCGACCTCGCGATCTGTCACATGGAGGTTCCCGTCGCACCTCCGGGAACGGGCCTGAGCGGATACCCCGTCTTCGCGGGCCCCAAGGAGCTCGTCGACGCCCTTCACGACCAGGGTTGGGACGGATGTTCCACCGCCTCGAACCACTCGATGGACAAAGGTTTCAGCGGAATCACCGCCACCCTCGACGCGTTTGACGAGGTGCGCATGGGTGCCGTCGGGACCGCGAGGAGCGCCGAGGAGGGGGCGTCGGCGCAGTACTACAAGGTGCGCTCCGGTTCCCGCACGATCGTCGTCGCGCAGATCTCGTATGCCTTTTCGCTCAATGGTTTTTCCACGCCGTCGGGTAAGCCGTGGGCGGCCAATACCTTCGACGCCACCCACGCGAACGTCCAGCCGATCCTCGACGCCGCCCAAGCCGCCAGGGATAACGGGGCGGATGTCGTCGTCGCATCCGTCCACTGTTGTGTCGAGTACATCACCCAGCCCACCGCCGCCCAACGAGAGATTGCCCGGAAGATCGCGGAATCCGGGCTCGTGGATCTCTACATCGGTCACCACGCCCATGTTCCGCAACCGATCGAACTCCTTCCCGGCGGACCCACCGGCGACGGGATGTGGGTCGCCTACGGTCTGGGAAACTACATCTCCAACCAGGACGCCAACTGTTGCGTTCCCCAAACGAGCAACGGCATCTTCTTAACCGCGACGTTCACCGTCGACCTCGACGACAAGGTCAGCGTTGGCGTCGAATGGACCCCCATAACCGTCGACCGTTTCGACCATCACACCATGCACGTCCTGAGCCAGTACCCGAACGGTGTGGGAACCCTTTCCGCCGCCCAGGTTGCCACCCGCTATCGCGAGGTGAAGGACGCCGTTGGGACGCAAGCCCCCGAGCGACTCACCCCGCCTACGCCCTTGGCGGATGCCGGGTTCCCGCTTCGGCGCAAGCCGTGGACGGCGGGAGACTAACGCCTAGATCTCAGAGCACGCGCTAGTTCTCGTGGTCATCCTGGGGTCGGGCGTCGATGAGACCCTCGGAGTACCCGAAAACCGCGTCGTCCGCCGTCGGCGCCGGCTGTGCCACCCCGAAGAGCCACCCCTGCCCGCATTTCCATCCACACGCGGCCAGATACTCGGCTTGGGATTCCGTCTCGATGCCTTCCGCGATGGTCGCCAAACCCAACTCCCGTGCGAGCGCGCCGAGGGCTCGCGACACGCGGGCTCCCGCGGGATCCTCGGGGATACCGGACGTGAACGACAGGTCGAGCTTCACCCCGGAGACCGGGAGGTCGCGGAGGTACGACAAGGGGGAGACCCCCGTGCCGAAGTCGTCCAGGAGGATCGGCACCCCGGCATTGCGCAATTCGGTGAGTTCGTGCCGGATCCTCGTGTTCGGCGCGACGAGCGAGGCTTCGGTGAGTTCGACGACGATCTTCTGCGGTGACAGACGGTTGCGCGCGATGCTCGTCAACACCCGGTCCGCGAATTCGCTGTCCCCCAATTGGTCGGCCGCGACGTTGAGCGAGACCCAAAACGGATAGTCGCGATTTCGCCCCAGGAACTCGGCGACTTGGTCAACCAGAAGCGCCCCGAGTTCCACGCTGAGGCTCCGGTCGTCCAGCAAGGGGAGAAACGACCCGGGAAGCAGGAGACCCCTCGTGGGGTGCTGCCACCGGACGAGTGCCTCGTACCCGACGATCGTGCGGGACTCCAGGTCGAGGATCGGTTGGTAGTGGAGAACAAGGTCGCCGCTTTCGACCGCCCGCTTGAGTTCCGCGGCCAGCGCCCCGTGACTCTCATCGGTGGCCCGCATGGAGGCGGTGAACACCTCGGTGCGGCTCTTCCCCGTGGTCTTGGCTTGGTACATCGCGGCGTCCGCCGCATCGACAAGGCTCGTTTCGTTTTCGGTGAGCGTGTCGGGTCCCGCGACGGCGATCCCGATCGACACGTGGAGGACGACCCGGTGGCGCTTCACCTCCAGCGGTCGCCTCAGCCTCTCGTGGATGGCCATCGCGATCTCGTACGCGGTGTGCCCCGCTTCGGGGTTGTTGATGACGATTCCGAACTCGTCCCCACCGAGCCGGGCGGCCGTGCCCCGGGATCCCACCACCTGCCGCACGAGCGTCGCGAGGTAGGTCAGGGCATTGTCCCCAACCGCGTGCCCGAAACGATCGTTGAGGCCCTTGAATCCGTCGAGGTCGACGACGACGACGGCAACCCTGTCCGTGGGGCTTCCCGCGGCGAGGGCCCGTCGGAGCATGTCGTAGAAGAGGGTTCGATTCGCCAGTTGCGTGAGGGGATCGCGCTCGGCCCGGTGCTCGAGGTTCTCCTGACGGATGCGCTCCTCGTTCGTCTCCCTCAAGTGAATGACGTAGTGATCCGGCGCGCCACCCGCATGCCTCACGAGGCCGACGTCGAGCACCCCCCACACGGTGCTTCCGTCAGCCGTCACGAACCTCTTCTCGATCGAGAAATGGCTGATGAGGCCGTCGTACAACTCTTGGACAAGAGGCTTCTCCTTCGTGACGTCGTCGCGGTGGGACACCGCGGCAAGCGGCGTCCCCCTCAACGCGGCAACCGTCGTGCCGAGGATCGACGCGAACGCCCGGTTGACCTCCATCAGCCGCCACTCGAGGTCCACCAGGGCCATCCCCATCGGCGCGTTCTCGAGTGCGCGGCGGAATAGTGCGTCCGTGCGGTTGACGGCTTCCGTCGCCTCTTTGGTCCCCACGGAATCGACGATCGTCGAAACGTTGACCGGGGCGCCGACGTCCCCTCCCTCAACCTCCCGCGTCCGCACCTGGATCCATCGGATGTCTTCGGCGCCCCGTCGTCCCGGAACTCCGATGATCCTCGACTCTCCCGGTTGACCGTAGCGCGCGGAGAATACTTCCTGAAGGTTGACGGGACGCATGAGGGCATCGACGGCACGCACGGGCAAGCGAGCCACGGGACGCCCCTTCACGTCGTGACTCTCCAGCCCCAGGATCGCCGCTGCCGACGGGGAGATCATGATGACCTCGCCCGTCGCCGACGTGAGGACTACCCCCTCCTTCAACGACTCCATGAGACCGTGAAGTTGGTTGAGGCTCGCTTGCTCCCGGGCGGTGGCGACGCCCTCCGCCTTCCTCGCCTTTCGGGAGCTGGCAAGCGCGAGGAATCCGATGACGGTCATGACGAGAAGGAGGGCACTGAGGGCGACGACGAACGCGGGGTTATGTACGACCTCTACGAGTCCGTCCACGTCGCATCTCCGTCGACCGACGCCCCGCCCTGTTCGGGAGAGGTCGCCTCACCTCTGAGGATAGCGAGGGTCGCGGCCAATCGGTCAGGTGGAATGAGGACTTCTCTCGCCTTCGACCCGAGGGAAGGCCCCACAATCTCCCTACTCTCGAGGATGTCCATGATGCGCCCGGCACGGGCGAAGCCCACGCGAAGTTTGCGCTGGAGCATCGAGGTGGAACCCAGTTGGGTGGTAATGACGAGCCGGGCGGCTTCGACGACGTCGTCGAGGTCATCCCCCATGTCCTCGCTGCGCTGGGCCACCCGGCTGGCCTCGATCACGTCCTCCCGGTACATCGGCTCCCCTTGCGAGCGCACGTGATCCGCAATGGCACGGATCTCCGTCTCGCTCACCCACGCGCCCTGAACGCGGATCGCCCTCGACTCGCCCATGGGGCAGAACAGCGCGTCTCCCTGACCGACGAGTTTCTCCGCTCCCGGCTGGTCCAGCACCACCCTGGAGTCCGCGAGGGACGACGTTGCGAAGGCAAGCCTCGACGGAACGTTGGCTTTGATCGTTCCCGTCACGATGTCGACGCTCGGACGCTGGGTGGCGAGGACGAGGTGGATTCCCGCCGCCCGCGCGAGTTGGGTGATGCGCTGGATGCAGTCGTCGACCTCGCGGGGGGCGACCATCATGAGGTCGGCGAGTTCGTCGACGATGATGAGGAGGTAGGGGTAGGTGACGACCTCCCGTTCCGACTCCGGTGGTGCGACCACTTGCCCCGTGCGGACGGCCTTGTTGTAGTCGTCGATGTGCTTGTATCCGAACGTCGCGAGATCCTCGTAGCGGATCTCCATCTCCTTCACGACCCATTCGAGCGCCTGGGCCGCCTTCTTCGGGTCGGTGATGATGGGGGTGATGAGGTGCGGGATGCCCTCGTACGCGGTCAGTTCCACCCGCTTGGGGTCGACGAGGACGAGCTTGACTTCCGCGGGGGTGGCCCGCATGAGGAGCGACACGACCATCGCGTTGACGAACGACGACTTCCCCGAGCCCGTCGCGCCCGCGACGAGGAGGTGGGGCATCTTGGTCAGGTTCGCCATGACGTATCCGCCCTCGACGTCCTTGCCGACGCCGATCGTCATGGGGTGATCGTTCTTCTTGGCGAGGGTCGAGCGCAGCACGTCGCCGAGGGCGACGGTCTCGCGGTCCACGTTGGGGATCTCGATGCCGATCGCGCTCTTCCCCGGGATGGGAGAGAGAATACGGATGTCCGGGCTCGCGACGGCGTAGGCGATGTTCTTGGACAGTTGGGTGATCTTCTCGACCTTGACGCCGGAAGCGAGCTCGATCTCGTACCGGGTGACCGTCGGGCCGCGAAGGAAGCCCGTGATCTTGGCGTCCACCTCGAACTGCTCGAAGACGCTCGTGAGGGCCTCGACGACGCTTTCGTTCGCCGCGGTGTGGGTCTTATGCGGGGTCCCCTTGCCGAGGAGGTCGGGGCTCGGCAGGACGTACGGACCCAAGGGGGGCTCGCTCTGGCCCCGCCGCGCCGAGCCGTGCTGCCCCGTACCATGCCCCGCGAGACCTGGCGGAAGCTCAACGGTGTCGTCGTCCTGCCCCTTCCCCACTCCCGCACCGGCGAGCTCGGGGAAGAGGGTCGAGCGTGCCGGAACCGCCGGTGCGGCCGATCCTCCCCGCGGTGGCGTCACCGCGTCGGCAACGTCGCCCTGCCCCTCGGGGTGGACGATCCCGTCGAACTCCTCGCGGAGGCCCGCGCGCCGGTAACTCTCGTCCCCCTCGTAACCGTCGAGCTTCCCCGCACGTGTCGCATCCCCGGTCCCGTGGCGGGCCTTACGGCGTCCCCAGAACCCGCGTCGTCCCGTGGGTTCGAGGGTCCGGTGCTCCGGGAGGTCAAGGCCCTCCTCCGACGCGGCTCCCGAACCGACGAGCGCCTTCAGGCGCGGACCGATCTCGCGGATGGGGGTGCGGGTCGCGATGAGGAGTCCGGAGACGGCGATGAGGGAGAGCAGGACGACGGCGAAGGGGATGGTTAGGAGGCTCGCGGACGAGCCGCCGAGCATGAAGCCGAGCACTCCCCCCGCCCGTTGGAGGCCGGGGAGGCCATCGTCGGGCGATGGCTGGCCCTGGGCGATGTGGACGATCCCCGACCACGCCCACACCGACAGGAAGACGCCGACCGCGATCCCCGTCGTCTCCGTGGGCGCCTCGGGGTGTCGAAGCATGCGGACGACGAGGAGGCCGAGGAACACGGGGAGCGCGTACGCGGCGATGCCAAAGGTTCCCGCGACGGCGCCGTGGACGAAGTTCCCGACGGGGCTGCTCCACCCGAACCACTCCCGGGCCGCGACGACCGCCGCGAGCGCGGCCCACATGAGCGCGGCGACGCTCTGCTTGACGGACGGGTCGACGCCGCGGACGCCGTCGCCCACCTTGCGTGCCCCACCACCGAGCGCGTGGGAGACGCCGATTGCCCCGTTCCTCACGAGGCGCAGCGGCCACGGGGCGCGCTTCTTGCGGCGTCTCTTGGCCGGTGCCGAGCGCCGCGCGGCTGGGCGCGCGGGAGCGCGACGGGTGGATTGCTGACCCGTCCGAGGGCGCGGCGGAGTACGGCTGGCCATGATGCGCCACGTTACCCCGGGTCCCCGACGCTGAACGTGAGGCGCGGCGTCGACGATCGACTCCCGCTCTCACTCACGCGC
>CAZMCU010000003.1:67730-71245 GCA_964564915.1 uncultured Demequinaceae bacterium | reverse complement strand
AGGTTTCGTAGGTCGCGCAAATCGCGTGGATCGCCCCGGTCGCGGCACCCTCACTCAGTACACGTAAGGAATGATCTTGTATTTCACCTTCGCCGTGTACCGATCCCACAACTTCCCGTACTTGGCGTGGCAAATCTTGTCGTCGTCGGCCTGGCGGCTAAACAAGAGCCCAACGTAGTAGGCCGGGTACAACCACACCGCCCAGACCCCGAAATAACCCGCGGCAAGGGCCACGGCCACGGCCTGCACGATCTCCCCGAGGTAGTTGATGTGGCGGCTGACACCCCAGAAGCCATTGGCAAGGAGGTTCCGCTTGCCGTCGGTCAGCACCTCCGGTTTCATCCCCAGGAACGTCCGGTCGGGAGCGGTCTTGAAGAGGTACTTCTGGATGTTCGCGCCGCGGGTCAGCACCCAGCCGCCGAGGAAGATAGCGCCGAAGAGGACCGTCAGCCACACGGGACGATCGGGATTGGGGCGGTCCGCGGTGGACCACAGCGCGACCGTGTAGAAGTACGGGTAGAACGTCAGGCAGCCCCATCCCAGTTTGAACCCCACGCGCTCGGCGATGAAGTCATACGTCCACAGGTGGATCTTCTCGAACGTCAGGTAGTCGACGACGAACCACGTCAACATCGCACAGCCGAGAAGGAAGCCGGGGTTGACGGGCTCGACGCTCTCGAGGTGATACGCCGCGAAGGAGAGGACGTTCAGCTGGAGCATGACGGCGCCGATGAGATAGAACCACATCTTGGCGTCGATGAAGCCGTCCCCCAGTTGCGCCTCCTTCGCCCGGCCAAACCAGAGGTCGGCGAGGAAATGTCTACCGGTCGACGGGTACCGGAGCACCACAAAAATAGAAAACGCCAACCCAATAGCGACCGCACCGACGAGCCCCAGCCATCGGGTGTCGTACAGCCACACGTACGGCACGACGTCGGTGTACCCCAGCGCGAACCAGATCAGGACGCTCGCCCCCAGAACGAACTTCCCGTTGATCCGGTAGGTCAGCACGTCACCCGTCGCGGCGCTCCGGGCGTAGCCCCTCGTCCTCTTCACGGGGATGACGACGTGGAGCAGGGTGATGACGGAGTACGCGACCAGAGGGGTGATGAGCCCCAAGAAGATCCTCACGATAGACCCCCCGTGTTCTTCGCCATGATGGCGATGGCTGCTCGTCGGGGCAACAGCCGCGTCAGGACGAAGCGGCCGAGCTTATTGGTCGCCCCGGGGATGACGATCGGGCCGTGCCCCAGGGCGTTGAGGGTTCGTTCCGCGACGACGCTGGCCTCCAGCGTTCCCGGCGCGGGCTTGGCCTGCGCGGCTTGGCTATAGCCAGGGGTGAGGATGGCACCGGCGACGCAGGCGAGGACGTCGATCCCGTGCGGCTTGAACTCTTTCCATAAGCCCTCCGCCAGGATGGCGTTGAACGACTTCGTGGCCGCGTAGGTCGCGAGTTTCGGGCTGCCCTGCGCCCCGGCGAGGGACGACATCAGGACGACGCCCCCTCGGTGGCGCTCGATCATCGGCGCGGACAGGAGTTTGGCGAGGAGAAGCGGTGCTCGCACGTTGACGGCTACCACCCGAGCCAAGTCGTCCGCACTCGTGTCCTCGAAGAGGCCGATGGGGGCGAAGGCGGCGTCGTAGACGAGGAGGCCAATCGAGACGTCAAGGGCGCCAATCCGCTTCTTGACATTGTCGACATCCGCCATGTCGGCGGCTACCGCCCTCACGTCGACGCCGTAGTCTTCCATCAGCCGGGAAGCCGTCGCCTTCAGGCGGTCTTCCTGACGCGCGATGAGGACGAGGTTCACACCCCGCCGTGCGATCGCCTCGGCGAAGGCGGCTCCCAGTCCGACGGAACCCCCCGCGACCAACGCGTACGGCCCGTACTTCTCCTGGAACCGCGCGGCGTTCATGGGATGGACCCTACCAAGCGCGAGTACCACCGCGGGTTGCCGTGTCGCTACCTACGTGTCGACCGAGAGCCCCAGGTGCGCGGCCAACACTGGCGCGAGGTCGAACAACTGATCGTGGGAGATCGTGGCGCCCGCGAGACCAGCGACACCGTCGATCGCGTCGATCCTCAGCCCCCGGAGGTCCACGTGACTCAGCGTGGCGCCGCGCAGCGTCAAGGTACCGACAACGCAGTCCGTGAAGGCTACGCGTTCGAGGGTCGCGTCCAGCAGGTCAAGGTCGTCGAAGCGGCACTCCGTGAACGCGACATCGACCAGGCGCGCACCACGCAGATTGAGATACCCAAACTTGCACGTGTGGATGGCCGATCCTTCCCACCTGCTCCCGAACAGCTCGCCCGCGCCGATGCGCGAGCCGCCAAGCTCCGAGCGGCGCCACACGCTATCGGGCGCGTGCACGATCGGTGCGTTCAGGTCCGCGACCCTCGACCCCATCAGCTCGACCCCGCGAAGATCGGCTCCGGTCACCACCGCACCAGTCAGGTCGCAGCCGGAGAAGACGACGTCGAGGAGTTCGCGGGAACCGAAGTCGACACCGGAGAAGTCCCGATCCTCGAGGCGCGGACCCTCATCCAGATCGAGCGCATCCGCGACCGCGAGCGGGCCGAACTCGACGGGAAAGGACCGCGGCACCTGCACGTCCGAAGGCTTCACACCGCCAGCGTACGGCGCACATCGGACCCGCAAGGAGCCCGGCGAGAGCATGATGGGGGCCATGCGCATCGTGTCGATCGGCGACAGCTTCACCGAAGGCTTGTCGGACAAGCGCCCGGACGGCACGCCGCTGGGGTGGGCCGACCGCGTCGCCATGGGCCTCGCGAAGGCTCACCCGGACGAGGAGGTCTGGTACGCCAATCTGGCTGTCCGTGGGCGCCTCATCCAACCCATCGTGACCGATCAACTCGACGCCGCGCTCGCCCTCGAGCCACCACCCACGCACCTGACCTTCAACGGCGGCGGCAACGACATGCTGCGCCCCGGTTACTCCGACGATCGCATGAGGGCGCTGATCACCCGCGTGCTCGACACGTGCGAGGACGCGGGCGTGCACGTCGTCATCCTCAGCGGCCCGGACCCCTCCGAACGCCTCCCCGCGGGGTGGCGCATGAGGGAGTTGGGCACGCGCCTCACCGAGATGGTCGAGGACTTGGTCAACGAGCGCCTGGGCAACGACCGCCGGATTGATAGCCAACCCGGCGTCACGTTCGTGGACAATTTCCGCGACCCGGAGTCGCGCAAGGCGCCCTACTGGTCCCCGGACCGGCTGCACCTCAACTCGCTGGGACACGAGCGCGTCGCCAGCCGAGTGCTCACCGCGCTGGGGGTGCCGACCCCCGCGCCCGTCGTGCCCCTGCCCAACGCCCCCCGCACGGGGCCGCTGGGCAGGGTTCTGCGTGCTGGGGGAAAGGCGGCGGGCGAAGTCCGGTACTGGGTGGTCTATGTGCTGCCGTGGCTGGGGCGCAGGCTCCTCGGCAAGTCGTCGGGCGACCATCGCCAACCGAAGTTCTCCACATGGGTGCTGATGTCCGCGAACGGCGATCC
>CAZMCU010000003.1:0-67630 GCA_964564915.1 uncultured Demequinaceae bacterium | reverse complement strand
ACCATCGCCAACCGAAGTTCTCCACATGGGTGCTGATGTCCGCGAACGGCGATCCGCCCCGATGACCGATACCGTATTCCCGGACAACCTGCCCGAACCGAAAGGCGCGTCACCCATGATGCCTGCAAGCCCCGTCGTCCTGGTCCAACAGATCATGGCCTCATCGGATGACTCGGGGGGCCCGAATCCCCTCGGGGCACTCGCGGCGATCCTCCTCGTCGTCGGGATTGTCTTCGGGTTCCGTGCGCTCAGTCAATCGGCGTGGAAAGCGCGTCGCGCCCAACTGTCGTCATACGCGGCGCAGCAGGGCTGGACCTACCAGCCCAACGCGAGCCAGTGGTCGCGCGTCTTCACGCCCCGACCGTTCGACGCCGGGGTCAACCGCAAGGCTCGCGACCTGCTCTCCGGGACGACGGCGTCGGGCCCTTTCGTCTCCTTCGAGTACCTCTACATCGACAAGAACATCGGGTACGACCCCGGTGGGCGCGGCGAGGCCGCGAGGACCTACTTTTTCTCCGTCGTCGCGGTCAAGGTCGGCTGGGAGATACCGAGGACCGAGTTCATCCCCGAAGGCATCACTCAGAAGGTCGCCAAGGCCCTGGGCGGTGACGACCTCGACGTGGAGTCGGACGCGTTCAACAAGAAGTGGCGGATCCGAACGCTCGACAAACGCGCGGCCCACGCGCTCCTGACGCCCAAGATGATCGAGCGACTCCTGACCGACGACTTCGCGGGCAAGCCGTTCTTCCTCGAGCGGGGCTACGTGGTGCACTTTCACGAGGGCCCGCGCTCCGAGAATGAGGTGGAGTCGATGCTCGACGTGTGCTCGAACTTCCTCGACCTAGTGCCCGACTTCGTGCGCCAGGACTACACGCGGTAGGGCCGACGCTGGTACGCCTTTCGGACGCAGCGCCTCGTCGCTCACCTACCCCGCGTGGATCGTGCCGAGGCCAGCGACCGACGACGTAACCGTCGGATCGCCAAAGTACGTGATATCGCCAACCCCCGCCACCGAGGCGTCCAATGTGTCCGAAGCCGAGACGGTGATGTCGCCGACTCCCGCGACCCTGGCGACAACGTCACGGCCGTTGAGCGCGCGAGCATCGATGTCGCCAGCGCCGGCGACGCGGACGGAAACACGGTCCGCCCGCCCCGAGACCGTGATATCTCCGGCTCCGGCGAGCGAAACGTCGAACGCCGCGGTATCCACCCCCGAGATCGTGATGTCTCCGGCTCCCGCGAGCGAAACCGCCTCAAGCTCCGGGACGGTGACGAGGAACGTGATGTGGGGGTTGCGAACCCGGAACCCCCAGTGCTCGTCCAGCACCAGCACGCCGTCGTCGATCGTGGTGGTGATGCCGTCCATCAGCGCGGAGTCCGCCGTCACCTGGACCGAGGAGGTGGCGCCCGCCACGATGGTGACGTCGCCCGCGCCCTCGAGGCGAACGGACGTGAAGGGGCCACCGAATCGGGTATCCGTGACGATGTCGCCGGACAGATCGGAGTTGACGATGCGGCAGCCGGTCAGAACGAGGAGAGAACCGGCGGCGATAGCGATGATGGTGCGTCTCATAGTGGTCACGGTAGCGACGGGGGGTTCGGGGGGCATCGTTCAGAGGGGGGAATTCCTCGTGGTGCACATGGGGGAGAACCCCTAAGGGTCGAGCGACGCAACCGAGCACGTCCCGACCGCACCAGCGCCCTCGACAGGAGTCGAACCTGCGACCTTCGGTACCGGAAACCGGCGCTCTATCCGCTGAGCTACGAGGGCGTGCACGGGACAACCCGCAACACGCAAGGCTACCAGCCCCCGTCGCCGAGAGAGTGGTCCCGGGAGAGGGGGGAGCCGGGGCACCGTCGTGGTGTCGGTCGCGAAATGGTGCCGTGGAACGCCAACGGATTTGCCCACTCGTACGTTGACGTAACATGACCCGCTTGCTGGTGCGCGCCCGCACGATCGTCGTCGTCCTTGCCGCTCTTCTCGGTTTCGCGTCGTGCGGGACGGGCGTATCGTTCCCCGCCGCCGCTCCCGATGCTCGGGGCACACTCGCCCCATACAACGACGACGGGCCGGCAGCGTCCTACCCGCCCGGTGTGGGCGTCTTCCACCTCACGATCGACGACGATCGGTACTCCTACTTCGCCGACGCTGTGCTCTCCATCGATGACGACACGGTTATCGGCAACCAGTTCGGTGACGTCCTGAGCGTGACGGATCTTTCCGCTGGCGACGCGGTCGACGTGTGGACGGACGCATGTGCGGAGTCCTTTCCCGTCCAATGTCGCGTGACCCACCTTCGCCTCACTAGCGTCGACTGAGTTCTGGGACGCTACCTTTCCGATCCGGGCATGTGCCGGGCCCGATAGACTCGCCCGGTGACCCCCGAGGAACTCTCCGCCGTCATCCGCACCTGCCTTGAGGCGGCGGTCGCGGCGGGGGAGATTGCCCTGGGTGGCGCGAGTGGGGGTACTGGTGGGGGCACCGGTGCGGGTACTGGTGCGGGAACCGGCGCGGGCACGGAAACCGTCGCGATCCCCGAACCCCTCGTCGAACGCCCCCGTCAGCGCGAGCACGGCGATTGGGCGACCAACGTCGCGATGCAAGTGGCGAAGGCGGCGGACATGCCCCCACGAGAAATCGCCACCCTGCTCGCCGCGCGGCTCGCGAGAGAACCCGGAATCGCATCGGCCGAGGCCGCCGGACCCGGATTCCTCAACATCTGTCTCGACGCGGACGCCGCGGGAGAACTCGCCCGCACCATCGTCGACGCGCGCGCGACCTACGGGCGTGGGACCAGCATGTCGGGCAAGACGGTCAACGTCGAGTTCGTGTCCGCCAACCCGACGGGGCCCATCCACTTGGGCGGTACCCGGTGGGCGGCGGTCGGGGATAGCCTCGCGCGCCTGTTCGAGGCGCACGGTGCCCGCGTGACCCGCGAGTACTACTTCAACGACCACGGCGTGCAGATCGACCGATTCGCGGCGTCGCTCCTCGCCAAGGCGCGAGGCGACGAGGCTCCGGAAGACGGCTATGGCGGTCAATACGTCGAGGACATCGCACGCGACGTTGTGGCCCAGGCGGTCGCCGCGGGAGAGCCCGACCCGACGACGCTTCCCGACGAGCAGGCCCTCGAGGTCTTCCGCGAGCGTGGCGTGGCGCTCATGTTCGCTCAGATCCGTCAATCGCTTCACGACTTTGGTGTGGACTTCGACGTCTACACGCACGAGGAATCCCTCCACGACTCCGGGGCGGTCGAGCGCGCCCTCGCCGAACTCAAGGCGAGCGGCGCCCTCTACGAGCACGACGGTGCCTGGTGGCTCCGCTCGACCGACTTCGGCGACGACAAGGACCGCGTCGTCATCAAGTCCGACGGCACGGAGGCGTACATCGCCGGCGACATCGCCTACATCCGCGACAAACACGAGCGCGGCGCCGACCTGTGCGTCTACCTCCTCGGGGCGGACCATCACGGGTACATCTCCCGCCTCAAGGCCGCAGCCGTCGCGCTCGGGTACCCGGCCGAGTCCGTCGAGGTCATCATCGGTCAGATGGTCAGCCTCGTCCGTGGCGGCGCCCCCGTGCGGATGTCCAAGCGGGCCGGAACCGTCGTCACCATGGAGGACCTCGTCGACGCCGTCGGCATCGACGCCGCCCGATACGCGCTCACGCGCTCGAGCGCGGACTCGACCCTCGACATCGACCTCGACCTCCTCGCCTCCCACACGAACGCCAACCCCGTCTTCTACGTCCAGTACGCGCACGCGCGCGCCGCCAACATCGCGCGCAACGCGGCGGAATACGGAATCTCTCGGGATCAGGCCTTCGTCCCGGCGCTTCTATCGGACGATTCGGAGACGGCGCTCCTGGCCGTCCTCGGGCGATTCCCCGGGATCGTCGCCCAAGCCGTCGAGTTCCGTGAGCAGCATCGCGTCGCCCGCTACCTCGAGGAATTGGCCTCGGCGTTCCATCAGTGGTACGACCATT
Organism: uncultured Demequinaceae bacterium; assembly: GCA_964564915.1. Taxonomy (GTDB): domain Bacteria; phylum Actinomycetota; class Actinomycetes; order Actinomycetales; family Demequinaceae; genus JAFGBM01. The sequence continues at coordinate 63,645 of CAZMCU010000003.1, read as the reverse complement.
GCCGCGTCACGCCTCACGGTGACGAGGACGTCTCCGACACCCACCGCACCCGCTTGTGGCTCAACGACGCCGCCCGCCAGGTCTTCGCGACCGGTCTCGGCTTGCTGGGCGTCGGCGCCCCCGACAGGATGTAGGGATGAACGCCGACGCAACCGTGTGGTCCTCCACGGTGACACGCGGCACCGATGGCGGGATCGAGGTCGGGGGCTGCGAGGTGGCGGCGCTCACGGCCGAGTTCGGCACCCCCCTCTACGTGCTCGACGAGGACGACTTCCGTGCGCGGGCCACGGGTTTCGCCGCCGCGTTCGCCCAGGCATTCTCCCGGTACGGCGCCGACGTCGACGTCTACTACGCGGGCAAGGCCTTCCTGTGTTCCCGCGTCGCCGCGTGGATGAAAAAGGATGGCCTCGGCCTCGACGTGGCGTCGGCGGGGGAACTCGAAATCGCCCTCCGCGGTGGCATGCCGCCTCAGCGCATCACGATGCACGGGAACAACAAATCCGACGCGGAGATCGCCCGCGCGCTCGAGGTCGGCGTGGGCCGGATCGTCGTCGATTCGCTTGCCGAGATCGATGTTCTCTCCGCCGCCGCGCAAGCCGAGGGTGTCATCGCACCGGTGTTGGTCCGCGTCGCGACGGGCGTGCACGCGGGAGGACACCAGCACATCGCGACCGCCCACGAGGACCAGAAGTTTGGCCTCTCGGTTGCCTCCGGCGCCGCGATCGAGGCCCTCAGGTTGTGCCACGAGGCCCCCTCCCTCAACCTGCTCGGGATCCACACGCACATCGGGAGCCAGATCCTTTCCCTCGACGCGTTCCGGGACAGCGCCGAACGCATGCTGCGCCTCCGGGCGGAGTTCGCCGCTTCATCGGGGTACGAGATGCCCCAGGTCGATCTCGGCGGTGGTTTCGCGATCGCGTACCGTCCGGGGGAAGACGTCCTGGACGCAGCCCAAGCGGCAGAAGGCATCGCCGACGCCGTCGCAGCCGCGCTTGAGGCGTCCGGGGGCTCGTGGCCTCACCTATCGATCGAACCGGGTCGCGCCATCGCCGGCCCCGCGGGCATGACGATCTACACCGTTGGGTTCACCAAGGAGGTTCGCCTTGCGGATGGCGGGGAGCGTCGATACATCGCCGTCGATGGCGGCATGAGCGACAACATGAGGCCCGTCACCTACGGGGCCGAGTACACGGCCGCTCTCGCCTCCCGCGAGAGCGACGCCCCGCTCGTCCGATCCCGCGTCGTCGGCAAACACTGTGAATCGGGCGACATCCTCGTCCAGGACGTGGACCTCCCGAGCGACATTCAACGTGGTGACCTCCTTGCTACCCCCGCGACCGGCGCGTACGGCAGGGTGATGGCCAACAACTACAACGCCGCGTTGCGATCCGCCGTCGTCTCCGTCAAGGGGGGTAAGGCGCGGCTCCTCATTCGCCGCGACACGATCGAGGACCTGCTCGCCTGGGACGTCGCGCGGTAGCGGACCCGCCTAACCGACCCACTCGACGATCGACGTACACGCCCCGACGATGATGTCCATGGCGTGGTGGTAGGCATCGTCGCCGTGCCCATACGGATCGTGCACGTCCTGGTATTCGGCCGGTTGCTCCGCGCGCGCGGCATCGAGGAGCGCCGCGGCGGTGCGGATGCGATCGATGCGATCGTTCCCCGCAGGACGACGGGCCCGCTGGGTGAGCTCGGCGGCCTCGGTCAGCACGAAGGTGTTGGGAGGAGCGGCGCCGAAGTGGCGGGCGATCCACGCCAAGTGGAGGTGGGTCGCGACGAGGACGAGGTCGGAGGACTCCACGTCGGCCATCTCGAGTTGCCGGGCGACGTGCTTCGATCCGTCGAGGCCCACGCTCTTCATGGCGGCGAGCATCGGTGCGGGAGAATGCCAGCCCGCGGCCGCCATCGTCCCCGCGGAGGTCACGGTGGCGGCATCCACCCACGCCCGCGCCAAGTACGCCTCCATCGCGGCGGATCGACAGATGTTGCCGGTACAGACGCACTTGACGGTCGCAAGGGCGGGTTCCATCGAGGCCGGATCGATCATGGGGGGCTCGCTCACGGGCTCTCCTGAAGGGCGATGGGGCGGTTGACTACCCTGAGCCTATCGGGGGAGCGGCATCCTCCGCGTGGGGGGATTACCGGAGCCCGGAATTCGCTCTGACGGCCGATGACAGCCAGGGTCCTATCCGGGCATCGTTTCCTGTGGAAGAACACCACGAAAGGAAACCTCCCATGGCGATCCTCGCGCACTCGCCTCACACCATTACGGAAGACGTTTCACGCGCCCTCGATCCCGGGGTGACGCGCATGGAACTCGTCACCCTCGCGGCTCACCGCGACATGCGGGTGCGCGCCGCGGTGGCGTCACGGGTCGACGCTCCGATGGCCTCGCTCATCTCGCTCGCCCATGACGACGACATTCGGGTGAGGCAAGCCCTTGCGGGAAACCCCACGAGCCCGCTATGGGTTCTCCGCACGCTCGCGGTGGACCGCCGACCCCAGATCCACGATGTCGCTCTCGCCCGTCTGCGGACGCTCAATGGAGTGGCGTAGACTCCCGACTATCCTTCGTTGACCGCTCGGCCCCCGGGATTTCCCCGGGGGCTGTTGCGTTTACCAGGGGGAGCAACACGCGGGCGGTCCGAGGCCTCATGGAGAACCGGCGTCACCGGTAACCTAACCGTGAACGAGGGAAGGAGGGGGCATGGCGGAGACGGTGGTGGTTAACGATCCCGAGGCGGCGCGTGCCTTCGGGGAGATCCCTCGGACCGAGGGGGGGCGGGTCTCGCTTCGGGTGGGAAACGATCGTTTTGACCTCAACCGATGGGGGACCCTCGTGGCCTCGTCGCTTGTTGTCGGCGGCCCACGCATGGGGAAGGCGCTGCGGGTCTTGCGTATCCGACGGATGAAGCGACCCCGAGCGGCGTCCGCGGCCTCAACGAGGGCAGCGGTGTCGACGGCGGTGATCGCCCAGCCCCTCGGCTCCAATGGGTCGACGGATGCGCCAGCCACGGCCAAGCCCGACCGCGCTACTCGTCGCGCACGTCGCCGCGTGAAGCGATACGCCTCCGGCCGGATATGGATCGCGACCGACGCGGACGAGGCACGGGCTTTCCTCGAGCGCGCACTCGCGACATCGGAGCCGGTCGTCGTGCGATATGGGGACGCCGAGGTGACGATGACACCGGAGGGGTCGAGGGCCGTCCTCAGCCTGTTCGCGACCTCCCGGGTTCGCCTCGCCTTCGTCCACCTCTTGCTGGACGCGGATCGCTTCCGGCCCCAGGGGGAGGCTAAAGCCAAGTCCGCGATGGCGGGGTCCGAAACCGCACAGCCCGCGACGGCGACGTCGAGGAAGACCCAGGCGTCCGACCCCTCCGACCCGTGGGGCCCGTTTTCACAAGACTTCCCCATCTCCCGGGGCACGTAACGGCGATCGTGGAGGGGACGGCAAACCCCCACGAACCTCAGTGGCCTAACCGGTAGAGTTGGCGCGTGGCAGAAGCATCCCCTCGCGTCCGCGTCGCCTTGCTCGGAGCCGGTATCGTCGGCTCCCAGGTCGCGCGGCTCCTGTACACGGGAAGGGACGACCTCGCCCAGCGCGTCGGCGCCCCCCTCATCATCTCGGGTATCGCCACCATGGATCCCGACGACGAGCGCCTCGCCGGACTCCCACGCGAACTCCTGACCACCGACGCGGCGTCGCTCATCCCGGACGCCGATATCGTCGTCGAGCTGATCGGTGGGATCGAACCCGCCCGCACCTTTGTCCTTCAGGCGCTCGCCGCGGGCAAGGCCGTGGTGACCGCGAATAAGGCACTCCTGGCGGAGTGTGGCCCGGAGATCTACGAAGCCGCGGATACCAACGGGGTCGACCTCTATTTCGAGGCCGCCGTCGGTGGGGCCATACCCCTCATCCGCCCCGTGCGCGAGGGGCTCGCGGGCGATCGCGTCGTCCGCATCCTCGGCATCGTCAACGGGACCACCAATTACGTTCTCGATCGCATGGCGACGGCCCACCTCGGGTACGAGATCGCCCTCAAGGAAGCGCAGGAGTTGGGTTTTGCCGAAGCCGACCCGACCGCCGACGTCGAGGGGTACGACGCTGCGGCTAAGATCGCCATCCTTGCCTCCCTCGCGTTCCACATGCGCGTGCGTCTCGACGACGTCTACCGGGAAGGCATTACGGAGATCACGCCACACGACGTTGCGGCCGCTGCGGAATCGGGACACGTCATCAAACTTCTGGGGATCGCGGAACGCTCCGAGGATGGGGTAACCGTCCGTGTCCACCCGACCCTCGTCCCACTTCAGCACCCCCTTGCGACCGTCGGTGGCGCGTTCAACGCGGTTTTCATCGAGGCGGAGGCGGCGGGGCAATTGATGTTCTACGGCCTCGGCGCGGGGGGAGTCCCCACCGCGTCCGCCGTCCTCGGGGACATCGTCTCGATCGCCCGTCACCGCGTGCTCGGTGGCGCCGGCCCCCGCGAGTCGAACTACGTCTCCCTTCCGCTCTTGCCCATTGGGGCGTCGCGCACCCGGTTCCAAATCCGCCTTGAGGTAGACGATCGCCCCGGTGTGCTCGCCAAGGTCGCCGCGATCCTCGGCGCGCACCGCGTCTCGATCGAGTCCGTACGCCAGCCCCCGAGTGGTGGCGCCGAGGGCAGTGCCCAACTCGTCATCTCCACCCACGAGGCGGTCGAGTCGGATCTCCGCGAAACCGTGGAGGAGATTCGCGCGTGCGAGGTGGTTCGCGCCGTCCTGTCGGTCTTGAGGATCGAGGGGGAATAGTGGCGCTCTGGCGTGGGGTCATCCGCGAGTACCTGGAGTACTTGCCGTTCACCATTGGCGACCCCATCGTCACGCTCGGCGAAGGTGGCACTCCGCTCGTTCCCGCGGACACGATCTCCCAGCGGGTGGGGGCGGATGTTCACCTCAAGGTCGAGGGGGCCAACCCGACGGGAAGCTTCAAGGATCGTGGCATGACGGCGGCGATCACCCAGGTGGTCAAGGAGAGTGGGACGACGGTCGTATGCGCATCGACCGGGAACACGTCGGCTTCCGCCGCCGCCTACGCCGCGCGAGCGGGTTTGGTGTGCGCCGTCATCCTTCCCCAAGGCAAGATCGCGGCGGGGAAGATGGCGCAGGCCATCGTCCACGGGGCCAAACTGCTCCAAGTCGATGGGAACTTCGACGATTGCCTTGACATCGCCCGCGCGCTCGCGGAGGACTACGCCGTCGCTCTCGTCAACTCCATCAACCCGTACCGCCTCCAGGGGCAAAAGACCGCGGCGTTCGAGATTTGCGACGCCCTGGGAGACGCCCCCGACATCCACGTGCTGCCGGTGGGGAACGCGGGAAACATCTCCGCGTATTGGATGGGATACACGGAGTACGCCGACCACGGGGAGGCGACGCATCGCCCGATCATGTGGGGCGTCCAGGCGGAGGGTGCCGCTCCCTTCGTCAAGGGTGAGCCGATCAAGAACCCCGAGACCGTGGCGACGGCCATCCGCATCGGCAACCCGGCGTCGTGGGACCTCGCGGTAGCGGCGCGCGACGAGTCCGGCGGGTGGATCCGCGCGGTGTCCGACCGGCAGATCCTCGACGCCCAGGCGATGATCGCTGGCGAGGTCGGGGTATTCGTCGAACCCGCGTCGGCCGCCTCCGTCGCCGGGCTCCTCGTCGCTGCGGAGGCAGACGAGATCCCCGAGGGGGCGTGCATCGTGTGCACCGTCACCGGCACGGGCCTCAAGGACACCGAGACCGCGCTCAGCGGGCGCGTGCCCGACCCGACCGTCATTCCCGTTGACGTTGTCGCCGCGGCCGAGGCGCTGGGGTTGACATGAAAGCGGGGCTGACATGAGGCTCGGCTGCGATCACGTTCGGGTGACCGTTCCCGCGAGTGCGGGAAACATGGGGCCCGGTTTCGATTGCCTGGGGATCGCGCTCGGGGCGGTGGACACGATCGAGGTAGAACTGCTCGCCTCGACGGACGTGACGATCGACGTGACGGGGGAGGGTGAGGGCACGGTTCCGCTCGACGAGTCGCACCTGTTTGTCCAGACGCTTCGTTCCGCTCTCGACAGCGTCACCGCTCCCCACTCCGGCCTTCACGTGATCGCGCACAACGAGATCCCCCACGGCCAGGGACTCGGGTCCTCGGCCGCGACGATCGTCGCCGCCCTCACGGCCGCGCGCGAGCTGATCGCCGAGCCGCACGCCCTCTCTCCCGAAGCGGCGCTGACGATGGCGACCGCCATCGAGGGTCACCCCGACAATGCCGCGCCAGCCATCTACGGTGGCGCGGTCGTATGTTGGCAGGACGACACCGGGGCGCACGCGTCGCCGTTGCAGGTTGCGGACGACATCGAGACCGCCGTGCTCATTCCTCATGGCGTGGTACCCACGTCGGAGGCGAGGAAAACCCTCCCGGCAACCGTGCCCCACCGTGACGCCGCGTTCAACGCGTCACGTGCCGCCCTCCTCGTTCACGCGCTCGGGGGTTGGCCGGAACTGCTTTTCGATGCCACGGAGGACCGCATCCACCAGGGTTACCGCGCGGGCCACATGCCCTCGGCGGTAGCGATGATCGGCGAGCTCCGCGGGCGCGGGCTCGCCGCAGTCGTCTCGGGGGCCGGGCCGTCCGTGTTGGTGATCGGCACCGACCTCGCGGCGGAGGGGCTCGCTAGCGGGCCGCTTCCGTGGGCCGACGGCATCGGCGATGACACGTGGCGGTGCATCCTCACGACCGAGCGGGTTCCCGGAGCCGTCGCCGAGAGGTTGTAGCCGAGGGCATCGCTGGTTCCCTTCTTGACTTGTGAGTGAGCACTCACTCATATATGCTCTCGCTCGTGCGTCCTGAATCCCGCCGAGCCCAACCGCTCCCCGTCGACGATCGACGTGCGGCCATCCTCGACGCCGCGATCCCACTCTTCGCGGAGTACGGCCGGGACGTCACGACCAAGCAGATCGCCGACGCCGCCGGAATCGCGGAGGGAACGGTCTTCCGGGCTTTCAAGGACAAGAGGGAGTTGTGCAAGGCCGCCGTCGCTCGATACATGGATCCCGAGGCGATTCGCGAGGGGCTGTCGTCCATCGACCCCGCCCTCGCCCTTGAGGAGAAGGTTCGCCAAGTCGTCGTCCTCATGCGTACCCGCTTCGCCGGGATCATGGGCATCATGAGTGCGGTCGGTATGAGCGAGCGACACGCCCACCGCCACCATCGACGCGGCGGACCCGTCCACGATCGCGCCCAGATGGAGGGCCTTCTGACCGGCCTGCTCGAAACGGAGCGCGACCGCCTCCGTATCAGCCCGCGCGTGGCCGCCCAGATGATTCGCCTCATCGTGTTCGCGAGCGAAATCCCCGCCTTCAATGAGACCCAGGCTCTCACCACCGACGAACTCGTCGACTTCATCCTGCGCGGGATCGCGCGAGAGGACGGATAAGTACATGCTCTGGAACCTCCTCGTGAGAAGTGTGCGCCCCTACGGGCGCCTACTCCTCGGTATCGTCATCTTCCAACTCGCACAGTCGATCGCCAACCTGTACCTGCCGAGCCTCAACGCCGACCTCATCGACAAGGGCGTCGCGAACATCACGAACGGCATCCCCAACCCGGATATCGGCCACATCTGGTACGACGGCTGGATCATGTTGGGGCTCACGCTCTTCCAGATCTCCTGTTCCATCACCGCGGTCTACTTTGGCGCCAAGCTCGCGATGCGGGTAGGTCGCGACCTCCGCTCCCACGTCTTCGCTCAGGTCGGCACGTTCTCCGAACACGAGGTGCAGCATTTCGGAGCCCCCTCGCTCATCACGCGCACGACGAACGACGTCCAGCAGGTTCAGATGCTCGTCATGTTGGGGAGCACGTTCCTCATCACCGCGCCCTTCATGTCGATCGGCGGGGTCATCATGGCCCTTCAGCAGGATGTAGGGCTCTCGTGGATCATGGTCGTCTCGATCCCGGTGCTGCTCGCCGCCGTCATCTCGATCGTCGTCCGCATGGTTCCGCACTTCCGTCGGATGCAGAGGCGCATCGACGCGATCAACCGCGTGCTGCGCGAGCAGCTGACCGGCATCCGGGTGGTGCGGGCGTTCGTGCGCGAACCGGTCGAGCGTGAGCGTTTCGCGGAGGCCAACGCCAACGTCACCGAGTCCGCCCTCAAGGCCGGCCGCCTCATGGTGGCGATGTTCCCGGTCGTCATGGTCGTGCTCAACCTTTCCAGCATCGGCGTCCTGTGGTTCGGAGCGTCCCGTGTCAACTCCGGCGAGATGCAAGTGGGCGCGCTCATCGCGTTCCTCCAGTACCTCATGCAGATCCTCATGGCCGTCATGATGGCGACGTTCCTCTTCGTCCTTCTGCCCCGCGCCTCGGTCGCCGCCGACCGCATCGGCGAGGTGCTCGGAACCGACTCGACCGTCGTCCCCGCCGTCAACCCCATTACTGCCTTCACGGGGAAAGGCGCCGTCGAGTTACGCGACGTCACCTTCTCCTACCCCGGCGCGGAGAAGCCAGTGCTCTCGAACATCAGCTTCGTCGCCAAGAAAGGCACGCGGACGGCGATCGTCGGAAGCACGGGTTCGGGTAAGACGACTCTCGTCAATCTCCTTCCGCGGTTGTACGACGTTACGGAAGGCCAGGTTCTCGTCGACGGCGTCGACGTACGCAACGCCGATCTCGAGACCCTGTGGTCCAAGATCGGGCTGGTGCCCCAGCGTCCCTACCTCTTCACCGGTACGGTCGCGAGCAACCTGCGTTACGGCAACCCCGACGCGACGGACGACGAACTGTGGGCCGCGCTCGAGATCGCCCAGGCCAAGCGGTTTGTCGAGGAGATGCCCGATGGACTGGAGACCGAGGTAGCCCAGGGTGGCACGACGGTATCGGGTGGCCAACGGCAGCGCCTCAGCATCGCGCGGGCGCTGGTCAGGAACCCCGAGATCCTCATCTTCGACGATTCGTACTCCGCCCTCGACACCGCAACGGACGCGCGGCTGCGCAAGGCCCTGCGAGGGGCCGCGACAGATGTGACCGTCATCGTCGTCGCCCAGCGAGTCTCGAGCATCATTGACGCCGACCAGATCCTCGTTCTCGACGAGGGCAGGATCGTCGCACGCGGCACCCACGAGGAGTTGCTCGCCTCGTCCGAGACCTATCGCGAGATCGTCAGTACCCAGCTCCGAGCGGAGGAAGTGGCATGAGCGAGCGAGAACAAGCACCCGTCCGCCCCCAGCCGCGGCGTGGTCCGGCCGGCCATGGTCCCTTCGGCGGCATGGGTGTCCCCGTCGAGAAGGCGAAGGACTTCAAGGGCTCGGCTCGCCGGCTCGCCGGCCTTCTTCACCCCGAGAAGTTCTGGGTAGCGGTCGTCATCCTTGTGGGTGCGGCAAGCGTGGCGCTTTCGGTGACGGGACCGAAGATCCTCGGCAACGCGACGACGGTCATCTTCGAAGGCTTCACCCGCAGTACGGGAATCGATTTCTCTCGACTTCATAGCCTCCTGTTCTGGGTCATGGGGATCTACATTGCGGCCTCGCTCTTCCAGTTGCTTCAGGGGCTCATCCTCAATAGCGTGACCCAACGAACGATCTTCACGTTGCGCGCTCGCGTCGAGGACAAGATCCATCAATTGCCTCTGAGTTACTTCGACCAGCACCCCCGTGGCGAGTTGCTCAGCCGTGTCACGAACGACATCGACAACATCTCCCAGTCGCTCCAACAGACGCTCGCGCAACTCTTCATGTCCGCCCTGACCGTCGTTGGCGTCATCGGCATGATGTTCTCCATCTCGTGGCGCCTCGCCCTCATCGCGCTCATCTCCGTCCCGTTGACCGCCGGGATTGCGATGGCGGTCGCCAAGAGAAGCCAGAAGATGTTCGTCGCCCAGTGGAAGCACACCGGGACGCTCAACGCGCAGATCGAGGACATGTACACGGGCCACGCCCTCGTCAAGGTCTTCGGACGCCAGAAGGAGGTCGAGACTCGCTTCGCGGAGGAGAACGAGACGCTTTACCAGGCGAGCTTCGGGGCCCAGTTCGTGAGCGGGATCATCATGCCGGCGACGATGTTCGTGGGGAACCTCGTGTTCGTCGCCATCGCGGTCGTCGGCGGGATCATGGTCGCTCATGGCTCGATCCCCCTGGGCGACATTCAGGCGTTCATCCAGTACACGCGGCAATTCACGCAGCCGTTGGCTCAGCTCGGATCGATGGCCAACCTTCTTCAGTCTGGGGTGGCGAGCGCGGAGCGCGTGTTCGAGCTTCTCGACGCCGATCCGCAGTCCGACGATCCCTCCGCGCCTTTGAGCCCGCGCTCCAAGCACGGCAAGCTCGAGTTCGAGCACGTGTCGTTCCGCTACGTCCCCGACAAGCCCCTCATCGACGACCTTTCGCTCGTCGCGTGTCCGGGCAAGACCGTCGCGATCGTCGGTCCAACGGGCGCGGGAAAGACAACGCTCGTCAACCTCATCATGCGGTTCTACGAACTCGACGGTGGGCGCATCACGCTCGACGGTGTCGACATCTCTCAGATGACCCGCGACGACCTCCGTTCCCGAACGGGCATGGTCCTCCAGGACACGTGGCTGTTCGAGGGGACGATTCGCGAAAACATCGCGTACGGTCGCCCGGATGCGACGGAGAAGGACATCCACGCGGCGGCGGAGGCAGCCTATGTCGACCGATTCGTCCACGCGCTCCCCGACGGGTACGACACCATCCTCGACGACAACGCCTCGAACATCAGCGCGGGGGAGAAGCAGCTCATCACGATTGCCCGGGCCTTCCTCGCCAAGCCGAGCGTCCTCATCCTCGACGAGGCGACGTCCTCCGTCGATACCCGAACCGAACTCCTCGTTCAGCACGCGATGATCGAACTGCGCAAGGACCGGACGAGCTTCGTCATCGCCCACCGACTCTCGACCATTCGGGACGCCGATCTCATCCTCGTGATGGAGGAGGGTGCGATCGTCGAGCAGGGTACGCACCAGGAGCTTCTCGAGGCGAACGGGGCGTACGCGCGCCTCTACGAAGCCCAGTTCGCCGCCCCCGTCGAGGCCTGACCGCGGGGCCGAAGCGCCCCTGCGGTGCTGGAGTGCCGGTTCTATACGCGTTTCGGCACTCGTGCACCGCCAGCGCGCAGGGGTGTGCGTCCCCCCACGCGTGTTGGGGGTTGACACCGCGTAGTGGTATGGTGGTTGCGCATTCCAGGAGGATCCGCCCTCGAGGGCGCATCGACAATCCGGAAGCAATCCACGAGGAGCGCGTCTTTTCTGACGTTGCTGTGACGCATACCGCGCACCCGTGGACGTCTCGCACCGAGGACCCCAGAGGCCCGTGCGACGAAAGGATAAGTGTGACGGAACAGAACGAGGCGGCCGGTGGCGCAAACGCCGCGGTATCCCTCAGTGCCATGAAGCTTCCCCAACTCCAGGCCCTCGCGTCTGAACTCGGGGTCTCGGGTACCTCAAACATGAAGAAGGGCGATCTCGTGGACGCCATCCAAAGCGGCGGGGTTGTGTCTCCCGCTCGTGCCGAGCAGAGCGCGGACTCCGGCAACTCCGGGGACTCCGCGCAGACTAGTGGTAACGCTTCGACCAGTGACACCACCCCGTCGGGAGACTCGAGTGGCTCCGGGGGTTCGGGCAACTCCGGCGACTCCCGTGCCCAGAGGGCCCGCCAGGCCGTCGCGAGCGCGGCGAGTGGGGAGTCCGGTGGCAACCAACAAGGTGGCAACCAACAAGGCGGCAACCAACAGGGCGGCAACCAGCAGGGCGGCAACCAGCAGGGCGGCGGCCAGCAAGGCGGTGGCCAGCAAGGCGGTGGCCAGGGAGGCGACGATCGCAACTCCCGCAGACGCCGGGGCCGTGGCCGGGGCCGCGACCGCGAGCGTCCCATGCGTTCGGACGGCCAGGACATGGGCGACGAGCGCGAGGACGACGAGGTCCGCGAAGGCGAGGAGTTGACCCCCGTCGGTGGGCTCGTCGACATCGTCGAGAACTACGCGTTCATCCGGACGTCCGGTTATCTTCCGGGCAAGGCGGACGTCTACGTCTCCACCAACCAGGTGAGGAAGTACGGGCTCCGCAGGGGAGACGCGATTACCGGTGCCGTACGCCCACCCCGCCCGGGAGAGCGCGGCCAGCGGCAGAAGTTCAACGCCCTCGTGCGCGTCGAGACCATCAACGGCGTCTCGCTCGAGGAGGCTCACAACAGGGTCCTCTTCGGCGATCTCACACCGCTGTACCCGCAAGAGCGGTTGCGCCTCGAGACGACGCCCAACGTCATGACGACTCGTGTCATCGATTTGGTCGCCCCGATCGGCAAGGGCCAGCGTGGCCTCATCGTCTCGCCGCCGAAGGCCGGAAAGACCCTGGTGCTCCAGGCCATCGCGAACGCCATCACGACGAACAACCCCGAGGTTCACCTCATGGTCGTCCTGGTCGACGAGCGGCCGGAAGAGGTCACCGACATGCAGCGGACGGTCAAGGGAGAGGTTGTCGCTTCGACGTTCGACCGCCCCGCGACCGACCACACAGCCATCGCCGAACTCGCAATCGAGCGCGCCAAGCGTCTCGTCGAGATGGGCAAGGACGTCGTCATCCTCCTCGACTCGATCACCCGCCTTGGGCGCGCCTACAACATCAGCGCGCCGGCATCGGGCCGCATCCTGTCCGGTGGTGTCGACTCGTCCGCGCTCTACCCGCCCAAGCGCTTCTTTGGCGCGGCGCGGAACATCGAGCACGGTGGGTCCCTGACGATCCTCGCGACCGCCCTGGTCGAGACGGGATCGAAGGCGGACGAGGTCATTTTCGAGGAGTTCAAGGGCACCGGCAACATGGAGCTCAAGCTCAGCCGTTCGCTCGCGGACAAGCGCATCTTCCCCGCCGTCGACGTCGATGCCTCCGGTACGCGTCGCGAGGAGATCCTCCTTCCCGCCGACGAACTCAAGATCGCCTGGAAGCTTCGTCGGGTGCTGTCCGCCCTCGACCAACAGCAAGCGATCGAGCTCGTGCTCCAGAAGCTCAAGGAGAACAAGACCAACGTCGAGTTCCTCCTTCAGGTCGCCAAGACAACGCCGAACGGCACCAGCGACGACTAGGCCCAACCCCCGGTAGTACCATGGGACGCCGAGCACCGGTTCACGGACGCGAGCGACGCGCCCGACCCGGAGCGATAGAGGAGATCATGAAGAAGGACATTCACCCCGAGTACGTCGACACGATTGTCACGTGCACGTGCGGTAATACGTTCAAGACGCGCAGCACCGTCGCCTCCGGAGTCATGCAAGCCGACGTGTGCAACGAATGCCACCCGTTCTATACGGGCAAGCAAAAGATCCTCGACACCGGGGGTCGCGTCGCCAAGTTCGAGAAGCGGTACGGCAAGACGGCGGCGGGCAAGGCCGCTGCTAGTAAAGCGGCGGCCCAGTAGTCCGCCCGCCGGACGATCATCGTGACCGACCCCTTCGCCGCCGTCCACCCACTTCTGGACGAGTACGCCGATATCGAGCTGCAGCTTCAGGACCCGTCCGTTCATACGGACGCCGGAAGGGCAAAGAAACTCGGACGCCGCTTTGCGGAACTCGGGAGGGTCGTGGCGGCCTACCACGCGTGGGACGCGGCGATGAACGACCTGAGCGCGGCGGAGGAGATGGCGGCGGCGGACCCCGAGTTCGCAGCCGAGATTCCCGCCCTTCGTGAGGCAGCGGACGCTAAGGCGGCGGACCTGCGTACCATCCTCATTCCCCGCGACCCGGACGACGCACGCGACGTCATCCTCGAGGTCAAGGCGGGGGAGGGTGGGGACGAGTCCGCGCTCTTCGCGGGCGACCTCCTCAAGATGTACCTCAAGTACGCGGAGCAGCAGGGCTGGTCCACCCAGATCCTCGACGCGACTGAAACGGAACTCGGTGGCTACAAGGACGTGTCGGTCGCGATTAAGGCCAAGGGAAACCCCGATCCCGAAAACGGGGTGTGGGCTCACCTCAAGTACGAGGGCGGTGTCCACCGCGTCCAGCGCGTCCCAACGACGGAGTCCCAGGGGCGTATCCACACCTCGGCCGCTGGGGTACTGGTGTTCCCCGAGGTCGAAGAGATTACCGAAGTGCCGATCGACATGAACGACCTTCGGATCGACGTCTATCACTCGTCCGGCCCCGGTGGTCAGTCCGTCAACACGACGGACTCCGCCGTGCGCATCACCCACATCCCCACGGGGACCGTGGTGACGTGCCAGAACGAGAAGAGCCAACTGCAGAACAAGGAATCCGCGCTGCGCATCCTCCGCGCGCGGTTGCTCGCCGTGGAACGCGAGGCCGCCGATGCGGAGGTCGCGGCCGCCCGCCGGTCCCAGGTTCGGACGGTCGACCGCTCCGAGCGCATCCGCACGTACAACTTCCCCGAGAATCGGATCGCCGACCACCGGACGGGGTTCAAGGCGTACAACCTCGACCAGGTTCTTGCTGGCGATCTCGGGCCGGTCATCCAGTCCGCGATCGACGCCGACGAAGCCGCGCGCCTCGCGGGCGACGTCGAGTAGGCAATGACGGTGGCCGCCGACACGGGGGCGACCGGCCCCTCGCTCTCGTCGCTCCTTGTCGACGCCACCGAGCGATTGGGGGCAAGCGGGGTGCCCAGCCCCGCCCACGACGCTTTGGCCTTGCTGGCGTACGCCCTCGGCTGGGATCCCGGAGAATGCCGGACCGCGGTGGCGAGGGGGGACGCGATTCCCGCGGGATTCGATGCCGCGGGCTGGGCGCTGTTGGTGAAGCGGCGCGCCGCGCGCGAACCGCTCCAACACCTCCTTGGCCGGGCGGCGTTCCGAGGGATCGAGCTTGAGGTTGGACCAGGGGTGTTCGTTCCTCGGCCCGAGACGGAGGTGGTCGCGGGGGCGACGATCCAAGCGGCCGACGACTACTTGCGCGAGCGCGGACCGTGCTTGCCGGTGAAGGTCGTAGACCTGTGCGCGGGGTCGGGCGCGATCGGGATCGCGGTCGCGATGGAGGCGCTCGGTGTCCACGTCACCTTGGTCGAAATGAGCCGCGAGGCGTTCGCGTACCTGGAGCGCAACGTCGCCGCCCAGCCGGAGGACGTCCGGCGTCGACTCACCCCCATCAGGGGCGACGCGAGGACCGTCCTCGCCGACCGAACGGGGACCGTCGATGTCGTCGTCTCGAACCCCCCGTACGTCCCCCATGGCGCCGTACCGCGCGATCCCGAGGTCGCGATTCACGACCCGGACATCGCGCTCTACGGGCTCGGGGCGGATGGGCTCGAGGTTCCGCGCGGCATCGCGGCAGCGGCCGCCCGCCTCCTTCACCCCGGAGGCACGTTCGTCATGGAGCACGGAGACGACCAGGGGGAGGCCGTCAGGTGCATCCTTGAGGGGCAAGGCGCTTGGCGAGACGTCGACACCCGACGGGACCTCACCGAAAGGGACCGGTTCGTCGTGGCGATACGCGTGTGAGCCGTGGGAGACTGGCCCACGTGATCCTCCCCGCGCACGACGCCTCCGTTTGGGATCCGTCGCTCGACGCGGCGGCCGACGCGGTGGGGCGAGGGGAATCGATCGTCCTGCCGACGGACACCGTCTACGGCATCGGATGCGACGCGTTCGATGCGCAGGCCGTTGCCCGGATGCTCACGGCCAAGGGCAGGGGCCCCCAATCCCCTCCGCCCGTGCTCGTCGAATCCGCAGAAGCCGCGGCCCAACTCGCGGAGAGACTCCCCTCTGTGGCAGTAGCCCTCATGGACGCCTTCTGGCCCGGACCCTTGACCCTCGTCGTTCCCGCGATGCCCAGTCTCGACTGGGACCTCGGGGAGACGCACGGGACGGTCGCCCTGCGCGTTCCCGACCACGCGACCGCACGGGCACTCCTCACCCGCACCGGCCCCCTTGCGGTGACGAGTGCCAACCTCACGGGAGAGGCGCCCGCGACTACCGCGCAGGAGGCGGAGCGGTTTCTCGGGGCCGTGTGCGAGGTCATTCTCGATGCCGGGCCGTCACCCATCGGCACGGCCTCGACCGTCCTCGACGCGACACAATCGCCGATGCGCCTCGTGAGGGTGGGGGCGATCACCCGGGAGGCGATCGAAGCGATCGTCGGTCCCGGTGTGCTGGACAAGGCGGCGGCCGCGTGAAGGTCTACCTCCTTCTCCTCTTCGTCTCCGCCCTCGTCACATACGTCGCGACCCCCGCGATGCGATACCTCGCGTTCAAGATCGGCGCGGTCGCGGCTGTGCGCGAGCGCGACGTTCACCAGGTCGCCACCGCGAGGCTCGGGGGCGTCGCCATCTTCCTCGGGCTCGCCGTGTCCCTCGCGCTCGCGAGCAGGGTCCCGTTCCTCGGTGCGGTCTTCCAGACGTCGGGGGCGGTGTGGGCGGTTATCGGAGGGGCCTTCCTGGTGTGCGTCATCGGGGTGATCGACGACATCATCGATCTCGACTGGATGGCCAAACTCGCGGGCCAGGTGTTCGCCGCATGGATCGTCGCGTGGGGTGGGGTCCAACTCGTGTCCGTGCCCATCGGAGGCCTGACGATCGCGTCGAGCCCCATTTCCCTCGCCGTGACCATGATCGTCGTCGTCGTCGCGATCAACGCCGTCAACTTCATCGATGGCCTCGATGGGCTTGCCGCCGGCATGATGGCGATCGGGGGGTCGGCGTTCTTCCTCTACACCTACGTCATCCAGAGGAACGCGTCTCCCGGTGACTACTCGAGCCTCGCGACCCTCATCCTCGCGGCCCTCGTCGGGGCGTGCCTCGGGTTCCTCCCCCACAACCTGCACCCCGCACGAATCTTCATGGGCGACTCCGGCTCGATGGTGCTGGGCCTCACGATGGCGTGCGCCGCGATCATCGTCACGGGCCAGATCGACCCGGAGGTCGTCTCAAGCCGTGAGCGGCTCCCGGCGTTCGTTCCGATCCTCTTGCCCGTCATGGTGGTTGCCGTGCCCTTACTCGACATGGCGCTCGCGGTTGTCACACGGACACTCCGGGGTAAGTCTCCGTGGTCTGCGGACTCCCACCATTTGCACCATCGCCTCCTCGCGTTTGGGCATTCGCATCGTTGGGCGGTTTCCGTCCTCTACGTGTGGACCGCGGTCTTAAGCTTTGGCACCGTGTCCCTCGTGTTCGTCCGAGGTCGATATGCGGCCCTGTTCATGGCGATCGGGATCGTTGCGGCAGGACTGGTGACGTTCTCCCCGAAATACCGGGGGAGGCTCGCGGAGGTTCTCGAATGGGCCGGAGTTCGAGCCGGGAAGCAACCAGCGTCCGGGCGGAAGGGCAGCACCTCCGCTCGGCGAGAGCGACGGGAGTCCCCCACGTCATGACGACGGAAGCGGCGTTGTATCGGAAGATCATCGTTTACGCGGCGATCATCGTCACGGCGATCGGGGTCCTCGGCGCCGGAATCGCCGGAATGATCGACAGTGGTGGGGCGGCGGCTGCGGCGGCCGCCGGAGGTGGTGCCGCGCTCGTGGTCTCGCTCATCGGGCCAGCGGCGATGCTAGCCTCGCACCACCGCGCCCCATGGCTCTTAGCGCTCGCCGTCGTCTCGGAGTTTCTTGTGGTGATCCTGATCGCGATCGCTCTCGTGTCACAGGGGCAAAAACTCGACGGCTCGGCTCGGGTTGCGCTGGTCGTGACGTTTGGTTGCGGGGTGCTCGCTGGGCTAACGATCAAGCTGATTCTGACCACCCGGGCCAGGGTTCCCTACGTCGCGCCTGGTTCGTCGTAACGAGCCGATGCGTTAGTCTTAAGTTCGATTGTCGCCCTGCCTCGGTGCCGCGTCAGCGCCCTCATGAGGCCAACAAATGGAGTCGCCGTGCTGCACGCCCTGGTCACCATCGCCGGGGTGGTGACCACCAACGCGGGAGGCGATCCGACACCAACCCCCAGCCCGGCGTCGGGCGAGAGTTTCTTCGGATGGCTTTTCGCGTCGAACGGATTCCATCCGCCATCGCTCACGGACTTCTTCCCCGATGCGGTTCTCTTCCAGGGAACGATCTTCGAATTCAACCGCATCGCGATGATCCGCATCGTTTCCGCGATCGTCCTCGTCGGGATCTTCGGCCTCGTCGCTTCGCGAGCGCGTATCGTGCCACGACGCGGACAGGCACTGGTGGAGATCGCGCTGGACTTTGTGCGCCTCCAGATTGTCGACGAGGTTCTGGGTAAGGAGCGGGGCAAGCGCTACGTTGCGTTTCTCACCGCGCTCTTCCTCGCCGTCTTCGTCTTCAACGTCACCGGGGTCATTCCGTTCCTGAATCTCTCTGGCACGTCGCTCATCGGGCTACCGATCGTCATGGCTTTGTGGGTATACCTCTTGTACCTCGGCGCGGGGATTCATCACCACGGATTGTTGAGATACCTACGCCTCAGCCTGTTCCCTCCGGGTATTCCGTGGCCGATCTATCTCCTGCTGACTCCTGTCGAGGCCCTGCAGGTCTTTGTGCTGCGGCCAGCAACGCTCGCGTTGCGGCTGGTGGCCAACATGATCGCGGGGCACCTGCTCCTTGTCCTATGCTTCTCCGCGACCCAGTACTTTTTCTTCACCGCGAGCGGGGCGATGCGCGGGTTCGGCGCCGTCTCGTTGGCCGCGGGGTTCGCCTTCACCCTCTTTGAGATCGCGGTCGCGCTACTTCAGGCGTACCTCTTCACCATCCTGTCAGCTGTGTACTTGACCTTGGCTATCGATGAAGAGCATTAGAGTGACCCTCGCCCGCCTTTGAGACGGGCACGAACGGAAGGAAGATCAGTGGATACCACTACTATCGCGGCGGTCTCGGGGAATCTCGCGACGATTGGCTACGGCCTGGCGACGCTCGGCCCCGGACTCGGCCTTGGATTTCTTGTTGGGAAAACCGTGGAGAGCATGGCGCGCCAGCCGGAAATCGCGGCTCAGCTTCGCATGACCATGCTAATTGGCGTCGCCTTCGTTGAGGTGCTCGCGCTCCTCGGGCTCGTCGCGGGTTTCGTGCTCTAGTGATGTTTGCAGGACTCCTTGCCCTTGCGGCGGAGGGGGAAAGCGACGAGCGTATCAACCCGCTCCTCCCCGCGAACTACGACCTCCTCTGGTCGTTCGTCGTTTTCGGTTTCATCGTCTGGGCTTTCCTGCGCTGGATCATGCCCAAACTCCAGAAGATCTTGGACGAGCGGGCCTCCCTCATCGAGGGCGGAATTGCCAAGGCCGCAGAGGCTCAGAGCGAGGCTGCGGCCGCCCTCGCCGAGTACACCCAACAACTGACGGACGCCCGCGCGGAGGCGGCCCGCATCCGGGAGGATGCGCGTGCCCAGGCGCAACAGATCCTTCACGAAGCGCGCGACCACGCCCAAGGCGAGGCCGACAGGATCGTCGAAACGGCTGGCCAACACATTGCCGCCGAGCGTCAGCAAGCGATCGTGTCGCTTCGGGGTGAGATCGGCACGCTCGCTACCGAACTGGCGTCCCGCATCGTGGGCGAATCCCTCAAGAGTGACTCTCGGCAGCAGCGCGTCGTTGACGCGTTTCTCACCGATATCGAGTCCCAGGCGGAGAAGAGCTAACCATGCGCGGGACGAGTGAGGCATCGAGAGACGCGAGTCTTCGCGCCTTCGACCCGGTCGCGAACGCGGCAGGGGAGGACGGTGCGCGTCTCGCGGCTCAACTCTTCCGAGTGGTCGACACCCTCGACTCGTCCGGTTCGCTTCGTCGCGCCCTCACCGACCCCGCGCGTCCCGGTACGGACAAGCGCGCCCTCATCGAATCCCTGTTCGGATGGATGGACCCACGCGTCGTCACCGCGGTCACGGACTTCGCGGCTCGGCGGTGGTGGTTGCAGGAGGACATGATCGGCGGGATCGAGGACGCCGCCGTCAACGCCATGCTCGCCTCCGCGGAGCACGCGGGGAAGTTGGAAGCCGTCGAGGAGGAGTTGTTCTACATCGAGCGCACCGTCGCGACGCAGAGCGAGTTGCACACCGCGCTGGACTTACGTACCGCCCCCCCGGATGCCCGCGTGGCGCTCGCTACCACGCTCTTCGGGTCGCACATCTCGTCCGAAACGCTTGCCCTCCTCACCCGGGCGGCGGGTTCTCCGCGTGGCCGTCGATTCGAAAAGATGATCTGCTACTACATCAAGGTCGCCGCCGCCCGTCGTGAAAAGACGGTAGCCCACGTCGCCACGGCCATCGAGTTGAGTGCGAACCAACGCGAGCGTCTTACCGAGACGTTGCGTCGTTCCTACGGGCGGGACATTCGAGTGAACGTTACTGTCGATAGTCGAGTCATCGGAGGAGTGAGGGTTCAGATCGGTGACGAGGTTATCGATGGCACGATTGTGGCTCGCCTCGAAGACGCCAGGGGACGACTAGTCGGCTAGACCTGACCCAGAACGTTAGTGCACCACCTACAGGAGAGAGAATATGGCCGAGATGACGATCAGTCCGGAGGAGATCCGGGCCGCCCTCGACACCTACGTGAGGTCCTACCAGCCTTCCGGTTCGCCCCGGGAGGAGATCGGTCACGTCACGCTCGCGGCAGACGGCATCGCCGAGGTCGACGGGCTGCCGGGTGTTATGGCCAACGAACTCCTTCGCTTCGAGGACGGGACCCTAGGACTTGCGCTCAACCTCGACGTACGCGAGATCGGTGTCGTCATCCTTGGGGAGTTCACGGGCGTCGAGGAGGGCCAGGTGGTCCACCGGACGGGAGAAGTCCTCTCGGTGGCCGTAGGCGATGGGTACCTCGGACGAGTCGTCGACCCGCTCGGAACTCCGATCGATGGGTTGGGCGAGATCGCCAAGGAGGCGCGGCGTGCCCTCGAACTTCAAGCCCCCGGTGTCATGCAGCGCAAGTCCGTCTTTGAGCCGCTTCAGACGGGTCTCAAGGCGATCGACGCGATGATTCCGATCGGTCGCGGTCAACGCCAACTCATCATCGGAGACCGCCAGACCGGGAAGACCGCCATCGCGACGGACACGATCATCAACCAGAAGGACAACTGGGAGAGCGGCGACCCCGCGAAACAGGTGCGCTGCATCTACGTCGCCATCGGGCAGAAGGGGTCGACGATCGCCGCGGTGCGTGGAGCGCTCGAGGATGCCGGTGCCTTGAAGTACACGACAATCGTCGCCGCCCCGGCGTCCGACCCGGCTGGCTTCAAGTACCTCGCCCCCTACACCGGCTCGGCGATCGGCCAGCACTGGATGTACGGCGGCAAGCACGTCCTCATCGTTTTCGACGACCTTTCCAAACAAGCGGAGGCCTATCGCGCCGTCTCCCTCCTCCTCCGCCGCCCACCGGGCCGCGAGGCCTACCCCGGCGACGTCTTCTACCTGCACTCCCGACTCCTGGAGCGGTGTGCGAAGCTTTCCGACGACCTGGGTGGAGGCTCCATGACGGGGTTGCCGATCATCGAGACGAAGGCAAACGACGTCTCCGCGTACATCCCCACCAACGTCATCTCGATCACGGACGGGCAGATCTTCCTCCAATCCGACCTGTTCAACGCTAACCAACGCCCCGCGATCGACGTTGGCATCTCGGTCTCGCGCGTCGGAGGTGCCGCCCAGGTGAAGGCGATGAAGAAGGTAGCGGGCACCCTCAAGATCGACCTCGCCCAGTACCGTGCGCTCGAGGCCTTCGCGATGTTCGCATCCGACCTCGATGCGGCATCGCGCCAGCAGCTCGCCCGGGGTTCCCGCCTGATGGAACTCCTCAAGCAGCCCCAGTTCTCCCCGTATCCCATCGAGGATCAGGTGGTCTCGATCTGGGTGGGGACGAACGGCAAGCTCGACAAACTCCCCGTGATCGACGTGCTGCGTTTCGAGCGCCAGTTCCTCGACCATTTGCGTCGCAACACCAAGGTGCTCCAAAAGATCGCGACGACCGGACTTCTCTCCGACGAGGTTGAGGCGGAACTGGCG
Source organism: uncultured Demequinaceae bacterium (assembly GCA_964564915.1). Lineage (GTDB taxonomy): Bacteria > Actinomycetota > Actinomycetes > Actinomycetales > Demequinaceae > JAFGBM01. Next base: position 41,725 of record CAZMCU010000003.1, on the reverse strand, counting down.
AAGCAGGTGGACGAGTACCTTGCGACCTTCACCGCGACCCTGGGTACCGAGTTGAGCACGACGCAGTCCGTGGCCGACGGCCGCACGGCGGACGTGGCGCAGGAGAAAATCATCAGGAAGAAGAAGGCGTAGCGGATGGCGGGAAAGCAGCGGCAATACCGGCAGCGGATCCGATCGACCCAGTCGCTCAAGAAGATCTTCCGTGCGATGGAACTCATCGCCGCGTCGAGGATCGGGAAGGCGCGGGAGAGGGTCACGGCGGCCTCGCCCTACGCCCACGCCCTCACGCGCGCCATCAGCGCGGTTGCGAGCCACGCCGACATCGAGCACCCCCTGACGACCGAGCGGACGGACACCAAGCGCGCCGGGATCCTGGTGATCACGGCCGACCGCGGCATGGCGGGGGCGTACTCCGTCAACGCGATCCGGGAGTCTGAGCGGTTGCGTGCCCAGTTGCTGGAGACCGGGAAGGACGTTGCGCAGTACGTGACGGGTCGCCGGGGGGTCTCGTACTTTAACTTCCGGCACCGCATGACCGAGCGGGCGTGGTCGGGGGATTCCGATTCGCCGACACCTGCTATTGCTTCCGAGATTTCCCGCGTCCTACTCGACGCATTCCTCGCGCGAGCGGAGGACGGTGGGCTCGCCGAGATCCATATCGTCTATACCCAGTTCCGCAGCATGGTCGATCAGCAGGCGAGGGTCCTTCGGCTGGTGCCGCTCGTCGTGGTCGAGGGGGAGGTGGTCGAAGGCGAGCAATTGCTCCCGCTCTACAACTTCGAACCGAGCGACCGCGAGGTGCTCGACGCCCTCTTGCCTCGGTACATCGAGGCGCGCATCTACGCGTGCCTGCTGCAGTCTGCGGCATCGGAACTGGCCGCGCGTCAACGCGCGATGAACACCGCGACGACCAACGCGGAAGACATGATTCGCCAGTACACGCGGCTCGCCAATCGGGCTCGTCAGTCAGAGATCACCCAGGAAATCAGCGAGATCGTCTCGGGCGCGGATGCGCTCGCGACGGCATCGTGAGAAGAGAGTAGACATGACCCCTCCCGCCAAAGCCGCTTCCGCGAAGGCTGCCACCACCGAGTCAACGGGCACCGCGTCCGCCCACCAAGCCGAGACGGACAAGCGCATCGCCGGCATGGGCTCCGTGGGCCGCGTCGCCAGGGTGATCGGTCCCGTCGTCGATATCGAATTTCCCGCGGACGCCATCCCCGATCTCTATCACGCGCTCGAACTCGATATCGACCTTCGCGCCCAGGGTGAGGGCGAGGGCGTCATGCACATGACGTTGGAGGTGGAGCAGCACTTGGGCGACAGCATGGTGCGGGCCATCGCCCTCAAACCCACGGATGGGCTCGTGCGCGGCACCGAGGTTCGCGATACCGGTGCGCCGATTTCCGTTCCCGTCGGGGACATGACCAAGGGCCACGTCTTCAATGTCACGGGGGAGGTGCTCAACGCCAAACCGGGAGAGGTCATCGAGGTGACCGAGCGCTGGCCCATTCACCGTAAGCCACCGGCGTTCGATCAACTCGAGTCCAAGACCGAGATGTTCGAGACGGGTATCAAGGTCATCGACCTGCTCACCCCCTACGTGCGTGGCGGCAAGATCGGCCTGTTCGGCGGCGCCGGTGTCGGCAAGACCGTGCTGATCCAGGAGATGATCTACCGCGTTGCGACCAACCACCACGGGGTGTCCGTTTTCGCCGGTGTTGGTGAGCGCACGCGCGAGGGTAACGACCTGATCCGGGAGATGACGGAATCCGGCGTGATCGCCCAGACGGCGCTCGTGTTCGGTCAAATGGATGAGCCGCCCGGCACGCGTCTGCGTGTCGCTCTCTCCGCCCTGACGATGGCCGAGTACTTCCGTGACGTGGAGAGGCAGGACGTGTTGCTCTTCATCGACAACATCTTCCGCTTCACGCAGGCGGGCTCGGAGGTGTCGACCCTCCTCGGTCGCATGCCCTCCGCCGTTGGTTACCAGCCGACCCTCGCCGACGAGATGGGGGTACTTCAGGAGCGGATCACCTCAACGCGCGGCCACTCGATCACGTCGCTTCAGGCGATCTACGTCCCGGCGGACGATTACACCGACCCCGCCCCCGCCACCACCTTCGCCCACCTCGACGCGACCACGGAGCTCAGCCGCGACATCGCATCGCGTGGACTCTACCCCGCCGTCGACCCCCTGAACTCGACGTCGCGAATCCTGGATCCCCGCTACGTTGGCCAGGAGCATTACGACACCGCTGGGGCGGTCAAGGCGGTGCTTCAGCGGAACAAGGAACTTCAGGACATCATCGCGATTCTGGGGGTCGACGAACTCTCGGAGGAAGACAAGATCGTCGTGTCGCGAGCGAGGAAGATCCAGCAGTTCCTCTCCCAGAACACCTACATGGCCACCGCGTTCACGGGGGTGCCGGGTTCGACCGTTCCGTTGACGGAGACGGTGACGGCGTTCGCTGGGATCGTCGACGGCTCGTACGACCACATCGCCGAGCAGGCCTTCTTCAACATCGGCGGCATCGCGGACCTCGAGAAGAACTGGGACCGCATCCAAAAGGAATCCGCGTAGACCATGTCTCTCAGCGTCAACATCGTCTCGCCCGCCGGGGTGCTCTTCCGGGGTTCGGCCGAGCATGTGTCCCTCATGACCGTCGAGGGTTCGATGGGGCTGTACCCCGCCCACGAACCCATCCTCTCGGTGCTCCGGGCATGCAACGTCCACGTCGTGCAGGAGGACGGAGACGTCATCGACGTGCCGATCGGTGGAGGCTACGTGTCGTTCGACGAGGATTTGGTGACGATCGCCGCGGACCCGTCCCCGGGGTCGGACGCCTCGGTCGAGGGGTTCGCCGCTCCGTCCGGCGGGTAGCGTGCGCATCCTTATCGCTCGATGCTCCGCGGCGTACTCCGGGCGCCTCTCGGCGAATCTGCCGCTGGCGACGAGAGCCATCATGGTCAAGGCCGACGGCTCGGTGCTGGTGCATGCCGATGGCGGTTCGTACAAGCCCCTCAACTGGATGAGCCCCCCGTGCACGCTGCGCGAGGAGGCTCCCGGGGAGGAGGCGGCCGCCCGCGGAGCCGTCCTCGTGTGGATCGTTCAACACGCGAAGGCGGACGACCGGCTGGAGATCGAGATTCACGAGGTACTGGCCGACAGCGAGCACGAGTTGGGGGCGGACCCCGGGCTCGTCAAGGACGGTGTCGAGGCGCACCTCCAGGAATTGCTGGCCGACCAGATCGGAACGTTGGGGGAGGGGTACACGCTCGTCCGCCGGGAGTATCCCACCGCGATCGGTCCCGTGGACATCCTCGCGCGCGACGGCGGGGGTCGGTCGGTGGCGATTGAGATCAAGAGGCGGGGCGACGTCGATGGGGTCGAGCAACTCACGCGGTACCTCGACCTGCTCAATCGCGACCCCTTGTTGTCCCCGGTCGAGGGGGTGTTTGCGGCTCAGGAGATCAAGCCGCAGGCGCGTGTGCTCGCCGAGGACCGAGGGATCCGGTGCGTTGTCCTCGACTACGAAGCGCTCCGGGGGACGGAAGACCACTCGCGCCGCCTGTTCTAGGGGGCAGCGCCGCTGGGCCACTCGCACGGGAAAGTCTCCCAGGATCGCGAGCCTAGGATTGCCTTATGGCCCGCCGATCCCGCAAACGTCCGTACGGCGAGCCCCACCCCGAACTCGACCTCGACAAGGTGACGGGGGGATTTCCCGCGCGGCTCGAGGCTGGACCGGGGAACGAGCCGTTCTACGTCGCCATCTCGCGCCAGCGCGACAAGACCTATGTATGCCCCGCGTGCGGCCAGGACATCCCCGCGATGACCAATCATGTGGTCGCGTGGGCCGCGGGAGGCCTCTTTGGGCCAGCGGTCGCGGAGGAGGAACGTCGGCACTGGCACACGGCGTGTTGGGAGCGCTTCGGGAGGGCGCGTGGTTGACCCTGCGTTGCCCGAGGAGACGCCAGAGGGGGAGCCGACCACCGAACTGCGGTCGATGACGATCCTCCCCGCGATCCGGGAGGACGTCACGATACACACCGAAGACGGGCTCAACCTCGTTGGCGAGTTGGCGCTTCCCGCCTCGGGCACGGTCGTCGCGACACTCGTGACGCTCCACCCCCTCCCCACGCACGGCGGATTCATGGACTCCCACGTATTGCGCAAGGCGGCTTGGAGACTGCCGTACTTAGCCGATATCGCCGTGCTCCGGTTCAACACACGCGGCACCCACAGCCCGCGAGGGGCTTCCGAGGGGCACTTCGAGGGGGGAGTGGGCGAGGGGGCCGACGTTCGGGCGGCCGTCGATCTCATCGTCTCTCGGGGCCTCCCTCACCGATGGCTGCTGGGATGGTCCTTTGGGACGGAGCTCGCCCTGATGCACGGGAGCGCCCTCGATGTCGAGGGGGCGATTCTCCTTTCCCCTCCGCTCATGCGCGCGCGGGACGACGACATCGCCGCGTGGCAAGCGACGGGCAAGCCCGTCGTCGCCCTCGTGCCGGAGCACGACGAATACCTCACCCCCGTCGAGGCGCGCGCGAGGTTTGCCGCCTTCCCCGGGGTCGAGGTCGTCGAAGGAGAAGGGGCGCGCCACCTGTGGGTCGGGGAGCGGTACGTACGATGGGTGCTGGATCGCGTGGTCGAGAGGATCGCACCGGGGCGCGCGCCGCTGCCGACCGAGGTGCCCTCCGTGGATGCGGGAAAGGTGGAGCGATGATGGGAAACGATAGGCCTGTCCTGAACGTCGGCCTGAGAGGCGCGGGTCCCGCCGCGGGCCGACGCGGGAAGCACCCCGTGGTGTTCCTCCATGCCTTCCCCCTCGACGCACGCATGTGGGAACCCCTCGCTCGCCTTCTTGAGGCCCGCGGGGCGACGTGTCACGGTCTCGACTACCCCGGCTTCGGCACCACGCCACCATGGCCCGGGATCGAGCCGAGCATCGACGCCATCGCCGACGCCGCCGTCGTCACCCTGAGGAACGGAATCGGAGCGGAAGCCGCGCACTGGGTTGGGTGTTCGATGGGCGGCTATGTCGCGTTGGCGATCGCCGAGCGGCACCCCGACGCCGTCGCCGGGCTCGGGCTCGTCGACACTCGGTCCATTGCCGACGATGACGCGAGGCGACAGGGAAGGCTCGCGGTGGCCCTCGAAGCCGAAACGAGCCATTCCCTGCCCGACCCCAAGGATCAGGCGCAGACCCTCGTCGGGCTCGTCGGCCCCGGCCGCGAGGACGCGGTAACGGCCGCGGCTGCGATTATCGGCTCGGCCACCCCAGAAGCCGTCGCGTGGGGGCAGCGGGCGATGGCGGCGCGGCCGGACCGCACGCGTCTCCTGGGGGCCGTCGGAGGACCGGTGGTCGTCGTGTGGGGCGAGAACGACGCCCTGGCGTCCCGCGAGGAAGCCGAGCAGATGGCGGACGCCGCCGGGGTGTCGGTGGACCAGATCCCCGGGGTGGGGCACCTGAGTCCGCTGGAGGCCCCTGAGGCGGTCGCAGACGCGCTCCAGAGGCTGATCGGGCGATAGTGCGGGGCCGCGCCCGCCTAGGAGGGGAAGTCCGTCCCGGCGTCGAGCCGCCGTTTGAGCGCCACGGAAAGCGGCATCGACTCGCCATCGCGGGCACCCCTCCCCAGTTCCATCGGAGGGTCGGTCGGGTTGAGGGTCACACCCAGAAATCGAGCGGTCGGGCTTGCCGGGGTCGTGAGAACGTAGAAGGCGCCGTCGGTCGAAACCCCGACGGAGCGGTCGTGGCGCAGGTACCACCCCACGACATTCGTGCCGTAGCGAGCCTTCCCTCGGTGGGAGCGCGCTCGCAGTCGCGTGGCGGGGATTCCCGCGGCCTGCGCGTGACGGACGAAATCCTGAAGGAGGGTGGAGGCTCGGTGCCCCTCCGCAGCCTTGGCCTTAGCCAGGGCCTCCGCATGGGCCATCACCCGTTCCGTTCGGGGATCGGCGGGCCGTGCCGACGTGCCGCTATCGGCGCCGTCGGGCGCGACCGTGGGGGTCATGCTAGTCGACGTCTTCGATTTCGTCGGCGGGGGCCTTGGTCTCCTCGATTTCCTCGAACGCATCGAAGACCTCCGCCGTTTCCGGCGCGTCGTCGATCGGTTGTCCGTCGAGCCCGACGTTCGTGGCGGCGGTGTCGGTCGGCTTGGACCGGGCTGCCTCCTCGGCGAGTCCTAGGGCGCTGACCAGATCGGCGCTCAGATCGGGGTTCGCCTCCGGTGCCTCAGCGTCGGACGACGGGGACGAGGCGACGAGTGGCGCGAGCATGGCCGGTAGCGGCGAGTTGGCGGGTCGTGCGGTCGGGTCCGTCGTCAGGAGCACCCTCAACTCATCGAGGTAGGCCGTGATCGATTCACGCTGGCGGTTGAGTTCGGCAACCTCGCGCTGCGCGGAGGCGCGCTCCCTCTCGGAATCGTTGACGGCCTCGCTCATGATCTTCTCTGCGTGCTCGCGGGCTTCCGCGATGATCTCGTCGGCGTTCTTTCGCGCGTTGGTCAGCAGGGTTTCCGCATGACGTTCGGCCTCGGATCGCGCAGCCTCCCCGCGTTCGATCGCGGCTTGCATCCGGGCCTCGGCCTCGTGTGCCCGCTGGCGAGCGTCGGAGACCAGCGCCTCGTACTCCGCGTTTGCCTCGTCGTACCTCACCTTGAGGACGCGTTCGGTGTCTTCCTTCTTCTGAGCCGACTCGACTTGTAGGTCCTCGCGGATCCGCAACGCATCCTGACGGGCCTTGTCGCGTTCGGCGCGGCCCTCCTCGACCATGCGATCGGCCGTCGCCTTCGCTTCGGCGAGAAGACGGTCAGCCTGGACGCGGGAGGACTCCTCCAGTTCGGAGGCCTCTCGTTGCGTCGCGACCCTGAGTTCCGTTGCCTCGCGCTCGGCGGTCGCCCTCGTGGACGCGACCTCTCGCTCCAGCGTCGCCCTTTTCTCGGCGACCTCGGCGTCGAGGGCGGAACGCGTGGACTCGACCTCACGCTTCGTAGTCGACAGGAGTTCGTCGACCTGTTGCTGGGTCGTCTCACGCAGCGCGGCGGCCTCACGCTCGCTCGACGTCTTGAGCAGATCCGCCTCCCGTCTGGCCTGGGCCAGCAACTCGGAGACCTCGTTGTCCGCGCGAGCGCGGAGTTGCTGCGCGGCGAGATTGGCACGAGCGATCGTTTCTTGCGAGTGTGTGTTGGCGCGGGCGAGCACGTCGGCCGACTGCTCCTCCGCGGAACGCAGGAGTTGCTCGACCCTGGTTCCCAATCCGGTGTACGTCGGCTTGCCCGCCTCGCGGAGGCTCTCCTGAGCTGCATCGAGTTCCGAACGCACGCGCTCGGCTTCCTGACGGGCAGCGTCGGCTTCCGCTCTCGCGTCCCGGATCTGATCCTCCATCTGCCCGAGGTACGCCGCCACGGCGTCGCGGTCGTAACCGCGCATCGTGATCGGGAACGGCGAATTCGGTTCCGACATGGGCACTCCTTCTGCAGGGCAGGTAACACTCGTTCCCAGGGTAGTGGGCACGCGCGGACACCACAACGCGACTCCCTGACGGCGGGACACTAGAGTAGAAAGCCGATCCAGGGAGGAACGTGAAGCGAAAGTGGTTGGCACCCCTTGTTGGCCTTGCCGGATTGGCTCTGTGCGCCGTCGGCGGAGTCGCCATTCTGCTCCGTCCCGCCGCAACCGTTAACGCCGTAGGAGACCTTGAAGCACCCATCGCGGTCATCCCTCCCGAGGTGGTTGCCTTCGATGGACTCCTGTCGATTTCCGTCACGGCGCCGGGGGCGTTCGACGTCCGGACGGCACGACCGGTCGACGTGTTCGCGTGGGCCGAGGATGATCACACGAGCGTCGTCAGGGGTCTCGTGTCGTGGGACGACGTCCAGGTCGACGACGTTAACGCTGGCGGGAGCTACGTCGCCGATGGCGATGGCGACCTGTGGCGGGATTCGAGACACGCTACGGGGGAGACGACGATCGACCCCGCCGATGTCGAACCGGGCGTGGTGATCGTCCTCGTGTCCGAATCCGGGTCGTCGCTGGGAGACGTCACGCTCACCCTCTCGCGCGACCGTGGCAATGGGTGGGCGTGGCCCGTCATCGCCGGGGGGCTCTCCCTGATCGTCGTGGGACTCGTCATCCTCGCTGCCGGACTCGTCGAGTCTCAGCTGCCTACCACGCGGGAGAGGGAACGGAAGGGGCACGACAGCGTGAAGAAGACGAGCGAGGCGAAGAAGGCCAAGGTGGATGCCCAGCCCAAGCGGAAGGCGAAGAAGCCATGACGCTCACGCCGATGCGTGCCGCACGACCCGCGCGAGTCGTGCGAGCCGCGGCCGCCGCCCTTGCCGCGCTCTCCCTCGCCGCCTGCATGCCCCCCGTTCCCTCAACGCCAGACGCACCCACGCTCGACGCCCCGGGGGCCGTCGTCCCGGCTCAATCCGACCGGATCGTATCCGAGACCATGAGCGAACTCGCCGCAGCCGATGGGGCGAAAGACCCCAGCCTGTTGGGGGAGCGGGTGTCCGGTTCCGCCGCGACAACAAGGGCGACGGAATACATCGTTGCGGCCAACGGGGGAGCCGCCCCGGAGGTCATCTCCGAGACCATGCTCGCCACGTACACGACGGGTTCGGCAACGTGGCCACGCGTGATGGCGACCGTCGCGGAAGCCGCCGACGCCGCCCACACACCGGTGGTGCTCGAATGGGTCCAGGACGACGTCCAATCCGAGTACCAGCTTCGATGGTGGGCTCACATGGTCCCCGGAGGCGTCCTCCCGGCGATGCCGGGCCAGTCGACGGGCGCCGACCAACTCTCGCTCGACACCCCGGGATTCACCTTGACACCGGAGCAGGCGATCGAGGACTACGTCGCGCTTCTGAACGCGGGAGCCTCGAGCGAGTTGGAGGAAGCGTTCGCCCCCGACCCGTATCGCCAAAGGATGTTCGAGGCGCGCACCGCCCTCGCCGCGAGCGCGGCTCCCCGCAGCGGGACCTACGGCGACACCGTAACGGCCCGCATCGACGAGGCGTTCGTCCTCGCCGATGCCGAGGGGGGAGCGCTCGTCTTCTTGCCCCTTGACGTGGTGTCGGACTTCAACGTTCCCGGCGCGCAACTCTCCCTCCCTGCCTCGGACAAGGCCCTCCTTCAAGAAACCCTGAAGGCGAGGGTGGTTCATCGATACGAGGATCTCGTCGTCTTGCGGATCGGAGCCGCGGGCTCGGGCCTGCTGCCGACGGTCGTCGCGGCGGATCACAACCTGGTGTCGGTCGCAACGAGTTAAGGAGACTCCTCGTCGGCTGGTCGGAAGATCACGGCCCCGAGTGGGGGGACTCGGACCGAGGCGGAGTTCGCCCACCGTCCTTGGGGTATCTCGTCCGCGATCACCCGTCCGAGGTTGCCCACCCCCGATCCTCCGTAGAACTCCGAATCCGAGTTGAGGATTTCGTCCCACGGCCCGGCGGAGGGAAACCCCAACCGGTAGTCCTCGTGCGCATCGGTCGAGAAGTTGCACGCGACTGCGAGCGGGTGCCCATCGCGGTCCTTGCGCAGGTAGGCGAGAACGCAATGAGCCGCGTCCTCCGAATCGATCCACTCGAAGCCAGCGGGATCGGAATCGAGTTCCCATAACGCGGGGGTGGAGTGGTACAGCGCGTTGAGGTCGCGGACCAAGAGGTGCACGCCACCGTGGAAAGGCTTGTCGAGAATGTCCCAATCGAGGGAACGGTCCTCCGCCCACTCGCGAATCTGGGCGAACTCCCCGCCCATGAAGAGCAACTTCTTTCCGGGGTGCGTCCATTGGTACGTGAGAAGCGCCCGAACGCCGGCGGCCTTCTGCCACTCGTCCCCCGGCATCCTCGTCCACAGGGATCCCTTCCCGTGGACCACCTCGTCGTGGCTCAAGGGCAACAGGAAGTGTTCGGAGAAGGCGTACATCATGGAGAACGTCACGAGCGCGTGGTGGTGGCTACGGTGTTCGGGTTGTTCCGCGAGGTATTTCAGGGTGTCGTTCATCCACCCCATGTTCCATTTGAAGGAGAACCCGAGTCCGCCCGCGCTCCTCGGAGTCGTCACCCCCGGCCATGCCGTAGATTCCTCCGCGACCATGATCGTGCCGGGGCACAACCGCGCGGTTGTGGACGTCGCTTCTTCGAGGAAGGCAACCGCGTCGAGGTTCTCGCGTCCTCCATGGATGTTGGGGCGCCACTGGCCCGCCTTGCGGGAGTAGTCGAGGTAGAGCATCGAGGCGACGGCGTCAACGCGCAATCCGTCCGCGTGGTACTCCTTGAGCCAGAAGACCGCGCTCGCGACGAGGAAGTTGCGTACCTCGGGGCGGGCGAAGTCGAACACGAGGGTTCCCCAGTCCGGTTGTTCGCCGCGTAGCGGGTCGGGATGCTCGTACAGGGGCGTCCCATCGAAACGAGCGAGCGCCCACTCGTCCTTGGGGAAGTGCCCGGGGACCCAGTCGAGAAGTACGCCGATGCCCGCCTGGTGCAGGCGATCGACGAGGTAGCGGAAATCGTCGGGTCCACCGAAGCGGGCCGTGGGGGCGTAGTAGGAGGTGACCTGGTACCCCCACGAGGGAGGGAACGGGTGCTCCGTGACGGGCATGAACTCGACGTGGGTGAATCCCGTCTCCGCCACGTAGGGGATGAGTTCGTCCGCGAGATCCCGATAGGAGAGTCCCTGTTTCCACGAGCCGAGGTGGACCTCGTACACGCTCATCGCTTCGCTCTCCGGGTGCCGGGATTCGCGCGCTTCCATCCACGCGTCGTCTTCCCACGTGTGGGTGGACTCCGCGACGACGGAGGCCGTCTGTGACGGCACCTCCGTGGCCTTCGCCATCGGATCGGCCTTCAATTGCCAGTGCCCGTCACGACCGAGGACGTCGAATTTGTATCTCTCTCCCGCGACGACGCCGGGGATGAAGAGTTCCCACAACCCCGTGGAGCCGAGGGCACGCATGGTGTGGCCGACACCTTGCCAGTGGTTGAAGTCACCGACAACACGAACGATGCGCGCGTTGGGTGCCCACACCGCGAAGGCGGTGCCATCCACCTCGCCCAAGACCGAGGGGTAGTGCTTGACGTTCGCGCCGAGAACCTCCCAGAGCCTCTCGTGTCGTCCCTCCATGATGAGGTGGCGATCGAGGTCCCCCAGGCTGGGAAGGAAGCGATAGGGGTCATCCTCCGTGACGGGGGTGGAATCATCGCCCTCCGACGGATACGTGACGACGACACGGTAATCGGGTGCGTCGTCGCCGGGGACGCACGCCATCCAGATTCCGCTCGCATCGCGCTTCGCCGGGAAGGTGCCGTCGAGGGTCATGATGGAAACGGAGGACGCGTGGGGACGGAGGACCCGCACCACGACTCCATCCGCTTCCACGTGGGCGCCGAGGATGTCATGGGGTTGGTCGTGAAGCCCGGAGGCAACCTCGGAGAGGAGGCCCGGATCGATGCTGTTAGCCACGGGCACCTCCGGCGGTCACGTTGCGCTGGAGTGCGGCGACGTAAGCCATGCCCGTCTTGGGTCCGAGGGTCACGCGGCAGGTCGGGCCCCACTGGAGTTCCGTCCCCGTCAGCAGGTCGACGACGGGGACGCGCTTGACGTCCGGAAGCCCGAGGACGAGCGGGTTGAGGTGGATGATCGATTCTTGCGTCGCCGACGGGTCGAGGCTCGCGACGACGATGATCGTGTCCTCGAGGCCGGTGGGGGACTCGTCCGCGTCGAGGTGACGTGAGAAGCACAGAATCGCGGGGTTGTCCGCACGGTGAATCGCGAGACCGCGCAGTCGCTGGAGGGCGGGGTGGTCGCGTCGGATCGCGTTCAACTGCGCCAGAAGGGGCGCGATTCCCCGTTTGTTGGCCTTGGCCCATGGACGGGGGCGGAACTCGTACTTCTCGTTGTCGATCTGCTCCTCGGCCCCGGGCCGCGCGACGCATTCCGCGAACTCGTACCCGGAGTAAATCCCCCACGACGGGGAGCCCGTCGCCGCGACGACCGCTCGCGCCTGGAACAGGGGGGCGCCGCCGTCTTGCATGTCGGGGGTGAGGATGTCATGGGTGGTCGGCCAGAAGTTGGGACGCATGAAGGAGGAGGACTCGTCGGAAAGTTCGACGAGGTACGCGCCTAGCTCCTCGGCTGTCTGGCGCCACGTGAAGTACGTGTACGACTGGTGGAAGCCGATCTTCGCCAGCGTGTGCATCATGGGCGGGTTCGTAAACGCCTCGCTCAAGAAGATGACGTCGGGGTGGTCACGACGCACGTCGGCGAGCAGACGTTCCCAGAACGTCAGGGGCTTGGTGTGAGGGTTGTCCACCCGGAAGGCCGTGACCCCGGCTCCCATCCAGACGTCGAGCACACGCCGGATTTCCCGGTAGATACCCTCCGGGTCGTTGTCGAAGTTGAGAGGGTAGATGTCGTGGTACTTCTTGGGGGGGTTCTCCGCGTACGCGATGCTCCCATCGAGCTTTGTGGTGAACCACTCCGGGTGTTCCGTGACCCACGGGTGATCGGGAGAGCATTGGAGGGCAAGGTCAAGGGCAACCTCAAGGCCGAGCCTCCGTGCCGAAGCGACAAACGCGCGGAAATCCTCCATCGTCCCCAGGTCGGGGTGAATGGCATCATGACCTCCCTCGGGCGAGCCGATCGCGTAGGGGCTTCCGGGGTCGGTCGGGTTCGACTCGAGCGCGTTGTTGCGTCCCTTGCGGAACGAGGTGCCGATGGGATGGATCGGCGTGAGGTACACGATGTCGAACCCCATCTTCGCGATCGCGGGGAGACGCTTCGAGGCCGTTGCGAACGTCCCCGATTTCCATCGCTTCTTGACGGCGCTGTACTTCGCCCCTTCCGATCGCGGGAACATCTCGTACCACGCGCTGACGAGCGCGCGTTCGCGATCCACGCGTAGCGGGTATTCCCGCGAAGCCGTCACCCAGTCGCGCAGCGGGGTCTCCGCGAGGACCGCTCGAACCTCCTTCGACATCGCACGGGCGAACCGCGTTTCGGGATCGTCGGTCTCGGCTCGAAGGGCGTCGAGGGCCCCCGTAAGGGTGCGACGCTTCGAGGCGCTTCGCTTGACCTCCGTCAGGGCTCGCTCGAGAACCGCGATCCCGTCCGCGAGGACCAGTGCGACGTCCTGCCCCGCGTGCAGTTTGGTGGCGGCGACGTGTTCCCACGTCGTCACCGGGTCGGACCAACCCTCGACCCGGAAGGTGTAGTCGCCCTCCATGCGCGGGGTGACGAGCGCGCGGTACTCACGCAAACCCTTGTTGACGCACGTCATGGGGAGCACGATCGGCGACCCCTTCGGGCCGGTGACGACGGCCGTCGCGCCAACGGCGTCGTGCCCCTCCCGGAAGACCGTGGCGACGATGGGCATGGCCTCCCCGACCACCGCCTTCGCCGGCCAGCGTCCCTCCTCAAGAGATGGCATGACCGCGACGACGGGGATACGGCCGACGGACGGCCCAGGGGCGGATGCCATGTCATGAACCTACCCGGCCCGGAGCCACGACCGGTAGCGGGAGGGCGGTGGTGCGACGAACGTCACGAACCCCGGCGCGACGCGGGTAGCCTCGAACACGTGAACGCCAACAGCCGAGCCGCCGCCGCGACTCCCCTCGCCTCCCTTTACCCCGCCACGAAAGCCCCCGCATGGGCGTCCGAGTCCCCGACGTGGTACGACGGCCCCGACGGACCGGGCGATACCCGCCCCCGAGCGATCGCCTACTTCTCCCCCGAGTTCGGGATCACCGCCGAGATGCCCCAGTACTCCGGCGGACTGGGAATCCTAGCCGGGGATCACCTCAAGAGCGCCTCCGACCTCGGGGTTCCGATCATCGGTGTCGGCCTCCTGTATGGGGCGGGGTACTTCCGCCAGGGCCTCGACGCCGCAGGAGATCAGACGGAGTCGTACCCCATCCTCGATCCCGCGACCGTCCCCCTTCAGCTGTTGAGGGAAGCGGACGGATCGCCCGTGGACATCGTCCTCGATTTTCCCGACGACATCGTGCTCCACGCCCAGGTGTGGCGCGCCGCGGTCGGCCGTATCCCCTTGCTCCTCCTTGACTCGAACGTGCCGGTCAACGAACCCGAGATGCGGTCCCTGACCGGGCGCCTCTACGGCGGACGTGGCGAGGAACGGCTCCGCCAGGAACTCCTCTTGGGCGTTGGCGGGATTCGCGCACTCCGGGCGTTCTCGCGCTTGACCGGAGCACAGGAGCCCTCCGTGTACCACATGAACGAGGGCCACGCGGGGTTCCTGGGGGTCGAACGTCTCCGCGAGCAATTGGAGGCTGGGGTGGATATCGACGCGGCCTTGATGGTCGTCCGCTGTGGAACGGTTTTCACCACCCACACGCCGGTCCCCGCCGGGATCGATCGGTTCGCGACGACAACGATCCGGGAGTATTTCGGGACCGCGACGTGGAAGGCCGTCGGGGCGGACCGGGTCGTGGCGTTTGGGGAGGAGGAAGCGGAGGACGGCGACCCCGCGATGTTCAACATGGCGCACATGGGACTCCGGCTCGCGGCGCGAGCGAACGCCGTATCGAAACTGCACGGGGTGGTGTCCCGCGAGATGTTCGCACCCCTCTGGCCGGGAGTGGCGCCGAAGGACGTGCCGATCGGCTCCATTACCAACGGCGTCCACTCACCCACGTGGGTTCACCCGCGCATGGTCTCGCTCGGCGCGCAAGCGTCGACCTCCCCCGAGGGGTGGCTCGGTGAGGCGGTGTCCTCCGCGGACCTTCACGCGACCAAGCGCGAGATGCGCGCGGCCCTGGTCGACGACGCGCGCGCGAGGCTTGTCGCTTCCGGCGTGGAGCGTGGTCACACGACCGAGGACCTCGAGTGGGTGAAAACGGCCCTGGATCCCGATGTCCTCACGATTGGTTTCGCGCGTCGGGTGCCCACGTACAAGCGCTTAACCCTCATGCTTCGCGAACCCGATCGTTTGCGCGACATCCTCCTTAACCACCCGGCGGGTCGCGTGCAGATCATCGTGGCGGGCAAGGCTCATCCAGCCGACAAGGGGGGGAAGGCGCTTCTCAGCGAGTTCGTCGCCTTTGCGGACGATCCCGAGATTCGGGGGAGCGTCGCGTTCCTGCCCAACTACGACATGGCCATGGCGGCGACGATCTTCCCCGGCTGCGATGTCTGGCTCAACAACCCCTTACGGCCCTACGAGGCATGTGGCACGTCCGGCATGAAGGCCGCTCTCAATGGTGCCCTCAACCTGTCCATTCGCGACGGATGGTGGGACGAGTGGTCGGACGGGGAGAACGGTTGGGACATCCCCTCGGCGAATGGGGTCGGGGAAGGGGAGGCGCGCGACGACGCCGAGGCGGCGAGCCTCTACGACATTCTCGAGAAGCAGGTCGTGCCGCTCTTCTACGATCGCGATCCCGATTCTGGTCTTCCGTTGAGGTGGCTGGCCCGCGTGCGCCACACCCTTGAGACCCTCGGCCCCAAGGTCCAAGCCACGAGGATGGTTCGGGACTACACGAACGACTACTACGTACCAGCGGCGCGGGATGCCGCGAAGAACTAGGGAGACGCGTCGTCCTGGCTCCAACGGCGAGCCGGGACTAGCCTGGTTCTTGTAGGACCGCGGAGGACCTCGTGGAGGTCCGAGGGAGGCGACGATGAAGCGAGTGGCGACAGGCCTGCTGGTGGTGGTGTCCGCGTGGTTGTTCAGCGGGTGCTCGACCGGCCCGAGTGGCGAAGAGATTGAGCAGTTCAACCGGCTTGCGGCGGAGCGGCAGTCCGACTTCCCCGCGGCTTTTCCCGTGTCGGTTCCGACGAGCATCCGCGAGTACGTGCTCGGGGGAGTGGGAGTCACACCAGCCGAGGTGATCGTGACGGGTAGTTTCACCGATGGGCAGAAACTCCTGCCGCAAGCGGGCGCGCTGGACATGACCGCCTCCACCCTCATCGGGACCTTCCAGGTCCACAAGTACATCCGGGGAAACGCCGGCACGTCGTTCGAGGTGAACCTCGGTTCCGTTCACGGCGCGTTCCTCGCCGCCGACGCGCTTCGCGGTGCGGACAACCTTGTGCTCTTCCTCAAGCGGGATCCCGCATCCGGCCAGTGGGTCCTCGTCGATGGCGGGTGGGCAGTGGCCCAGTCCGACAGGAACGGCAACATCTCGATGCCGTTCATCCCGGTGGGTCAGGAGTCGGCTTACACCGCGGGCGTTGTTGACGTGGGAGACATCGAGGGCATGGTCATCGCGGGGAACCTCGACCCCAACGGTTCGCTCAACGGCACCCTCGACAACCTTGGCAACGACGGGATGACGGGAACCCAGAATGACCTGATCGATCAGGCGAACGACCTCGGGAATTAGAAGGCGATTGCTTCGGCTCGCCCGCTACGCGCTGAGGTACAGCCGCATCGAGAGCGACGGTAGTGCGATGGTGTCGCCCGGGGCGACGGGTTCCCCGTCACGCGCCGCGAGCGCGTCGGGGGATGTCGGCGACTCCCACGCGCTATCCCATGCGAGGCGCCAGGGATGGCCGTCGTCCGCCGGAATGGTCACCGGCACATCCGACGCGTACCCGTTGATGATCATCAGGGCATCGGCGCCCACGGAGAGCGACCGCATCATTTGAAGCGCTCGAACGGAGGAGTCGTGCCACCATGCCTCGGATTCCGGGTGCCCCTCCTGGGAGAACCACGCGAGATCGTCGCGGCGAGTGACGTCCTTGTCGCGACCCTCGTAGAACGTCCTGGGGCGAAGGACGGGGTTGGTCTTCCGGAGTCGGAGGAGGTACGCGACCGTTGCGCGAAGATCCTCGTGGCTGGGGGCCGATGCCCAATCGAGCCAGGACGTGTCGTTGTCCTGGGAGTAGGCGTTGTTGTTGCCCTTCTGCGTTCGGCCGATCTCGTCGCCAGCGAGGAGCATGGGGGTGCCCGCGGCGAGGATGAGGGTCCCGAGGAGGTTGCGGGCCGACCGTCGCCGCGCGTCGAGGATGGCGGGCTTTCTTGTCGGCCCCTCGACGCCGTGGTTCCACGAGAGGTTATGGCTCGCCCCGTCCCTGCCGCCCTCGCCGTTGGCAACGTTGTGTTTGCGGGAGTACGCCGTGAGGTCGTGCAGCGTGAAGCCGTCGTGTGCTGTGACGAAATTGATGGAGGCGTGGGGTCCACGTGCGAGGGGAGGGTCGCCTTGGCCAAAAAGATCGGAGGAACCGGCGAGACGGGTGGCGAGGTCGCGGACGCCGTGGGTGGTCTTCTTGCGGAGCGTTCGGTCCGCGTCGGTCAGCCAGAACGTGCGAACCGAGTCGCGGAACCGGTCGTTCCATTCCACTATGGGCGCGGGGAATGCTCCCGTTTGCCATCCTCCCGATCCAATGTCCCACGGTTCGGCGATGAGTTTGGTGCCGCCGATGATGGGATCGGTGATGAGGCCAACGGGGAACGGGTGACGGGGATCGAAGCCATTTCCTCCACGGCCGAGGGTCGCGGCAAGATCGAAGCGGAATCCATCGATCCCGGTGGTCGTCACCCAATACCGCAAGGAATCGAGGGCCATCCTGACGTTGGCCGGTTCTCCGAAGTCGAGGGTGTTGCCCGTTCCCGTCGTGTCCTCGAGCACGCCCGGTTCGGCGTCACGGTGCCGGTAGTACGCGCGATTCGCCAATCCCCGCCAGGAGATCTGGCGTCCCGTCTTGCCGCCCTCGCAGGTGTGGTTGTAGACCACGTCGAGGATGACCTCGATTCCCGCGCGGTGGAGGCGGTCGACCGCTCCCCTGAATTCGCGGAGGATCGCCGCCGGTCCCGCGCGCCTCGCGGTTGCCGTCGCGTAGTCGGGGTGGGGGGCGAAGAAGGCGAGGGTGTTGTACCCCCAATAGTTGACGAGGCCCTCGCGCTCGAGGTGGCGCTCGCTTGCGAAAGCGTGGATGGGAAGAAGCTCAAGGGTCGTCACTCCCAACTCGGTGAGGTACCCAATGAGCGCATCGTGGCCCAGCGCCGCGTAGGTGCCGCGGATGCGTGCGGGAACACCGGGAAGGTGCCACGTGAGGCCTTTGACGTGAGCCTCGTAGATGACGGTATCTCGCCACGGGACGCGGGGCGGGGGTGCGAGCGACCGCGTTACCGCTCGAGTTACGGCGGGACCGATGCGCGGGTCGAGGAGCACTCCCTTGGGTACGAACGGGGCGGAATCCTCGGGGTCCTTGTTCGACAGGGTTGCTTCGAAACTCTCGTGGGAGATGTCGACGAGGTGCCCGTCAATTCCCCGGGCGTAGGGATCGAGGAGCAACTTGGCGGGATTGAAGACGTGCCCCTGCGCCGGATCCCATGGTCCGTAGGCGCGAAGGCCGTACCGCTGACCCGCCTTGACGCCCTCGACCATGCCGTGCCACAGTCCAGCCTCGGGTCCAACGAGCGCGAAGCGCTTTTCCCCCCCCGCGGCGTCGACGAGGCAGAGGTCGATCCCGGTCGCGTGGGGAGCCCACACCGACATCGCCGCGCCGCCGCGTACGAGGTGGAATCCGAGTCGATGCGGCGTTGGGTTAGGGGTGACGGAATCTGCCGTGGGCATGCGGCCCATTGTGCCTCAGCCCGCACGGATAGAGTTGCACCATGCGGGTCTTCGTCCGTGGGAAGTGAGGGAATCGTCATGCGCAGACTGATTGTCACGGTGTTTACGTCTCTCGATGGCGTGGTGCAGGCACCCGGCGGTCCGAACGAGGACCGCTCCGGAGGGTTCGCCCTCGGTGGTTGGTCCGTCGCCTTGTGGGACGACATGATGAGCCAGGCCTCGGCATCGTTCATGGAGGGAGGCTTCGACCTCCTCCTCGGTCGCGGAACCTACGACATCTTCGCGTCGCACTATCCCTTCGCGCTCGACGATCCCGTTGCCCAGAAGTTCACGGCCGCAACCAAGTACGTCGCGACCCATCGGCCGATCCCCACATCGTGGGCCAACACCGTTCCGCTCGAGGGAGATGTTGCCGCGGCCGTGCGTGCCCTCAAGGCGGGCGATGGCCCCGAACTGCAGGTCCATGGTTGCCCCGGCCTCGCCCAAACCCTCCAGGAGCAGGGCCTCGTGGACGAGTACCGCATCTGGACCTTCCCCGTGCTTCTCGGCCGGGGGAAGCGCATGTTCGAGGGAATGGCGCAGGCCGCGAGCCTCCACCTGGAGAGCACACGGGTGTCGACGACGGGTGTGGTGATCTCGGACTACACCCTCCAGGGTGCGGTCAAGACGGGGGCGTTCTCGGTCGCCGTCACGGTCGATCCCGACCCCGAACTGCGGGAGACCTAGACCCGGTTCGGGCCAAGCACGCTTACGGTTTGGCGCCGTCCGGGCCGAGCCGCTCGACGGTCGCGCGCAACTCCAAGATCATCTCGAGCTGCCGGTGGTTGATCTTGAGCAACGCCTCGATGTCTTCCTTCGCGGCGATGTTGGTTTGATAATCGTGCTCGGCGAGGGCGGCGGCGATCGCGTCCTGGCGTTTCGCGGCGATGAGGAGGATCGCGCCTTGGAGCCCGGCGAGCATGCTGAGGAAGAGGTTGAGGAGGATGTACGGGTACGGGTCCCAGCCGCTCGTCGCGGTGTTGATGACAGCCCACAGTGCCATGAAGACCAGGAACCCCCCGACGAACCCCCAACTG
This sequence comes from uncultured Demequinaceae bacterium, assembly GCA_964564915.1. GTDB lineage: Bacteria > Actinomycetota > Actinomycetes > Actinomycetales > Demequinaceae > JAFGBM01. The sequence continues at coordinate 22,103 of CAZMCU010000003.1, read as the reverse complement.
CCCATGGAGTTGCGCATGTGGTCGGCGGCGCGTTCTCCGCGTGTCAACCCTTCTTGGTGCTTGGTGTGCCAGTTCTTCTTGGGGATTCGCCGTGCGCTTGCGATCGTCATGCTTCGAGAGTCTACGCGCGGGCCTCACGGCGAAATCGTCTCTCGTCAGCCCGTCGTAGAATCGCGGGATGGCCAAGCGACACAGGTCGATAGCATGCAGGTGATCGCGGCGCTCTCGGGCGGCGTCGACTCCGCCGTTGCCGCCGCGCGCGCCATCGACGCCGGACATGCCGTGATGGGCGTGCGTCTCGCGCTGACCACGAACGCGCCGGGAGTGGAGGACGACGACGCCCGCCGTGTTGCCGACGTCCTGGGCATCCCGTACGAGGTCTGGGACATGCGGGAGGATTTCGAACGAATCGTGGTGGACGAGTTTCTGTCCGAGTACCGCGCGGGCCGTACCCCCAACCCCTGTGTGCGGTGCAACCAACGGGTCAAGTTTGGGGCCCTTCTCGATCGCGCCCTGTCGCGAGGCTTCGACGCGGTCTGCACGGGTCACTACGCGAGGATCGCGCGGCCGCACGAGGCGGCGGGCGGAGGAGTCACCAAACACCGGGGCGTCGAGGATAGCGTTGGTGCGATCGAACTGCACCGAGCCACCGTCGATGCGAAGGACCAGTCGTACGTCCTCGCCGCGGTTGGTCTCCAACGACTCTCCCGCACGATCTTTCCGCTCGGTGGAGCGGAATCCAAGGGCGACGTTCGTGCGGAGGCAGCGGCTCGCGGGCTCGGCGTCTCGACGAAGGCCGATTCGCTCGACATCTGCTTCATCTCCGATGGCGACGCCACGGCCTTCCTCCTCGAACGCCTGGGGGAGCAACCGGGCGACATCGTGGACGAGGCGGGGGATGTGGTCGGGACGCACGCCGGCGCGTTCGCGTTCACCGTCGGGCAACGCAAGGGATTGCGCTTGCCGCGACCCGCAACCGATGGCGAACCCCGGTACGTTACCGGCGTGCGGGTCGGGACCAACACGGTCGAGGTGGGGCCGGAACGGCGGCTTTCGGTGACCACGTTAGCGGGTGACGGAGTGGTGTGGCTCGCCCCCGACATCCCCGCCGAGGAACCGACCCGGTGTCACGTCCAGGTCCGCGCCCACGGGACGCCGGCCGCTGGTCGCGTCACGGTAGCGGGGGACAGGATGCTCGTCGAACTCGACGAGCCGATGCGTGCGGTCGCACCGGGCCAGTCGCTCGTGGTGTACGCCGGGACGCGGGTGCTCGGGCAGGCGACGGCCGCGGTGAGAGCCTAATCGGGTGCGGTTTCGAGCCAGATTCCAAGGTCGTCCGTGGTCATGGGACGCGCGATGTGGTACCCCTGCGCGTGATCGCACCCCCATTTGTGGAGAAGGGTCATAACGGCCGCGCTTTCCACGCCCTCGGCGGTGCACGTCATCTCCAAGGCGTGACCCAAATCGATGATCGAGCGGATGACGATCGCGGACTCCTGGGATGTAGCGGCGTTCTTGACGAACGAGCGGTCCACCTTGATCTCGCTGAACGGCATCTTCGCCAACTGAACCATCGAGGAGTACCCCGTACCAAAGTCGTCGAGGGACACCTCGAAACCCTGAAGCCGAAGACGCGTTAAGAACTGGAGGGAGAGGACGGGGTCCTCCATCGCGCTCGTTTCCGTCACTTCGATGATCACCTGTTGGGTTGGCACTCCGGCGATTCGGCATGCCTGCAGTAAGCGTTCGTCGAGACCGGACTCGGCAACCTCCGTTGCGGAGATGTTGATGGACAGGCGCTTTCCGTTCCGTTCGAGGTGATCGCCGAACCACCCCAGCGACTGGCGGAGGACAACGTCGCTCAACAGGCCAGCGAGGCCCGCCTTCTCGGCCTTCGGGACGAAGTCGTCGGGAACGATGTTGCCCCGATCGGGATGCGCCCAGCGGGCGAGGGCCTCGTACCCCACCACGCGGCCGTCCGCGCAACTGACCTTGGGCTGGAAGACGACGGATACCGCCCCGCTGCCGAGGGCGTCGCGGAACTCTTCTTCGAACTCCGCGTCCGTCCACGAACGAGGAGCCGTGACCTCGGTCGAGGAGTCGTCACCGAGTTGCGCGGGGGGCCTCGACAGCAATTCCGCGAGTTGGGAGCGTCGGTACGGCTTGGAGAGGATCCCCCCGAACGGGAGATTCTCGGCTTGCGCTAGGCGTCTGGCCGCGTTGAGGACGCGGCTGCCTTGGCCGCTCGCGATGATGACCGTTGGTGTGCACCCCTTCGCCGAGAGCATCCGAAGGATTTCCAGGCCGTCGGTTTTCTCCATGACGAGATCGACGATGACGAAGGTGGGGTGCCATCGTTGGCACAACTCCATGAAGTCCTGGGCGTCGGTCGTCAATTGGCCCTCATGCCCGAGGGTCTCGACGGTTGTGAGAGTGGTTCGCCCGACCATCGGGTCGTCGTCGATGATGAGGACTCGCTCGGACGTGGCCGAGGCCTTCACGTTGCCGATTCCTCCGCGGTCGGTGGTGCGATGAGGCGTTGGATGGCGTCGATCAACTGCGTTCCCGAATACGGTTTGGAGAGGAAGGAGATCTCCCGGCCCGAAAGCCCGTCGCCGAGGTTGACGTTTTCGGTGTATCCGGACGAATACAGGATGGGAGTACCGGGGCGCCGCTGAAGAATCCGCGCCGCGAGTTGCGCGCCGGTCATCCCGCCCGGCATGATCACGTCGGTGAGGAGGAGGTCGAGGCGATCGATCGAATCGAGAAGTGCGATCGCTTCGGGGCCCGAGCTAGCCGAGGTCACCTCGTACCCATGTGCCATCAAATGGGCGGCGGTGAAGTGGCGCACGAGTTCGTCGTCTTCGACGAGCAGGATGTGGCCCGTTCCTTGATGGATAGGGGTCGGTTGGGTCGGTTCCACCGTCGACGTCATGGTTTCGTCTGATGCGACGGGCAAGTAGAGGCGGATGGTCGTGCCCCGTCCTTCCTCCGAGTACACCGCGACGTAACCCTCCGACTGCCGAATGAACCCGTACACCATTGCCAACCCCAGACCAGAACCCTGACCGACGGGCTTGGTCGTGAAGAACGGGTCGAAGAGCCTGCCCAGGAATTCCGCGGGTATGCCCGTCCCGGTGTCGCTCACCGTTGTCGCGACGTAGTTTCCCGGGGGGACTAACCGGTGCAGGGCGGGTTGGGGCTCCTCCAAGTGCACGGCATAGGTCTCAAGGGTGAGGGTCCCTCCTTCCGGCATCGCGTCCCTCGCGTTGATGCCAAGGTTCAAGAGGGCGTTCTCGAATTGCCCCGGATCGACGTTGGCGGCGGGTACGTCCTCCGCGAGAGAGGTCACGATGCGAACGCCCTCTCCCAGGGTGCGTCGAAGGAGGGGGACGATCTCCGAGACGTAGTGGCTGACATTGATCGCCTGGGGTGCCAGGGGTTGCTTCCGTGCGAAGGCGAGGAGTCGATGGGTCAGTTCCGCCGCCTTCGAGGTGGCCTGAGAGAAGAGATCGAGCGTGTCACGGCAATGGTCGCTCAGGTTCGGCTCGTCGAGAAGCGACTCCGTGCCTCCGATGATGACCGTCAGAAGGTTGTTGAAGTCGTGGGCGATACCGCCGGTCAGTTGTCCCATCGCCTCCATCCGCTGCGCGATGGCAAGTTGGTCGGAGAGGGATTTCATTTGCGTGATGTCACGAAGGTAGACGGTGAGCCCGTCCGGTGTCGGGTTAGCGCTTACCTCGAACCATCGTCGCATCGGTGCCCCGTAGTCTTCGATGCGCTCCGGCGTCCTCGTCTCGACGACGCGCTGGAACATCTCGAGGAGGTCGGAGCCGCGAGTCTCGGGAAACGCATCCCAGAAGATCTTCCCAATGAGTTCGTCGCGTGTACGCTCCGTCAACTTCTCGGCATTGCTATTGAGGTAGGTGAACCGGAAGTCGCGATCCAACGTCAACACTCCGTCGACGATGCTTTCCAGGATGGCTTCGCGTTCCTCCGCGAGGGTGGCGGCCTGCGCACGGAGGAGGTGGAGTTCGTGGATGTCCACTCCGCTTCCCCACCAGCGGACGACCTTCCCCTTCTCGCTGGTCTCCGCACGGGCTTGCACCCTGTGCCAGCGATACTCCCCGTCCGCTCGCCGAATGCGGAAGTCAACCTCGTAGGGACTACCCGAAGCGAGAGAAGACTCCCAACGGGCCAGGACGAGCGGGACATCCTCGGGATGGAGGACCGTGAGCCACCCGTCGGCCAGAAGCAAGTCGGGAGATTGTCCGGTGTACTCGGTGAAGGCCAAGTTGAAGTAGTCGACCGCGCCATCCGGTGTCGCCGTCCACACGATGAAGGGCATCGATTCGGCGAGTCGCGCGAAATCCGCTGGCTTCCGGGGTTGCACGATGGGAGCCGCATCGGGCACGGAAGCACCGCTCGACGATCGGGACGATTCCCGCTTCTTCGCCGGTTTCGCATTGCCCCCTGACGGAGGTCCCATTCCGCCAGTCTAGATTGGCCGGTCGATTCGCGCAGGTTGGAGAGACGGACGAGGAGCCGAGTATCGGGTGGTCGCGCCGCCTAGTGGCTCGACGCGGGGGGACCGGGGGACAGAAGCCTCTGGACGGCATCGAGCAGCTGCCGACTGGAGTAGGGCTTGGGGAGAAGTACCGCGTCTGGATCGAGTTTCCCGTCGTGCAGGAGGGCGCTCTCCGAGTAGCCGGAGGTGTAGAGCACAGGAGTTCCGGGCCGTTGCGCCTGCACCTCCGCCGCCAATTCTCGACCGGTCGTTCCGCTGGGCAGAACGATGTCGGTGAACAACAGGTCGACCCTATCGATTCCGTCGAGCGCCCTCAGCGCCTCCGGTCCCGAGTTGACGTCCGTCACGCTGAACCCTCGCGCGATCAGTTGCTCGGTCGCGAACCGGCGGACGAGATCGTCGTCCTCCACGAGAAGCACATGCCCGGTGCCTCGGAACTGGGGCGTGGGCTCCATCCAACTGTCCGCATTCAGGTCAACCTCCACGGGGACGGTGGGCAGGTACAGGCGGATGGACGTGCCGTGGCCAAGTTCGGAGTGAACGGAGAGGTATCCACCGGACTCCTGGGCAAACCCCCACACGGTTGCCAAACCGAGCCCCGAACCCCAATGGGCGTTTTTGGTGGTGAAGAACGGATCGAACATCCGGCTCAGGTTCTCCGGCGCGACGCCCGTGCCGGAATCGGTGACCGTGACGACCGCGTAGGTTCCCGGTTGGATGGTGCCGTGACTGGCTTCCACCTCTTGGTCGACCTCGGCCAGGGACGTCCCGAGTTCGAGGATCCCGCCGTTGGGCATCGCGTCGCGGGCGTTGATCGCGAGGTTGAGGATGGCGCCCTCGAGTCGGCCGGGATCCACGCTGACGGTGGGGAGTCCGGGGGTCAAGTCCGAGGCCACCTCGATCGCTTCCCCCAGGGTTCGCCGGAGGAGGGGGATAAGGTCGCCGACGTGTCGAGTGAGGTTGATGGGCTGAGGCGCGAGCGGCTGCCTCCCAGCGAAGGACAGGAGGCGGCGTATGAGGTCGGCTCCGCGCGTCGTCGCTTCATTGACGACATCGACCATTTCGCGGCCGGTCGGACCCAAGCGAGTTTCGATGGCCAGGGATTCGACGGCACCCGTGATGACGGTGAGGAGATTGCCGAACTCGTGCGCGATTCCTTCGGTGAGTTGTCCCAGGATTTCCAGCCGCTGGGCGGCGGAGAAATGCTCCGAGAGGGACTTGATCTCGGCGATGTCGTGGAGAATGACCGTGAGCCCGTTGGGCGAAGCACACACGCCGACGTCAAACCATTTCGTTTGAGGTCCGGACCATGCCAGGAGCCGCTCGACGAGCCCGGTCTCGAGGACGCGGCTGAGCGCGAGGCCGAGGTCGGAGTCCCGAACCTCGGGGCACTCGTCCAGTAGAGACGTTCCCAGAAGTTCGTCGCGGGTGCACCCCAGGAAGGCCGCCGCGATGCCGTTGAGGTAGGTGAATCGGAATTCGCGATCGAGCGCAAAGACGCCGTCGGTGAGGCTTTCCAGGACCGCGCTGTCATCCGTGGCGCTGCTATTCGTGGAGGCCGTGGAGTTGACGCGTGCCGCCGGTTTCCCCGCGCTAGTCCGCCGCGCTCCTTCTTTGCGTCCCCCGTCTTTCGCTGAAGTCCCCATGGGGGAAGTCTAGACTTTCTCGCTTCTTGGGGCAGATCGACGTAGATGGTGCCCGCGTAAGGAAGCCGCGTGCTCCTGGTGTCGCCATCGAGCCCGACGCGCCCGCGCCGGGCCGTTTGCCGTCACCCTCGGAGGACGCCGTTGACGTCCTCAAGTTCGGAGATGAGGGAATCGCACTTGGCGCACGTCGCGATGTGGGCGGCCACCTTCGCTCGCTCGCGGGGGGTCAAGGAGCCTCGGACGTAGGCCGCGAGGTTGTCGAACACCGAGAGGCAAGCGGGGTCCTCCGCCTCGGCGAGGTGCTGTTGGAGGTAGGCCTGGCGCAGGGCCTCGCGGGCTCGGTAGCCGAGGGAAGCCGCCCCGTTGGGGGTAAGGCCAAGCCGTGGCGCGACCTCGGCCGGAGTCATCTTCTCGATCTCGGTGTACCAGAGGATCATCTGCCAGCGCTCGGGAAGGGATCGGAATGCGTCCGCGATCGTCGACCGCTCGAACTCATGCAGGGTGGACTCGCCACTGGAGTCGGAGAAGCCCAAGGCTTTGTCGTGTTCGGCCATGTCTTCGTACGGCCGCACCTGCTTGGCGCGCCGAATGAACTCGCCACCGGTCCGACGCACGACGGTGAACAGGTACGCGCGGAAGGCGTGGTCGGGGCCGCGGCCCTTCTGAAGGGCGATGAGGACCCGTTCAAAGGCTTCCGAGACGATGTCATCGGCATCGCTGGGAACAGGGGAGTACGCGAGCGCGACGCGGTGGGCCGCTGATACGTGTCGGTGGAAGAGAGTGCTGAATGCCGTGGAGTCGCCTTCGCGGACGCTCTCGATCAGTTCGCTGTCGCTGGACTCCTCGGTCCAGGCCTTGACTGATGTCTCATTCATGGTCCTCTCCGATCGCTCAGTCGATCGGTTTCTTATTTCCACTTTCATCGTTGTCCCGGACTTGGCGGGGGGGCAAGCGCAACGGTGATTGGTGGGTCACATTAGAGGCGAAATGAGACACACGCCACCCGTCAAACGCACGCCAGAAGCACGAAATCGAAGAATCCGTGGTGCCCCAGCGGTGAATGACCGGCAATGGCCGGTGACGAGCGCTAGGCCTCTCGGCGTCGTGCCCCCCGCTCGGCAAGCCAGATGAGGGCCGGAATCGCGACGATGGCCACGACCGTCGACCGCCAAAAACCGGTCGCCGATGCCCCCGCCGTGAGTTCGGTGAGGGCATTCCCTAAAACCGTGGGCATCCAGGGCTTGAGGACGCCGACGATCCCGACGATCGGAAGGACGAGAAAGACGCCGAGCGACCACATGACGGTCGCCAGCAGGCTCCTCGCCCACTGGGCAACCGCGGCGACGACCGCGATGATGAAGGCGAAGAAGAGAATGCCCAGTGCGGTCCCCAGCAGCACGGCGCCAACGGGGAGCGCGCCGAGGAGCACCCAGGTTTCGTACCACGCCGCGACCGTGCCGACGACAAAGGCCACCGCCGTAGCGACGAACGGGATGATGAGCCGTGGGGTGAGGATGCGCCAGAAGCTCGGAACCCGGGTACGGAGGAAGACCCCCATCTCGGGAATCGCGTCGAACGCGAGCGCACCAGCGGCGACGATGACGACGACGAGGGTGCCGATCTGTAGCGCGTTGGAGATGTATTGGGCCATTCCGTCGGCGGGGACGGGGTCGGGGAACGTAATCGTTACGCCCTGCGAGTCCGTACCAGCGAACTGGAGGATCTGGGCGAGGTATCGCGCCGTGAGAGGGCCGAGCAGCCCGAAGAATACGAAGACGCCGACGAGAGCGATCCAGCGCTTGCTGCGCACGAGTCGCGTCCACTCCAGCCGCCACAGGGTCATTGCTTTGCCCCCGTACCCGTCAGACCGAGGAACGCCCGCTCCAGCGAGACCTCCTCTGGCCCGAACGATACGACCGCGGCCTTGGCGTCGGCGAGCGCCTGCGGAAGGTGGGTCTCGGCGTCTGCGAGAGATTTCACCTGTATCACGAGCCCCCCACCGTCCGACACCTCGACGGCCTTCACCCAACGTGCCTTGCGCAACGCCACGGCAACCGGGGTCGCATCGCTTCGGAGTCTTACGTGGTAGCGGGGTACGGCGGAACCGACGAGCAACTGGTGGAGCGGTCCCTGGAACAGCAGCCGTCCGCTACCTAAAATTCCGACCGTGTCGCACACCTCCTGGACGTCCGTGAGGATGTGGCTGGAAAACAGAACGGTAGCCGAGCCACGCAGGCGGGCGATGAGGTCGAGGACTTCACGGCGGCCCTGAGGGTCGAGAGCGGAGGCGGGTTCGTCGAGGAGCACGAGCCGAGGGTTGCCGACGAGCGTCGCGGCGATACCGAGCCGTTGGAGCATCCCGCGCGAGTACCCGCCCACCCGTCGGTTGGCGGCGTTGTGCAGTCCCGTCTCGTCCAAGACTTCCGCGACGCGATCGGGCGAACCGTTGGGGTCGGTGAGGTTTCGGGCGAGGGACACGACCTCGTAGCCCGTGAGCCAGCGGTCGAAGCGGGGGGTATCGGAGAGGACGGCCACATCGCTAGAGTCGGCGTCGATCGCGATGGTGCCCGACGTTGGGGCGCGTAGCCCGGCGAGAATCCCCAGGAGCGTCGTCTTCCCCGCCCCATTGGGCCCCACGAGGCCATAGATCGAGCCGTCGGGTACGACGAGGTCGACCGCGTCGAGAGCGGTCGTGGAACCATACCTCTTGGTGAGGGTGTGGGTCGTGATCACCGGTGCGGACTACTCCTGTCCGTGGTCTCGGCCGAGGACGAGGTAGACGATCGGCCCCAACGGAATCATGACGCAACAGATGAGGGCCCATGTCCACTTGGGGAGGTACCGCACGGGGTGGTACGCGATGTCGACCCAGCAATACACGAGAAACGCCATTAGAAGCACGAGCACGGGCGCGAGGGCGGCCCAGGGAATGTTGTCCGGCATATCTACCTCCGAGAGGGGACGACTCGATCATAGAACTAGTGGGGTATCCGCGTTGGTGAACGCGCCACACTCCCCACGCGATGGTCGGCTGTGCGTGGTGGAATAGGAAGGTGAGCGAACCTCTGAGCCTTGGTCCCCGTGCGCGACACGCCGAGTTGGTTCAGGATATCGAGGCGCACCGCGCGGCGTATTACGAGCGCGATGCCCCCACCGTGTCCGACGCCGAGTACGACGCGATGGAGCGTGAGCTGAAGGAGATCGAGGCCCAGCATCCCGAGCTTGCCGACCCCAACAGTCCGAGCCAGACCGTCGGGGGTGCCCCCACCGTCGGCTTTGCGAGCGTTCGTCACCGCGAGCGGATGATGAGCCTCGACAACGCTTTCGACCTCGCCGACGTCGAAGCCTGGCTCGAACGAATCGAGCGCGAGGGCGGCGACGAGAACTACGGCCCGCGTGAACTGGTGTGTGAGCCAAAGATCGACGGCCTGTCGATCTCGCTGACCTACGAGAATGGCACCCTCACGCGCGGGGTCACGCGTGGGGATGGGACGACGGGGGAGGACGTCACGGCGAACGTCAAGACGATCGTGGGGTTGCCCCACGAGCTGAGCATCACGACCTGGAGCGAGGCACCCGCGCTCGTGGAGATTCGCGGTGAGGTCTATCTTCCCGTTGCGGCCTTCGAGGGTCTCAACGAGCGTCTCGTCGAAGAGGGGAAGCCAACGTACGCCAATCCCCGGAACACGGCGGCGGGGTCGCTTCGGCAGAAGGATCCGGCCGTGACGGCGACGCGCCCACTGGCCGTCATCACCTATGCGCTGGGTGCCCTCGACTGGGGAACCTCGATTCCCGATAAACGCGTCGAAACCCAAATGGGGACCTACAAGGTTCTCGAGGGATGGGGGATGCCGATAAGCGACCTCGCCGAGATCGTGGCGGGGGTGCGCGCGGTCGAGGTGTACCTTTCCAAGCTCGAGGCGCAACGCCACTCGCTCGACTACGAGATCGACGGCGCGGTCCTCAAGGTCAACTCGCGAGCGCTCCAAGGCGCCCTCGGTGCGACCTCGCGAGCGCCGCGATGGGCGCTCGCCTACAAGTTCGCTCCGGAAGAGGTGACAACCCGACTCGAGGACATCAGGGTCGATGTCGGGCGCACGGGTCGCGTGACACCGTACGGCGTGATGACACCGGTGACGGTAGCCGGATCGACCGTGACGTTCGCGACCCTGCACAACGCCGACGAGGTGCGTCGCAAGGGCGTACTCATCGGGGACACCGTCGTGGTGCGCAAGGCGGGGGACGTCATCCCCGAGATCGTCACGGCGGTGGTCGCGGCGCGGACGGGGGAGGAGCGCGAGTGGATCATGCCCACCGCTTGTCCCTCGTGCGGGGCGACCCTCGCCCACCAGAAGGAGGGCGACGTTGACCTCCGCTGTCCCAACTCGGAATTCTGTCGCGGTCAGATCGTTGACCGCATCGGCTTCATCGGATCGCGTGGTGCCCTCGATATCGAGGTGCTGGGGGAGAAAGCCGCCGCCGCGCTCGTCGATTCCCAGGTCCTCGATAACGAGGGAGGGCTCTTCGACCTCACCGAGGCGGATCTCCAGCGCATCCCGCTCTTTACCCTTGACCAGGATTCAAAGAAGGACGGTGTCGCGCGACGCGCGGGCGACATCAGCACCAACGGGCTCAAGCTTCTGGAGAACCTCGCCGCCGCCAAGGATCGTCCCCTTTGGCGGATCCTCGTCGCCTTAAGCATCCGGCATGTTGGACCGACGGCGGCGCGAGCCTTGGCCGCCCGGTTCGGTTCGCTCGACGCGATCCGGGCCGCGGGCGAGGAGGAGCTTTCTGCGGTGGAGGGGGTTGGGCCGGTGATCGCGCGGAGTCTGCGTGAGTGGTTCGACGTTCCGTGGCACGTGAGGATCGTCGATCGTTGGGCCGCGGCAGGCGTGAGGATGGCCGACGAGGGAAGTGCGGCGGTGGAGCAGACGCTCACGGGGGTGACCGTTGTGCTGACGGGCTCGCTTTCTGGATTTTCGAGGGACGGGGCGACCGAGGCGATCGTTGCGCGAGGGGGCAAGGCGTCGTCGTCCGTTAGCGGAAAGACCGACTTTGTGGTCGTTGGAGAGAACCCCGGATCCAAGGCCACCGCGGCGGAGGAACAGGGAGTGCCGACACTCGACGAGGCCGGGTTCACCCGGCTTCTCAAGGGCGGGCCCAGCGCGGTCTGAGCGGTTCCTGACGTGGACCACCGCTAGCCGAGGTTTGCCTCGGCGACTAGCCTGGAGGGCACAACCGTTCGATGGCGTAAGGCAGGGGGCCAAAGGTGGCAGATCTGCGGGGTGTGAAGTGGTGGGTTCCCGCGCTCGGGCTGGTGGTGACGGCGACGGCCGTAACGGCCGGGTTTGCTCACACGATCGAGCACCAGATCGAGAGCCAGGCGACGGTGGCCCTGCACAAGGCTTCGCTCGACGTGGTAGCGGTAGACGCCTCCTACCGTTCACTGACTCTGACGGGCCCCCCAAACTACTCGGGCCTCGCGACGCGCGCCGTCTGGGCGGTGAGGCTCGTGACGAGCGTGGTCTACCTGTCCAACGTGGAACCGACGCCGGAGCCGTCGGCAACGCCGACTCCCACCGTCACCCCGCAGCCGACGCCGACGATCACCCTGTCGCCGAGCCCGTCGCCGACGACCCCCGCCGAGGCGGTCGAAGCCGTCCTGCCGGAACCTCAGTCCGTGACCTTCGCCGTTGACAGCGCGGAACTCGATTCCGCGTCGCTTCAGGCCCTCGATACGGTCGCGACCGTCATGATCGCCGCGCTCGAGATCGACCCCACCCTGCGCCTCTCGATTGCGGGGCACACCGACTCGGTCCTATCCGCCGACTACAACCAAACCCTGAGCGAGAAACGTGCCGCGAGCGTGCGCGATTACCTCGTTTCGAAGGGGGTTCCCGCCGACGCGCTCGTCGCCGTCGGCTACGGTGAGTCTCGACCGATCGCGACGAACGAAACCGAAGCCGGACGCGCGGCTAACCGTCGCGTCGACCTCAACATCTTGGAGGACTGACATGCTCGACGTCATCGGTGACGCGTGGCCGTGGTTGATCCCGGCGTTCCTCATTGGCCTTTTCTGCGGGTGGTACGTGACCCTCGCGTGGTGCCGGGACCGACACCCCCGGGAGGAACAGGACACCAAAGCCAAGGGCGCGACGGTCGCTGCGGTCGCAGCCACGGCACCCAAGCGTCCTTCGTGGCTGAGACGCCCCGATCTCCGTGCGGGGAAAAAGGTCCTCGGCGTGAAGGTGAAGATGGACGACCTCACGCTGATCGAAGGAATCGGGTCGCGAATTAACGACCTCCTCCAGGTCGACGGCATCTCCACCTGGAAGGAGTTGGGCGCAACGACCCCGGAGCACCTGCGGAAGGTCCTCGATGCGGCGGGGTCGCGGTACAACCTCCACGACCCCAAGACATGGCCCCGGCAGGCGAGGCTCCTCGCCGGAGGAAAGTGGGAGGAGTTCAAGAAACTCACGGACAAACTAGTCGGCGGCAAATGAGGAAGGTCGCCATCGTCACCCCCGACCAGACCCTTCGCCTTGCGGAGATTGGGGAACTGACGGCACTCGCCTACCTCGCGGACGGCCTCCTCGACTCGGCCGATCCCTACCTCCCGCGCCTTCGCGACGCACACGCGCGCGCCGCCGATGCCATCCTTCTCATGGTGGCGAGCGGGGCGAAGGGGGAGGGGGCGGCGGTGGGAACCCTCACCGTCGTACCGCCTCACACGACCTTCGCGGAGTTCGGGGGGGATGACTTCGAGTTCAGGATGCTTGCGGTCTCGCCGCTGGCGCGCGCCAAGGGGATCGGCCTGGACCTCACTCGCTTTGGGCTGAACCTCGCCGTCGAGGCCGGTGCGAACAGGGTCGTGTTGAGCACGATGGAGACGATGAAGGCCGCGCATGCGCTCTACGAGAAGGTGGGATTCGTCCGCGTTCCCGAACTCGACTGGACCGCCCACAACCTCACCCCGGCTAAGACTCAATGCGACGCCTCGTGCCTTCGCCCGGACGGTTCCTGTTCGGAAGGCGGTAGTCGCTTGCTCGCCTACGCATGGGAGCCACCGGCCTGACCCCGGCACACGGCTAGACTCTGGGCATGGCAACGCTCGATCGCGCCGAGGTGGCGCGCCTCGCCGCGCTCGCGCGCATCGACATGACGGAGGCCGATCTCGATCGGCTTTCGGGTCAAATCTCTGCGATCGTCGACGCCGTCGCGAAGGTCCAAGAGGTGGCGACCCCTCACGTCCCCGCAACCTCGCACCCGATCCCGATGTCCAATGTGTACCGACCCGACGTCGTCGTCCCCTCGCTGACCCAGGAGTCCGCTCTTGCGGCGGCACCGGCAGCGGAGGACGGTCGGTTCCGCGTACCCCAGATCTTGGGGGAGGAGTAGTGGTAACGAACCACAACGGCGCCTCCATTACGCGGCTAACCGCCCAAGCCATGGCCGATGCCTTCGAGTCGGGCAAGTTCACGTCGGTGCAGGCGACGCAAGCCGCGCTCGATCGGATCGCAGCGGTCGAAGGCGACGTTCACGCCTTCCTTCACGTCGACGCGGAGGGCGCGCTCGCGACGGCCGCCGCGGTCGATGCCGACCGTGAGGCGGGGAAGCCCCTGCCGCCGCTCGCGGGGGTGCCGATCGCGATCAAGGATGTCCTCGTCACCAAGGGACTCCCGACCACCGCGGGTTCCCGCATCCTCGAGGGGTGGATTCCCCCCTACGATGCGACCGTCACCGAGAAGATTCGTGCCGCGCGGATGCCGATCCTCGGCAAGACGAACATGGACGAGTTCGCCATGGGCTCGTCGACCGAGCACTCCGGCTTTGGGCCGACGCATAACCCGTGGGATCTTTCGCGAATCCCCGGAGGGTCCGGGGGTGGTTCGGCCGCGGCCCTCGCCGCGTTCGAAGCCCCGCTGGCGATCGGCTCGGACACCGGTGGTTCGATCCGGCAGCCGGCGTCCGTCACCGGGACGGTTGGGGTCAAGCCCACCTACGGTGCGGTGAGTCGCTACGGGGTGATCGCGCTCGCATCCTCCCTCGACCAGGTCGGGCCGTGTGCGAGGACCGTGCACGATGCCGCGCTCCTCCATGAGGTGATCGCCGGTCACGACCCCCGGGATTCCACGAGCCTTCCGGACGACGTGCCCCCGGTCCTCTCCGCGGCAAACAGGGGCCGCGATCATGGGCTTGAGGGTGTGCGGATTGGTGTCATCAAGGATCTGACCGGGGAAGGTTTTCAACCGGGGGTTCGGCAGCGATTCGACGAGGCTATCCAGCAGTTGCGCTCCGCGGGGGCAACGGTCACCGAAGTCTCGTGCCCGAGTTTCGCCTACGCGTTGGCCGCCTACTACCTGATCCTCCCGTCGGAGGCGTCCTCCAACCTCGCCAAGTACGATGCCGTTCGGTTTGGACTGAGGGTCGACGACGGAAGCGGAACGATCGAGCGGGTGATGGGGACGACGCGCGCCGCCGGGTTCGGCGACGAGGTCAAGCGCCGCATCATCCTCGGGACGTACGCGCTATCGGCTGGGTACTACGACGCGTACTACGGGAGCGCCCAGAAGGTCCGGACCCTCATCCAACGAGACTTCGCGGACGCATTCGGTTCCGTCGATGTCCTGGTCTCGCCTACCTGTCCCACAACGGCGTTCAAGCTCGGCGAGCAGGTGAACGATCCCTTGACGATGTACCTCAACGACATCGCGACGATTCCGGCGAACCTCGCGGGGATCCCGGGGATGTCGCTGCCGATCGGGTTAGCCCCGGAGGACGGGTTGCCCGTTGGGCTCCAGATCCTCGCCCCCGCTCGGCACGACGACCGCCTCTATCGGGTGGGGGCGGCGCTGGAGAGTGCGCTCATCGGGTTGTGGGCGGGGACGCTTCTGACGCAGGCTCCCACGTTGGAGGTGACGCCATGACGGCGAAGGCGTCGACGGGAAGGGTGCTCGCGTACGAGGAGGCACTCGAGACGTTCGATCCCGTGTTCGGGATCGAGGTCCACGTTGAACTCAACACCAAGACGAAGATGTTCTGCGGGTGCGCGAACGAATTCGGGGCGGAACCGAATACGCGCGTGTGCCCCGTGTGCCTGGGCCTTCCCGGTTCGCTTCCGGTGACGAACGAGAAGGCCGTCGAGAGCGCGATCCGACTCGGTCTCGCGCTCGGGTGTTCGATCCGCGAGTCGAGCCGATTCGCCCGCAAGAACTATTTCTATCCCGACCTCGCGAAGGACTACCAAATCTCCCAATACGACGAGCCCACGTCGTACGAAGGCTCGCTCGACGTCGTCCTCGACGATGGGACAACGGTCGCGATCGGGATCGAACGCGCGCACATCGAGGAGGACGCGGGGAAGAACACCCACGTTGGGGGCACGGGTGGCATCCAGGGTGCCGACCACTCCCTCGTCGACTACAACCGCGGGGGGGTGCCGCTCGTCGAGATCGTGTCCAAGCCCATCACGGGGATGGGGTTGCGCACGGCCGAGGTGGCCCGTGCCTACGTCGCGACCCTGCGCGACCTTGTCAAGGCACTGGAGATTTCCGACGGTCGGATGGAGCAGGGGTCACTCCGGGCGGATGTCAACCTCTCGTTGCGCGCCAAGGTCGCGCCCGGGGAGGATCAGGATGCGATTCCGTTCGGCAAGCGCAGCGAGACCAAGAACGTCAACTCCTTGCGCGCGATCGAGAAGGCCATCCATCACGAGGTGGGTCGCCAGGCGGCGCTCCTTTCGGCGGGGAAGCCCGTTGTCCAGGAGACGCGCCATTGGCACGAGGACACCAACTCGACCACGCCCGGTCGGTCGAAGGAGGAGGCGGAGGATTACCGGTATTTCCCCGAGCCGGATCTCATGCCGATCGAGCCCTCGTCCGCTTGGATCCAAGAGTTGCGCGCGACCCTGCCCGAGCCTCCCGCCAAGCGGCGTGCTCGATTGCAGGAGGAGTGGGGCTTCGCCGACCTGGAAATGCGCGACGTTGTCGCGGCGGACGCGATCGCGCTCATCGCGGACACGGTCGCCGCGGGGGTGGCGCCCCAAGCCGCGCGTAAGTGGTGGATGGGGGAGTTGGCCCGCACGGCGAAGGAGCAAAGCGTCGAGTTGGCCGACCTGCCGGTGACACCGACCGACATCGCCGAGCTTCAGGGGTTGGTCGACTCCGGTGGGCTCAACGACAAGCTCGCTCGTCAGGCTCTCGCGGGGACGCTCGCGGGGGAGGGGTCGCCCTCCGCCGTTGTCGCCGCACGTGGACTCGCGGTCGTGTCCGACGATTCCGCCCTCGAGAAGGCCGTGGACGAGGCGCTCGCCGCCCAACCCGAGGTGTTCAACAAGATCCGCGAGGGCAAGGTTGCCGCAGCCGGGGCCATCGTCGGGGCAGTCATGAAGGCGACGGGGGGCCAGGCCGACGCCGGGCGCGTCCGCGAGATCATCCTCCAGCGGGCGGGGGTCGAGGGCTGACCTCGCGCCACGGCGTCGATTTCCTTCTCGGCGAGGATGGCAGACTAGCGGGGTGATCACGCTTTCCGTTCCCGACGAGCGGTTCATCCCGCTTCTCGGTGACCTCGGCCCCGACGTTCGGGTCGTCGTGTGGGACCTGCACGGGGACGCCCCCGAAGCGGAGCGCGAAGCCATCACCATCGTTGCCGTTCCCTACTACGAGGGCGGAGGCACCCTGCTGCGCCGGACGCACGTCCTCCCGAACCTCCGGCTCCTTCAGATCCCGTCTGCGGGCTACGAACACGCGATCGAGCACACGCCAGAAGGGGTGCCGCTTGCGAACGCTCGAGGTGTTCACGACGCCGGGACATCGGAAATGGCGATCGGCCTCGCGATTGCCGTCCTCCGGGGGATCGACGACGCCGCGCGAGACATGGAGACAGCGACGTGGAGGTGGCGCGAACTCACGTCGCTCGCCGATCGCCGCTGTCTCATCGTGGGGTACGGGAGCATCGGGAAGGCGATCGGTCGGAGGCTCGACGCGATGGAGGCCGAGGTGACGGCGGTGGCGCGCACGCCACGAACGGAAGCGGATGGCCGCGTCGTCCACGGCACGGAGGAATTGACCTCCTTGCTCGCGCGGGCGGAGATCGTCTTCGTCGTCACCCCCCACACGGTCGAAACCGACCGGTTGGTGGGTCCGGGTTTCCTGGCGGCGATGCCGGACGGGGCACTCCTGGTGAACGTCGGCCGTGGAAAGGTCGTCGATACGGAGGCGCTTCTCGCGGAGGTTTCCTCCGGTCGTCTCCGCGCGGCGCTCGACGTCACCGATCCCGAACCGCTGCCCCCCGAGCACCCGCTGTGGCGCGCTCCCGGTGTCCTCATCACCCCGCACCTCGGTGGTGCCGTTCGTGCCGCCGATCCCCGCTTCGCCGCGCTACTCCGCCGTCAGGTCGAGGCATTGCGCGAGGGCCGCGAACCGGAAAACGTCGTCGCGGTCGGACCCACAACCGATGGGCCCAGCGGTGAGGTCACCTTCAGGTCCTGATCTGCCCCAACCTCGTTAGGTCAGGTTCGTGTCCGCCCAGATCTTGATCGCGTCGCGCAGCAACTCCGCCGTGCCGTCCCCGAACTTGTCGTAGTTCGCGCGGAAGCGGTGATCCTCGACGTACATGTCCGCGAGGCCCTCGTAGGCTTCGCGGTCGGGCGTCCAGAAGAGGGATATCCAGTCGTAGTGGAGGGAGACGAGTGACTGGACGGCCTCGGACCCGGGATCGGCATATTCCGCCGCATGCTCGGCGAGGTTGCGAGCCACGCGGACGTGTTTGGCCATGTGCTCTTGTTGCCCATCCGGCCCCAGCGCGAGCCACGCGGCATTCGACCGCTCGACAGCATCCCCACCCCAGCGGGCGTGGGCTTCGTGCTCGTACTCGGTATTGTCAAGGCCTTCGATGGCGCGATCTGCGGAATCGTCGGTCACAGTCGCGAGCCTATCGCTTCCCTGGAGGGGTCGAAGGGGTGTCCGTGCTCCGCGTGTTTGCGGGCGTTCCGTCTTTTCGGACTTTCGGGGGGTTCTTTCGCGGCTTGGTCGACCGACCGGGTCGCGGTGGGGAAATGGGCTCTCCACGACGCACCTGGCCGGGCAGCGGTCGATCCGGCCGAGTGTAGAGGTAGCGCGACGAGTCGAGGAGCCAGGGAACGAGCGTCACCTCGACCCCAGGGAAGAGCATGAGGCGGTTGCGCACACGCTGGGTTCGCCTGTTGTGAAGAAACCCCTCCCACCAGTGACCATAGATGTATTGGGGGACGTAGACGGTGATGACCTCGGAGCCGTTCGACTCGCGATGCGCGCGGATGTAGTCGATGAGTGGCTCGCTAACGTCGCGATACGGCGACGGGATGATCCGGAGGGGGATGAGGATGTGCTGGCGCTTCCATGCACGCTTGAGCCTCTCCGCCCCGATCTCGTCCATGTTGACGTGGACGGCCTCAAGCGACTTATGGTTGGCGGCGATGGCGTAGTCGAGTGCCTTGAGTACGGGCTTGTGGAGTCGTCCAACCAGGACGATTGCATGGTCCCCCGACGATCCGAACTCGGTCTTCCCATCGACCCGGATCTGGTTGTCCACGTGGCGGTAGTACTGCCGCGTTTGGAACATGATCCAAATCAGGATCGGCATGGCTGCGAAGACGAGCCAGGCTCCATGGACGAACTTGGTGATCGTGACGATGCACAGCACGCTTCCCGTCGAGAGCATTCCGACCGTATTGATGGCCCTGCTGATGTTTCCCTCACGGCGAGGCACGCCCTTTTCGCGCAGTTCACGAGTCCAATGGATGACCATCCCCGTCTGGCCGAGGGTGAAGCTGATGAATACCCCGATGATGTATAGCTGGATCAGCTTGGTCAGATCCGCTTGGTAGAGGATGAGCAGTCCCGATGCCGCGACCCCGAGGCTGATGACCCCGTTGGAGAAGACGAGCCGGTCCCCGCGCGTCCGTAACGCCTTGGGGGCGTAGCCGTCGCGGGCGAGGACGGAACTCAGCAGAGGGAAGCCGTTGAAGGCGGTGTTGGCCGCGAGGAGCAAGATGAGAGCGGTCGTGATCTGAACCGCGTAGAACATGATGTGGTGGTCGCTGCCATAGACAGCCGCCGCGATCTGGGCGATCACGCTGCGTTGGGGTTCGTCCGCGCACTCCGTCCATCCGATCAGATCGCACTGGGTCTCCGCGTAGTGGACGTGGGTGAAGAGCGCGAGCGCGGTCATGCCCGCGAAGAATGAGGTGGAGAGAATGCCCATCGTCGTGAGGGTTCGCTGGGCGTTGCGAACCTTGGGCTGACGGAACGCGGGAACCCCGTTGGCCACCGCCTCGACCCCCGTGAGGGTCGCGCAGCCACTCGCGAAGCCGCGAAGGAGAAGAAGGACGATGGCCGCTTGCCCCATCGATGGGGTGAGGACGGTGTATCCGGCGGACTCGGCGTCGGGAAGCGTACCGAAGAGGTGCCGCAGCAGCCCCACGAGGATCGTGATCCCGACGCTTCCGATGAAGAGATACGTCGGCACCGCGAACGCCTTACCGGACTCGCGCACGCCTCTGAGGTTCATGGCGACGAGCATGACGATGATGCCGATGGCCATCTCGACTCGCCAGCGGTTGAGGTCGGGGAAAGCGGAGATGATGTTGTCCACACCAGAGGCAATCGAAACGGCGACGGTGAGGATGTAGTCGACGAGGAGGGAAGCAGCGACGATCATCCCCGCCCATGCGCCGATGTTGCGGTGGGCGACCTCGTAGTCTCCCCCTCCGGACGGATATGCCTTGACGAGTTGACGGTAGGAGGCGACGACGACGAGAAGGAGGCCGATGATCGCCGCGGCTACCCACGGGGCGAAGGAGAGGAAGGAAAGCCCTCCCAGGGTAAGAATCATGAGGAGCTCTTGGGGGGCGTACGCCACGGAGGAAAGCGCGTCGGAAGCGAACACGGGCAGGGCGATCGCTTTGCGCAGTCCTTGACCCTCGAGGTGGTGGGAGGCGATGGGCCGACCCAGGAGGATGCGCTTGATGTCTTTCAGGCCGTAGGGCACAAGCCACGATGCTACTCCCGTCCCCAGGAAATCTGTCACTTGAGTGGTACAGATTGACCGAAGGCGTCGGCCTAGACTCGGAGGCATGACAAGCGGTTCCGACATCAAGCCCCACTCCCGCACGGTTACGGACGGTTTGGAGGCGACGGCAGCCCGAGGAATGCTTCGCGCCGTCGGCATGGGCGACGAAGACTGGCCCAAGCCGCAGATCGGCGTCGCCTCGTCTTGGAACGAGATCACCCCGTGCAACCTGTCGCTCGACCGCCTCGCGGCGGCGGCGAAGGAAGGTGTCCATGCCGCGGGCGGGTACCCACTGGAGTTCGCGACGATCTCCGTCAGCGACGGCATCGCGATGGGTCACGAGGGCATGCACTTCTCCCTTCCCTCACGCGACCTCATTGCCGACTCCGTCGAGACGGTCATGCGGGCGGAATGCCTTGACGGTGCCGTGCTGCTCGCCGGTTGCGACAAATCCCTCCCGGGGATGCTCATGGCCGCGGCGCGGCTCGACATCGCCGCGACCTTCCTCTACGCGGGGACGATCGCGCCCGGATGGGTCAAGCTCGAGGACGGGACCGAGAAGCCCGTGACGATCATCGATGCGTTCGAGGCCGTGGGGGCGTGCTTCAAGGGGCTCATGTCCGAGGGCGACGTCGACCGCATCGAGAGGGCCATCTGTCCCGGTGAGGGCGCGTGCGGGGGGATGTACACCGCGAACACGATGGCGTGTTCAGCCGAGGCCCTCGGCATGTCCGTACCGGGCTCCGCTTCGCCTCCGAGCGCCGACCGACGCCGTGACGCCTACGCCCACCGCTCGGGCGAGGCGGTCGTCGAGATGCTACGCCTCGGTATCACGGCGCGTCAGGTCATGACGAAGGAGGCGTTCGAGAACGCGATCGCGGTGGTCATGGCGTTCGGCGGCTCGACCAACGCCGTGCTCCACCTCCTTGCGATCGCCAACGAGGCGGACGTCGATCTCACCCTCGACGACTTCTCCCGCATCGGCGACAAGGTGCCCCACCTCGGTGACCTCAAGCCGTTCGGTGCGTACGTCATGAACGACGTCGACCGCGTCGGCGGTGTGCCCGTCGTCATGAAGGCCCTGCTCGATGCTGGCCTCCTCCACGGTGATGCGCTCACGGTGACGGGAAAGACGGTCGCCGAGAACCTCGCGGGCATCAATCCCCCGGACCTCGACGGCAAGATCGTCCGGGCGATGAACAACCCCATCCACCGGACGGGTGGCATCACCATCCTCAAGGGTTCGCTCGCCCCGGAGGGGGCCGTGGTGAAGTCCGCGGGTTTCGACTCCGACGTGTTCGAGGGCACGGCTCGCGTATTCGAGCGGGAGCGCGCCGCGCTCGACGCGCTGGAGGACGGGACGATCACCAAGGGAGACGTCGTCGTGATCCGCTTCGAGGGGCCCAAGGGCGGGCCCGGCATGCGGGAGATGCTCGCCATCACCGCGGCGATCAAGGGGGCGGGGCTGGATAAGGATGTGCTGCTCGTGACCGACGGGCGGTTTTCCGGGGGGACGACGGGACTGTGCGTGGGCCACATCGCGCCGGAGGCCACCGACGCTGGACCGATCGCGTTTGTGCGCGACGGAGACCGGATCCGCCTCGACGTCAAGAACAAGACGATCGACCTTCTGGTGGACACCGCCGAACGTGAGGCTCGCAAGAAGGGCTGGAAGCCCCTGCCCCACACGTTCACGCACGGAGTGCTCGCCAAGTACACCAAGCTGGTCGGGAGCGCGTCGCAAGGCGCGGTGCTCGGGTAGGGCGACCATCGGTGTTCCTGCAGTCGATGAGTGCTGAAAATAGCCGCGAATCCGGCACTCAGCGTCTGCAGGGAGGCCTGAGGAGCGCCTGCAGACCATGAGTGCTGAAAATCGGCGC
>CAZMCU010000002.1:72316-77785 GCA_964564915.1 uncultured Demequinaceae bacterium | reverse complement strand
GGGGGCATGTCCGTGAAGTGCGTGTAGTCGCGGCGGAACGCGACCGCGATCGTCTTGGTGGGGCCGTTGCGGTGCTTGGCGATGATGAGGTCGGCCTCGCCGGGGCGGGCGTCCTTGTCGTAGAGGTCGTCGCGGTGGAGGAGGATCACCAGGTCGGCGTCCTGCTCGATCGAGCCCGACTCGCGCATGTCGGACAGCATCGGGCGCTTGTCGCCGCGCTGCTCCGGGCTGCGGTTGAGCTGCGAGATGGCGACCACCGGCACGTCGAGCTCCTTGGCGAGCAGCTTGAGCGCCCGCGAAAACTCGGACACCTCCTGCTGACGCGACTCCACCTTCTTACCCGACGACATGAGCTGCAGGTAGTCGACGACGACGAGCCCGAGATTCTCCCGCTGCTTGAGGCGGCGGCACTTGGAGCGGATCTCCATGAGCGTCATGTTCGGCGAGTCGTCGATAAACAAGGGCGCCGTCGACACCCGCGCCGCCGTCGCGGCGAGGCGCTGCCAGTCGTTCGGACCCATCGGCCCCCGCAGCAGCTGGGTCAACTTGACGCCGGACTCCGCGGACAACAACCTCTTGGTGATCTCCTCCCGCGTCATCTCCAGCGAGTAGATGACGGACGTGATCCCACCCGCGATCGCCGCCGCCCGGCAGATGTCCAAGCCCAGCGTCGACTTCCCCATCGACGGACGGGCCGCGATCACCACCATGTGCCCCTTCTGGAGCCCCCCGGTGATCTCGTTCAGTTCGGTGAACCCCGTGGGCACACCCAGGAGCGTGCCGTCGTGCTTGTCCGCCGCCTCCACCTCGTCGAGCGTCCGCGCCATCGCGTCGCCCACCGACATGTAGTCCTCGGAGTTCTTCCGCTCCGTGACCGCGAAGACCTCCGCCTGGGCGCCGTCGACGATGTCGTCGACGTCCCCATCCCCCGCGAACCCCATGTTCGCGATGCGCGTCCCCGCCTCGACCAGGCGCCGGAGGATCGCCTGCTCCCGTACCAGCCGGGCGTAATACCCGGCGGACGCGGCCGACGGCACGGCCGCGATGAGCGTGTGAAGGTATTCCGCCCCGCCGATACGCCCCAGCGACCCCGCGGCCTGCAACTCCGCGGCAATCGTGATCGCATCGACCGGATGCCCCGACCGGAACAGGTCGGCGGCGGCGTTGAAAATCGTCTCGTGCGCCGGCTTGTAGAAGTCCTGACTCTGGAGGACCTCGACCACGTCGCCCATCGCATCCTTGGACAACATGATCGCGCCGAGGACGCTCTGTTCCGCCTCAAGGTTCTGAGGAGGCCGACGGTCGAAACCGCTCACGACCGCGGCAAACTCCTCGACGGTCATCGCTCTCCCTCCACATCATCGTTGGCCGGAGTCGACCCGCTCCCGGCCATGAGACCAGGGTCCCTCACACCTATGACATTCCCGCCCGACGCGTTCCCACGGTACGCATCTGCCTGGCGAGGCTAGCGGGGTCTGACCCCGTCCGCAAACGCTCGCAACCCCAACGTGTGGACGATTCCCGAAAGCCCGTGGACCACCTGTGGGTAACCCCGACCCCACACCGGTGCGCCTGTGGACACGGGTGTGAATTTCGGCGACCCCGAGACCCCAATCGCCCATCTACCAGGCACAACACTCCCCTGTCACGGGGGACAACCCGTGGGGAAAACCTCTCGGCGTGTCGAGCTTGGGCGTGTTGCGGGCCCGGCCTCTTTCGAGGTCCGGGCCCGCAACCACCACCATCGAAACTTACGCCTCGGACACCACCAGGATGGTCACGGTGGCGCTCACGCCGTCGTGCAAACCGATCTCTACCTGGTACTCACCCAGCGCCTTGATCGGCGACGCGACGTGAATGCGTCGCTTGTCCACGACCGCCCGATCCCCGATCGCCTCGGCGATCATCGCCGGGGTCACGGCACCGAAGAGGCGCCCCGTCTCGCCGGCCTTCGCCAGGATCACAACCGGGCCGGACTGCAACTTGTCCCGCTCCGCATGCGCCTCCTCGACGCTCGCGAGCGCCTTGGCACGCTGCGACTTCCGCATCCCATCGATCTGCCGCTCGGCACCCGCCGACCAGCGCGCCGCGAGCCGACGCGGCATGAGGAAGTTCCGGGCGTACCCGTCCTTCACCTCGACCACGTCACCCGCGACCCCGAGGCCTGCGACCTCGTGCGTGAGAATCACCTTCGCCATGTCAACCCCCTACCGGCCGGAACCGGCATAGGGAAGGAGCGCCATCTCGCGCGCGACCTTGACGGCACGGGCGATCTGACGCTGCTCCTGCACGCTGACACCCGTGACCCGACGCGACCGGATCTTCCCGCGGTCGGAAATGAACTTCCTCAAGAGCGCGGTGTCCTTGTAGTCGATTGTCGCGCCCTTGACATTCTGCAGCGGATTCGTCCTCTTCCGCGGCTTACGAACTTCTGGCTTGACCATGCTGTCTCCCAAACGATTGACGTTTCTGTTAGAAGGGGGGCTCGTCCGACAAGGGGGCCGTGGCCCACGGGTCGTTGTCCGAGCCTCCCGCGGGGGCACCCCCCGATGTTCCGCCCCCGGATGCGCTACCGGAGCGCTGGGTCCGAGTGACCTTGGCCGTCGCGTACTTGAGCGACGGACCCACCTCGTCCACCTGCACCTCGTTAACGGTGCGCTTCTCCCCGTTGGCCTCCCACGACCGGGACACGAGCCGTCCGGAGACGATCACCCGCATGCCCTTCGTGAGCGACTCCGCAACGTTCTCCGCGGCCTCCCGCCACAGCGAACACCGAAGGAACAGCGTCTCGCCGTCCTTCCACTCGTTCGTGTTGCGGTCGAAGGAGCGGGGCGTCGACGCGACGGTGAAGTTCACCACGGCCGCCCCCGATTGGATGAACCGCAGTTCCGGGTCCGCCGTGAGGTTCCCGACGACGGTGATCTGAGTATCGCCTGCCATGTTGTCCTCGCTTCCGGTTCCCTAGTGAGCGTCCGGCCTCAGGAGCATCGAACGGAGGACGACCTCGTTGAGGCCGAGCTGACGCTCCAACTCCTTCGCCGTCGCCGACGGAGCGGTGAAGTTGATGACGGCGTAGATGCCATCGGTCCGCTTCTTGATGGGATAGGCCAAGCGACGGCGGCCCCAAATGTCGATCTTGTCGATGGTGCCGGCGCCTTCCTTCACCACCTTGAGGTACGTGTCGAGCGACGGGGCAACCGTTCGCTCGTCAACCTCGGGGTCCAGGATGACCATGATTTCGTACTGGCGCATTAACAACCCACCTCCTCTGGGCTAAGCGGCCACGGTCTTTCCGTGACAGGAGGGTCATGCGACCGTGCCACCCGAAGGAGGCACGCGGACAAGGGTACAGCCCTTGGGGGCCTCGCGGGTACCGGACTAGGGGCTCACGCTGGGGGACGGCGACGGGACGACGGGCGAAGGCGACGGCGAGACGACGGGGTAGGACGGGCTCGGGGAAGGTGACGGGCTGGGCGAGGGCGACGGGCTCGGGGAGGGGGAGGGGGAGGGGCTCGGCGAGGGGGACGGGATGATCGCCGTTCCGATGTGACTCCTCGGGGGGAACTGCTCCACGGGAAGCTCCGCCAGAACCGTCGCCATCATGTCGGTCCACAGCCTGACGGGGATGGAGCCTCCCGTGATCTGGCGGAACCCCCCGAACGGGGTGATGTCTTCCGCGGATCCGTCCTCCCCAATCTGGTACATCGCGACCGCGCCCACGATCTGAGGGGTGAACCCAATGAACCACGCCGACTTGTTATCGGACGACGTCCCCGTCTTTCCCGCGATCGGACGCCCGAGGCGGTGAGCGTACGACCCAGTGCCGTAGTTCACCACTTGCTGCATCGCGTACGTCACCTCCGCCATCACCGCACTCGTGAACCTGCGCTCCCCCTCGACGACATGGAGGTACCGAACCTCCCCTTCCGGCCCCAGAACCTGCTCAACGAGATACGCGTCGTGGTGCACGCCTCCGGAGGCGAAGGTCGCGTACGCCTCCGCCATGTCGATCGGGTGGGGCGACGCCGTCCCTAGGACGTTGGCGGGGTTCGCCTCGAGGCCCGCCGTGTCCTCGGGGAGGCCGGCCTCCACGGCGGCCTCGACAACCTTCTGGGGTCCAACGTCGCGCGCGAGTTGGACGTACACGGTGTTGACGGATTCCGCCGTCGCCTCGATCAGGTCAATCTGACCAAAGTTCTCACCCGCAAAGTTCTGAACGGGATGTTGGAATCCCTGAACCACCTGGGGTGACGCCCCGCTGTACTCCGACTCCAACGCCATCCCGCCTTCCAGCGCCGCCGCAAGCGCGAACGGCTTGAACGTCGACCCCGCCTGGGCGATGTCCTGGGTCACCGCGTTCTGCTGCCGCACCAGGTAGTCCGCCCCGCCGTACATCGACGTGATCGCCCCCGTCTGGACGTCGAGGGTCACGATCGCCACATGAAGGTTGGGGCTGTGGTCCGTCGCCATCGACGCCACCGCAGCCTCCGCCGCCTGCTGCGTGCCCCAATCGATCGTCGTAATGATCGAGTACCCCCGCATCTCGATGTCTTCCTCCGAGACATTCATCTCCGCCATCGCCTCGTCGATCGCCGCCCTCAAGATGTACCCCTGGGTTCCACCGAACACGTCCTCGTTCTGGTACGGGATCGGTTCGGGGAAGTCGAGTCGCAGCCGGGCGGCGGCCGTGAGGTAGCCGAGGTCGACCATCCCGTCGAGCACGTAGTTCCACCGGTAGACCGCTTGGTCGTGGTTGTTTCTGGGGTCCCACGCGGATGGCGCGGGGATGATGCCGGCGAGCATCGCCGCCTCGGAGAGCGTGAGTTCGGACGCGGCTTTGCCGTAGTACTCGCGCGCCGCGGCCTGGATTCCGTACGCCCCCCTGCCGAAGTAGATCGTGTTGAGGTAGTTCTCGAGGATCTGATCCTTGTCTTGCTCCCGATCGATCTTGAGCGCGAGGAGCGCCTCCCTCCACTTCCCCATGAGGTCCGTCGTCGTCTTGCCGACGTAGTACCGCTCAACGTATTGCTGGGTGATGGTCGACCCCCCCTGCCGATGCCCCGTCACGATCGTCTTGAACATCGCTCGCGTCATCCCGAGAAGGTCAAGGCCGGGGTTGGTGTAGAAGGTTCGGTCCTCCGCCGCGACGACGGCGTGGGGCACCCAATCCGGCAACGTGTCGATGGCGACGTTCTCACGGTTGGCCAGGCCCAACCTCCCCATGACGTGCGTCCCGTCCGAGTAGTACACGGTCAAGGCTTGAGCTTGGGCAAAGTCGTCCGGGACCAGGTTCGGGAGGCGCGAGTACACGATGACGGATCCCACGAACACAATCGTCGAGAGGACGAGGGTCGACAGCAGTCCCCAGAAAAGGGTCTTGCGTATCGCCGTCACCCACCATTTCCGCGGTGGTTTGCGTGGCGCCCCCGCTCTCGTTTGCGTCGTCGCGGTACGCGTCGCGCCCGTGCG
>CAZMCU010000002.1:69929-72216 GCA_964564915.1 uncultured Demequinaceae bacterium | reverse complement strand
TGTCCCGTTTCGCCCCCGTCGACCCGAAGCGGTTTGGCGTTCGATGTATCGCGCCGATACAACGTTATGCTACCGTGACATGTCGCGGCGCCGTCGGTGCCGCATCGATCGCAGGACAAGGGAGACGAAAGATGGCCCACTCGAACGTGTTGACGTTCGCGATCTTGGGCGTACTCGAGAACTCTCCCCTTCATGGGTACCAGATCCGCAAGCGGTTGGGGAGCGAACTCGGACCGTTCCGGGCCTTGAGCTACGGCTCCCTCTACCCCGCCCTGAAGCGCATGGTCTCGTCCGGACTCATCGGCATGGACGCCGCTAACGCCGCCACGAAGGGATCGCGCCGCTCGAGGATCGTGTACAGCTTGACGGATTCTGGAAGGACCAGACTTCAGGAGGAGTTGGCGAACGCGGGTGCGTCGTCGTGGGAGGACGGCACGTTCGACGTGCGGTTCTCGATGTTCGATCGCACCGACCCCGCGACTCGCCTCCGCATCCTCGAGGGACGTCGCAGCAGGCTCGCGGAACGCATGGAAGAGGCGGGAGCCTCCCTCCGGCGCGTTCGCGATCGGCACGACGCTTACACAGCGGAACTTCAGCGTCACGGCCTCGAAACGGTCGAGCGCGAGGTCGAGTGGCTTGACCGATTGATCGAGGAAGAACGATCCGCCCTTGGCGGGATGGACAAACATTCCGCCTAGGCGGACCACAAGGTAAGGGGAAACAATGGCTAAGTTGCGTGTGGCCATCATCGGCGTCGGCAACTGCGCGACGTCGCTCATTCAGGGAATCGAGTTCTACAAGGACGCGAAACCCACCGATACCGTTCCCGGCCTCATGCACGTGCAGTTCGGGGACTATCACATCAGCGACATTGAGTTTGTGGCGGCGTTCGACGTCGACGCGCTCAAGGTTGGCAAGGAGCTGGTCGAGGCGACCAAGGCCTCGGAGAACAACACGATCAAGATCTGTGATGCGCCCAAGACGAACGTCATCGTTCAGCGCGGCCACACGCTCGACGGCCTTGGCAAGTACTACCGCGAGACCATCACCGAGTCCGACGTGGCGCCGGTTGACGTCGTTCAGGTTCTGAAGGACACCAAGACCGACGTTTTGGTCTGCTACCTGCCCGTCGGCTCCGAGGACGCGGATAAGTACTACGCCCAGTGCGCGATCGACGCCAAGGTGGCGTACGTCAACGCGCTCCCGGTGTTCATCGCGTCCGACCCCGTATGGGCCAAGAAGTTCGAGGACGCCGGCGTGCCGATCGTTGGTGACGACATCAAGTCCCAGGTGGGCGCAACCATCACGCACCGCGTGCTGGCTCGCCTGTTCGAGGACCGCGGCGTCATCTTGGACCGCACGTACCAGCTCAACGTCGGCGGCAACATGGACTTCAAGAACATGCTGGAGCGCGATCGCCTTGAGTCGAAGAAGATCTCGAAGACCAACGCCGTGACATCCAACATGGACCACGACATGGGTGCCCGGAACGTGCACATCGGCCCGTCGGACTACATCCCGTGGCTCGACGACCGCAAGTGGGCGTACGTGCGCCTCGAGGGCCGCGCGTTCGGCGAGGTTCCCTTGAACCTGGAGTACAAGCTCGAGGTGTGGGACTCCCCGAACTCGGCCGGTATCATCATCGACGCCGTCCGTGCCGCCAAGATCGCCAAGGATCGCGGCATCGGTGGGGCGATCACGAGCCCCGCGTCGTACTTCATGAAGACGCCCCCCATCCAGATGGAGGACACCAAGGCTCGTTCCTTGGTCGAGGCGTTCATCGCTGGCGAGGTCGAGCGGTAGCCGCTATCGAGCGTCCTAGCGGGTGTTGAGTGCCGATCCGAACCTGGAATCGGCACTCAACGCCCGCTGCGGCGCACCACGCGCTAGCCCGGCCATCCTCGTCGCTGCGACACACTAGGTCGTCGAAGGCTCGGTCGTCGAAGGCTGCGGACTCACAATTCGATGCCTGTGGACATGTTCACAGGGACACCGCCCGGTTCACCTTGGGGCGGGTAACATCGGGGTTAGTCAGGAGGCGTTCATGAGCCGATGCGAGAGTTGCGGCATTCCGCTGAGCGACGACACGTGCGGCACCGAGGCCGACGGGTCACCGAGCACGTCATACTGCAAAACTTGCTACGCCAAGGGCAAGTTCACGCTTCCCGACGGCCCCATGGAAGCCGTTCAAGCCAAGGCAATCGAAGCGATCGTCAAGCAGGGCGTGCCTCCACTCGCCGCGCGCAAACTGACGGAGAACATCGCCTCACTTCCGCGCTGGACGTAG
>CAZMCU010000002.1:68325-69829 GCA_964564915.1 uncultured Demequinaceae bacterium | reverse complement strand
GGCTGTCATCGGAACACCCACCACGTGAGCGACGAATCCGCTGAGGACACCCCGGAACCCGACGACGGCGAAGCCCAACATCCCGACGATCGCGGCCGCGACCCCAACCGCCGCCACCGTCGCCCGCCACCACCTCGGCCCCGCCACCTCACGTCGACGCGGCGGTGCGTCGGCCCAACGGAACGCGGTCACCAACACCGCGACCAGCACCAGGAACACCACCAACTGGGGAATCCGCAGCCACCACCACGCGGCGGTCGTCGGCTCGGGAAGCGGTCCGGCCCACAGGTGGAAACCCACGTACATGAGGATGAGCGCCCAGAAGTGCCACAGGTACGCCGTCATCGCGAGCGCACCCCCCGCGATGACCGTCCTCCAGACGCGCGGCTTCTCCAGCCACCTCGAAGCCCGCTTGCGGAACAGCAGCAACACCCCGGCTTGCGCAATCCCAAACGTGACGAGCACGACGGTTGGGGGAGTGAGGTTCGACAGCGTTTCGCCAGGGAACGACACCATCGAGGTGCCGTACGGACCGAGCCACATGAGTAGCGCGGTGGCGGACACCCCGAGCCCGAGCATCCACGCCCCCAGACGCCGGACCCCCAAACGGTCGGCAACGCCGTCGGCGTAGAAGAACCCCACCTGGTGGATGCACAACCACACGAAGGCGAAGTTCAGCCACTTAACCCCATCGAGGCTCACCTCCGTACCCCCGATCCCCACGGACGTCACGGCCAGCCGGAGAACATCAACCGCAATCACGGCCGCGAGCAACCCCGCAAGCGCCCGCCAACCGAAACGCTCGTGAAGGCGCAGCATCAACGGCGCGAATCCCGCCGCGATGAGGTAGATGCCGATGAACCACAGCAATTGCCCCGCCACCTGCATTACGGGCTCGTAGTCGTTGTTCTTCCCGAGCGTCCCCTCGACCACGGCTCCCGCCACCATCCCTACCGCGATGAATACGAGGGCGGGCGTGACGAGCCTCCCGATGCGCGCTCGTGCGAAGTCCGCATACCCACCCCCACGTCGTCGAAGCGACCGCCACGACGTCGCGTGCGCGAACCCGCCGACGACAAAGAAAATGGGCATGACCTGGAGGATCCACGTCCCCGGTCTCGCCCACGCCTCAAGCGAAAGAATGTTGGTGAAGGAAAATGCCCCGTCGGTCACCGCTCCCGGCCGGTCGTCGACGACGGCCATGAGGAAGTGGCCGAGGATCACCCCGCCGAGCGATGCGACGCGTAGGAAGTCGACGTAACGGTCTCGCGTCGTCGGCGTCGCGTCCGCGATCGCCTGGGCTTGACTCATGGGGCCACGCTAGCGGTCCCCGGCTCGGCTAGCTGGGTGGTCCGTAAGGTTCCGGCGGGACGTTTCCCCACCCCACGCGTTCGCCCGCCTTCGGATCCGGACCCCACCGGTTCTCGTGGTCCTGGCCATCGATCATGCACATGATGAGCGGCACAAGGCCCGCGAACGGGATGACGTAGGCGAAGTTCAAGAG
>CAZMCU010000002.1:6751-68225 GCA_964564915.1 uncultured Demequinaceae bacterium | reverse complement strand
ACATGATGAGCGGCACAAGGCCCGCGAACGGGATGACGTAGGCGAAGTTCAAGAGCAGCCAGAGGCCGGACTGCCCCATGTCGTGAAGACGCCTCGCCCCGGCGGCGTACATCGGAATGGCCAAGATGATCGCGACCGCGCCGAACGCGAAAAGCGCACCGGTGACCTTCTGCCAATCGCCCCCCTCGATGAATTGGTTCAAGGTCCTGATACGACCAGCCTCAAGGTCGTCCCGCATCGGCTCGATGGCCGGCCGCAGTGAAGACACGAACATAACGACGAGGAGAATTCCTATCAGCACCTCGGCGAGAAAGAACCACCAGTACTCCGATCGTCGAGCCCTCCCCGAAAAGTCGGAGTACTTGCGCAAGCACGCGACGACCGCTTCCCCCATGTTCACGATGCCGTCTCCTCTCGTTCGGATGCTTCTCTTCAGACCCCAGGCTACCCGTATCGCCTTTCCGTTGGCAGTCAGGCGCGGCGAATGATCGTCCATGGTCGTAGAGTGGCCGCGTGTCCGCCGCCACCGAACTCCGACACCTCCTCAAGGGTTCTGGCTTCCGCAGGCTCACCGGTTCGCGCCTCACGAGCCAACTGGGGGACGGCATGTTTCAGGCGGGACTCGCGTCGATGCTCTTCTTCGACCCGACCCAACAGGCAACGGCCCCGGCGATCGCCCTCGGCTTCCTCCTCCTCCTCGCCCCCTTCACCGTGATCGGACCGTTCGCCGGGCCACTTATCGACCGGTGGAATCGCCAGCGCATCATCCTCTGGGGAAACCTCGTCCGGCTCGGCATCGCCGGACTCCTCGGCTACCTCATGGTGATTCATGGGCCCGACCTCCTCATCTACCTCGCCGCGCTCGTCGCCCTATCGATCAACCGCTTCCTCCTCGCGGCCATGACGGCGGCCATCCCCCGCGTCGTCTCCGACGACGACCTCCTCACCGCGAACTCGATCCTGCCGACGCTCGGGACGCTCGCCGCCCTCGCGGGAGCCGGTATCGGTGTCGTCGTCTCCTTCTTCGCCCCCGGCCTCTCCGACGACGCCAAACCCATCGCGGCCCTCGTCGCCTCCGGTGTGACCTTTGGTATCTCGTCGTGGGTCACGACGACGATCGGGCGCACCGAGCTCGGTCCCATCAAGAAGCTCGACGCGGCTCGCATGCGCGAGCACCTTCGCGACCTCGTTCACGGCTTGCGCACCGGAGCCTCCTACCTCGCCCGGCGCCTCACGCCCCTGCACGCCCTCATCGTCATGGGTGCCCAACGCTTCCTCTACGGACTGATGTTCGTTGCCTCGATATTGATCTCGAGGACGCTTCTAGCGAATCCCACCGGGGTGGAGGGATCCGACGGCCTGGGCCAGTTCGGCCTCGTGCTCGTGGCCGCGGGGTGCGGCTTTGGTCTCGCGGCGGTCGTCACCCCGGCGCTCGGGCACGTGATCTCTCGGCACCGATGGGTGGTCCTGTGCCTGATCGTCGGCGCGCTCGGCCAGGGCCTCCTCGCGCTCTCGAGTTCCCGTGCTGCCCTCCTGACCGCCGCGGTCGTCGTCAGTTTCGCCGTCCAGGGGGGAAAGATCGCCATCGACACGATCGTCCAACGCGACACGGAAGACGGGGTCAGAGGCCGAGCCTTCACCCTCTACGACATGACGTATAACCTCGCCCTCATGGCGTCCGCCGCCGTATGTGCGTTCGTGCTTCCCGACGACGGTTACTCCGTCCCCGTCATGACGGTCGCCACGATCGGGTACGTGATCCTCGCTGGCTTCTACGCGATCGCCCCCACCCAGCCGCGCGGCGTCCGCACCACGGTCGCCGACGTCGCGACACCTTAGTCCTCGGCGCCTGCGCTCTCGTTGCGTGCGGCCCACCACGCAAGCAATTCCTCGCGGGCGCGGTCCGGCGCGAGGGGGCCTTGCTCCATGCGGATCGCGAGCATGTGGGCATAGGCCTTTCCCACTAGCGGGCCTGGCCCGATCCCGAGGATCTCCATGATCTCCGTGCCGTCGAGGTCGGGACGGATGGACGCCAACTCCTCCCGCTCCCGGAGGTCCGCGATGCGCTGTTCCAGGTCGTCGTACGCGAACGACAAGCGGTCTGCCTTGCGCCGATTTCGGGTGGTGCAGTCGGCCCGGGTCAGGCGGTGCAAACGCTCAAGTTGATCGCCCGCGTCGGTGACGTACCGCCGCACGGCCGCGTCCGACCATTGGGCTTCGCCGTACCCGTGGAACCTTAAGTGCAGTTCGGTCAGTTTGGCCACGGCCTGGATGGTGGCCTTGTCGAATCGCAGCGCCTTGAGACGCCGCGCCGCCATCTTCGCTCCGACCACCTCGTGGTGGTGGAACGTCACCACACCTCCCGGTTCGAACGCCCTCGTGGCGGGCTTTCCAATGTCGTGCAACAGGGCGGCGAGGCGGAGAACGAGGTCGGGAGCGGGGACCGGCCCGTCGGGTCCCGTCTCCAGGTCGATCGCCTGGTCCACCACCGTCAGCGAATGCTCATACACGTCCTTGTGGCGATGGTGCTCGTCCACCTCGAGTTTGAGCGCGGGCACCTCGGGGAGCACGATGTCCGCCAACCCGGAATCGACGAGCAAGGTCAGGCCCGCTCGCGGGTTCGCCCCCAGCATGAGTCGAATCAACTCGTCTCGCACCCGTTCCGCCGAGACGATAGAAATCCGCTCCCTCAGCACGCGAATCGCCTCGAAGGTCCCGGCCTCCACCTCGAACCCCAATTGCGACGCGAAGCGGGCAGCCCTCATCATCCTCAGCGGATCGTCGCCAAACGACACGTCCGGTTCGATGGGTGTCCGCAAGAGCCCCGCGGCCAGGTCGCTGAGACCCCCAAACAGGTCGACAAACTCCCTCGAGGGAAGCTTGACGGCCATCGCATTGACCGTGAAGTCCCTCCGTGCGAGGTCTCCCTCGAGCGAATCCCCAAACGCCACCGCCGGTTTACGCGAGTCGGCGTCGTACGTATCCGCACGGTAGGTCGTCACCTCAACCGTAAGATCGTTCTTCTTCGCCCCGATCGTCCCGAATTCCTTCCCCATGTCCCAGAGGGCATCTCCCCATCGACCCAGGAATCGTTCCGATTCTTCTGGAGTAGCGGACGTGGCAAAGTCGAAGTCCGCGCTTGATCGGCCGAGGAAGGCGTCACGAACGGGCCCTCCCACCATGGCGATCTCGTGGCCCGCCGCGTCGAAGGCTTCCGCCAACTCGATGACCTCACCCGGGAGCGCAGTCCAGAGACCCTCCGCACGTTTGCGGAGCGTCTCCTCGGTTGGGGGCTTCGTTGTCACGACACCCAAGCATCCCAGATAGTGGGCACCCGTCACATCATGAGCCTCCGGTCGTTAGAGTGAGGCCATGCCTTCGTCGCCCTTGCCCCACCCGCCGGCGAAGCCCGAGCCCCCGACCGGTTCGCGCTTGCGCCCCTGTACAACACGGAGCTCCAAAGCCCCCAACCTTCCCGTCGTCAACGAGCGTTCGGCGGGGGGAATCGCCGTCAACGTCGTCGACGGAATCGCTTTCGCCGCGGTCATCGGGAGGCGAAACCGCAGCGGCAAGCTGGAATGGTGCCTCCCCAAAGGACACGTCGAGGAGGGAGAAACACCAGAACAAGCCGCCATCCGCGAAGTCAAGGAAGAATCCGGAATCTCCGCGGACGTCATTCACGATCTTGGCCTCATCGACTACTGGTTTACGGGCGAGGATCGACGGGTCCACAAGGTGGTCCACCACTTCCTTCTCGAAGCGTCCGATACCTCGCTCACCGTCGAGAACGACCCCGATCATGAGGCCGAAGTCGCGGAGTGGGTCGCGCTTCGAGAGTTGCCCTCCCGCCTTTCCTACCCCAACGAGCGGAAGATGGCCGAACTCGCCACCGGCCTTCTGATCGTGGGGTGATGATGGCCGGAAGGCACCTGAGGTGGGGGCGCTTCGTCGGTCGCGTCGGAGCCGCCGCCTTCCTCCTCTTCTCCCTCGCCCCCACCGCGCTTGCCGCGAATGGTGCCCCCAACGGCTCCTCCCACCTTCCCTCGATCGGGACCTCCCCCGAAGTCGATCCGGAGATCCCCTCCCTGACGATCGGTTACTACGGCCCTTCCATCCTTCGCGAGGGTCAGTCGCTCATGGTTTCTGGAAGCGTTTCCACTACAGCGCTTTCCCCCGCGATCGGGCTCAACCTTGTCATGCGCATCACCACGAGCCCGATCACCGACCGTGCACAGCTGAGTTCCTGGGACGCGGGCACCCTCGACCTGGAAACCCGCGAAGTTGCCCGAACCCTCGTCGGGGAAGATTCCGGAGTTCCCGCTGCTGGATCCGTTTCGGTGAGCGCCTCCGCCCCCACCAATGTCCTTGCCCTACCCCCAGGCGAGTGGGGGGTGTACGGCGTGACCATCACCCTCGATCTCGATGGCCAGGTCCTCCAGCAGGTTCACACGTGTACCACATGGCTCGACACCGACCCCACCGTCACTCCCGTCTCGGTGGTCGTTGTGGCGTCCGGAACAACCGAAAGGGTCGATGCCCTGGTGTCTGCTGCCGCGAATACCGATGTCACGTTCGCCGTCGATCCCACGCTGCTCTCCACGGAATCCGCCGCCTTTCTATCCACGTCGAACGTGTTCCTCCTCCCGGCCGGAAACCTGGATGTTGCCTCTCTTGCCCGCAACGGAAGCCAAGACATTCTCGATCATGCCCTCGATGAGTCACGCGAGGAGGCTCCCGCCTACTTCTCCACGCTTCCGTGGATCGCCCTCGCTACCGACCTCGACGCGGCAACCGTCGATCTTGCGGTGAGTCGCGAAGCGTCCGCCGTCATCGTGGTCCCGTCGTTCTCTTCGGACTCGTCTGAATTGAGCGGATATTCCGGCGGCGTCGCCCCCGGAATCGTCCATCGTGAGCCACCCCTTGACGATGACCCTCTCTTGCTCGTTCCCGACATCGGACTCAGCCTTGCTCTTAGCGCGGGTCCCGAAAGGAGCGCGACGGCTCCCGCGCGGGTTGTCGCAGAGACCGCCCTGCTCTCGGAGAGCAACCCCGCCGGAAACCCCGTGCTTGCCCTAGCGGAACCCTCCTGGTCCGTCGAATCCACGCAACAGTTCCCCACGCTCACGGCTCTCCTCAATAGCCCGTGGACAGAGTTCCTTCCTCTCACGGGCGCCGTCGACCTCGATCAACAGGCGATTCTGACGCTCCCGGATTCTTCCCCGTCGTCGACGGACATCCCCGCATCGACCGTCACGGGAGCTGGCCTCTCGTTGCGAGGACTCTTGGCCCTTGCCGCCGCCACCGAGGATCCGCAAGCTTTCGCGCTTCCCCTCCAAGACGCTCTGTTTCGCAGCCTCGCGTTCAACCGCCGTGGCGACCCCGAGGCACGAGATACCGCGATCTCCACAGCAATTGCCAACATCGACGAGGTGAGGGCCAAGGTAAGCCTTCCCGGCAGTAGCTCCCTCAACCTCATCAGCGCGTCGGGGAATGTTCCCGTCAACGTCCAGAACGACCTCGACGTCGCGGTCACGGTCACCGTCGTGCTGAATAGCCGATCCCCGATCCTACGCATCCACGATCGCCCTGAGGTGGTCGTGGCCCCCGGTTCGACGCAGCAGGTTCTCATCCCGGTAACCGCGGTCTCCAGCGGGAACGTTGTCGTCCGCGTGAGTCTCACCAACCACGACGGCACTCGCCTGACACCGGTGACCGAGGTGCACATGAGGATCCGTGCCCAGTGGGGCGACGCCTTCACCATCGGCATCGCCAGCCTCGCGTTTGCCCTCCTGATCGGTGGAGTGTTCCGAACCATACGCAGGGGACGCGCCGACACTCGTCTGGGCCCCACGCCCCTTCCCGACGACGAAAGCCAGTTGTGACATGACGGCTGCCGACTCCTCGATCGAACCGGACTCCTTCCCCATCACCCCGCGTTCGCTCCATCGGAACACCGCGGTCATGGCAAGTGGGACCGCGGTCTCCCGCATTCTGGGATTCGTTCGCAACGCCCTCCTCGTCGCGGTGCTGGGGGTTGATGCACCCGCGGCGAACGCCTTTGACCGGGCCAATGCCATCCCCACCGTCATGTACTCGATCCTCTTGTCCGGAGTCCTCAACGCCGTCGTCGTCCCTCAGATCGTTCGAGCCCTCGCTCGCAAGGATGGCAAACGCACCGTCGATCGCATCATCACTTTGGGAAGCACGATGCTGTTCGCCATCACCGTCGTGTTGACCGTGGGTTCGGCCGTGATGATCAGCATCTACACGTCCGGCTGGAGTTCGGATCAACGGGCCCTCGCCATCGCGTTTGCCCTCTGGTGCATGCCTCAAGTGTTCTTCTACGGGATGTATGCGCTCCTGGGACAAGTCCTCAATGCCCGCGAACGCTTCGGGCCGTACATGTGGGCTCCTGTCGCGAACAACGTCGTCGCCATCGTCGGCCTCGTCGCTTTCCTCCTGCTCTTTGGCCGTCACGCCAACGCCGAGAGCACCGTGTCGCTTGCTTCCACGTGGGGATCGGGAAAGATCGCCCTTCTCGCCGGTGTCGCGACCCTGGGAATCGTTGCTCAGGCCGTTGTGCTCATCCGGCCTCTCATCCGCTCGGGTTACCGGTGGCGCTTCCAGTGGTCGGGGCCTCACGGCGAACTCGACGGAGTGAAGAAGGTCGCGGGGTGGACCCTCGCCGCCGTGCTCGTCGAACAGGTGGGCGTCGCGTGGTGCTCGCGCATCGCGTCCGCGGCTCCCGCTACCCAGGGCGCTCACGACGTCGCTTCGAACGCCGCCTACACGAACGCTCTCCTCATCTACCTCGTCCCGCATTCCCTCGTGACCGTCTCGATCGTTACCGCACTGTTTACCGGAATGTCCCGATTCGGAGCAGCGAACGATATGCCCGGCCTTCGGGGCGAGGTCTCCCGCGGCCTTCGCACCATCGCGATCTTCTCGATCTTCTCCACCGCGGCTCTCGTCGCCCTCGCGCCGGCCGCCGTAAGGGTCCTGGTCCCTAGCGCTACAGCAGCCGAACTGGGGACCATCTCTCCCGTTGTCATCGCCATGAGCCTGGGCCTGGTTCCGCTGGGGGCCATGGTTCTCATCAAGGCCGCCTACTTTGCCGTCGAAGATGGGCGTTCCCTCTTCCTTATCCAAATCCCCATGGCCGTCGCGCTCGTTGGCATTGCCCTCCTCGGTCAAGCCCTCCTCGAGCCTCGTTGGTGGGTGGTGGCGATTGGCGTCGGCATGGCTTCCTCCAACGCCATCGCCATGGCCCTTCGTCTCGGGGGACTCCGACGACGCCTGGGGGGTCTCGACGGTCGAAGGGTCGCACAGACCCACGTTCGTGCGGTTCTCGCCGTCATGCCCGCCCTCGTCGTGGGATGGTTTGCCGTTCGCCTTGGTCCGGACGTCACCCCGGTCGGCTTCCCCTCGGTCGCCCTCGCCGCCGCGATTTGTGCGCTCGTCGGGATGCTCATGCTCGGCCTCTACATCCTTTTCCTGACGCTCCTCGGGGTTCACGAGGGACGGGCGGCTGTCGCGCCCATCGTTCGCAAGCTGCGTCGCCGCGTACGATAGGCGCGGGAACCTCCTACACGAACCTCGGGGGATACGCGTGAAGTTGGGCTTTGCTTGTGCTGGGCGCTATGTCCTCCTTGCGCCGGGAGCGTTTTCCGTTCCCTCCGCAGAAGTGTGGCACGCGCACGACACCCGACTCGGCCTGCCGGTCATTGTTCTCGTTGCCGAGTCATCGGGACGAGCCTCCCTCCTCGACGCGATCGAACGGGCCCGGACCATCCGCGACCCCCGGTTCGCCCGCGTCATCGAATCCGGGCTCATCGAGTCCGAGACAACCGAGGATGCCGGGCGACCCTATGCCGTCCTTGAGTCCCCCGAGGGCCTTTCCGTCGCGTCCCTCCTCGCTCGCCGCTTCGTCCCCGCCCCCGTCGCCCGCGCCCTCGTCGGGGAGGCCACCCGCGTTGTCGCCGCAGCAGCCGAACGCGGGCTTCGTCACGGCGAAATCGTCCCCGAACTGCTGACGGTGACGAACCGCGGCCGGGTCGTCCTCGCCGGTGCGGGTGTGGTGGAGGCCTTCGTCGCCTCGTCTCCCGGTCGACGCTCCGTCACCGAACGGGATGATGCTCTCGCCCTCGGGACGCTCTTTGTTCGAGCCGTCTCCGGCGAGGATCCGGTCGACCTCCCAACGGAAAAACTCCCCCCCGACTTAACCCGAGCCGAACGAGACCTCGCGTACGTTCTCTCGCACGGAAGCGCCCGCCCCAGCCTCTCCAATATCGTCCGTGTCCTCGGGACGTGGGACCCCAGCCTGCTCCGCACCCTGTCTACGGATCTCCGCCACTTTCCTCGACGTGCCTACGAGCCCGTGGTCGAAGCCGCCCCCATCACCGACGAGATCCCGGTGCTGGACGCCGCCGCTGCTCCCGCCGCCGCACCCACGATCACCGACGAAGAAGCCGCGTGGAGTCTCGACACCTTCGAGGACGTCGCGGTCATCGAGGATACCCCGAGCATCCTCGAAGCGGTCCTGTCCGCCCTCAGCAGGCGATTCCCCCGTTTCTCCCCCATCACGCGAGCCCTCGAGAAGGTGCGGGCGCGCGTCACGGGCGGACCGCAAATCAACGCGACGCGATGGTTCTTGCTCGGTGGCTTTGTCGCCATCGTTCTGATCGGCATCTGGGCCATCCAATGGGTGACCTCGCCCTACGTCCCCACGATCGACCTTCACAACCCACCACCACAGGAATATCCCGAATTCACCTTCGGCCCCTCGGCCTCCCCGTCCGCCGACTCCTAGGGCGCGCCCCGGAGCAAGGGAACACAACGTCACTAGCATCTGTTAGGAGGAGGGAAGCCCTTCCGGGACTCGTCCCCACCACGAACAACAAGAGGAAGCATCGTGACCGACCCCCGAGACATCGTCATCGTTGGATCCGGCCCCGCCGGTTACACCGCGGCAATTTACGCCGCCCGAGCGGGCTTGAGACCCCTCGTCATCGCCGGATCGATCACCGCTGGCGGGGCCCTCATGAACACCACGGACGTGGAGAACTTCCCCGGCTTCATCGACGGCATCCAGGGGCCACAACTCATGGAGAACCTGCAGGCGCAAGCCGAACGATTCGGGGCCGAGGTCGTCTTCGACGACGCAACCGCGCTTTCGCTCAAGGGTCCGGTCAAGACCGTCACCACCGGTAGCGGGACGACGCACGAGGCCAAAGCCGTCATCCTCGCGATGGGCTCGGCGTACCGGGAGTTGGGGCTGGACGACGAGAAGCGCCTTTCCGGCCGCGGGGTTTCGTGGTGCGCGACGTGCGACGGGTTCTTCTTTCGCGATCAAATCGTCGCCGTCGTTGGAGGAGGCGATAGCGCCATGGAGGAGGCGACCTTCCTCAGCCGGTTTGCGTCGAAGGTCTATCTCATCCACCGTCGGGATGCCTTGCGTGCCTCGAAGATCATGGCGGATCGCGCCCAGGCCGATCCGAAGATCGAGTTTGTCCTGAGCTCGGAGATCGTCGGACTCGATGGTGAGGACAAGCTCACCGGAGTCCGCGTCCGTTCCGTGGCGACGGGCGAGGAGCGCACGCTCGATGCGACGGGCCTCTTCGTCGCGATCGGTCACGATCCCCGTTCCGAACTCGTCACGGGGGTGGTCGACACGGACTCCGCGGGATACGTGGTGGTCCAGGGTCGCACCACCGCGACCAACGTTCCCGGCGTCTTCGCGTGTGGCGACGTGGTCGACTCCCGGTATCGCCAGGCGATCACCGCCGCGGGCTCGGGTTGCGCGGCGACCATCGACGCCCAGCACTACCTCGACAGTCTGGCGGACTCCTCCAGCACCTCAACCCCATCGGCCACCACGGCGACGAGGGGGGCGTCGACAGCACATGCCGTCGAAGTCACCGACGCGACGTTCGACGCCGAGGTCCTCGCGTCCGACCTTCCCGTCGTCGTCGATTTCTGGGCCGCCTGGTGTCAACCGTGTCGGGCCGTCTCCCCCCTCCTCGACGAGATGGCGGGTGTGTACGCGGGCAAGGTCAAGGTCGTGAAGGTCGACGCGGAAGCCAATCCCGTCACCGCCAAGGCGTCCACCATCGTTTCCCTTCCAACGATCAACTTCTACAAAGGCGGAAAGGTGGTGAACTCGGTGACGGGGGCGCAGAACCGACAAGCCCTCGATCGCCTGTTTACGGAGTTCCTCGCCTAGCGTCACGTCTGCCGGATCTCAGACGTTCAGCAAAACGTGGAAGACTGTCGCGCATGAGCCACCCGGATACCGAAGGCACACGGCTCGACCCTTGGCTGGGGTCGTACGCTTCTCGCGCGCTTGCGATGCGATCGTCCGAGATCCGTGCCCTTTTCGCCGTCGCCAATCGTCCCGAGGTGGTTTCTCTCGCGGGTGGCATGCCCTTCATCGGGGGGCTTCCGCTGGAGGAGATCGCGGAGACGATGAAGCGCCTCATCATCGAGCGAGGGGAGACGGCTCTCCAGTATGGCTCTGGCCAGGGTGACGAGACGTTCCGGGAACAGATCCTCGACGTCATGCACCTCGAGGGCATCACCGCACACCCCGACGACATCGTCGTGACGACCGGTTCTCAGCAGGCCGTCGACCTCGTCTCCAAGATCTTCCTTAACCCCGGCGACGTCGTCGTCGCTGAGGCTCCTTCGTACGTCGGCGCGCTCGGGGTCTTCCGCGCCCACGAGGCCGACGTCGTTCACGTCGCCATGGATGCCGATGGGCTCATCCCTGCCGCCCTGGAGGAGACCCTGGCCCGGCTTGAGGCCGAAGGTCGTAAGGTCAAGTTTCTCTACGTCGTCCCGAACTTCCACAACCCCGCGGGCGTAACCCTGTCGGCGGAGCGTCGACCCCAAGTGGTGGAGATCGCGCGTCGCTACAAGGTGCTCATCCTCGAAGACAACCCCTACGGCCTTCTCGGTTTCGACTCCGAGCCCCTTCCCGCGATGCATGCGTTGAATCCGGAGGGGGTGATCTACCTCGGCTCATTCTCCAAGACGCTCGCCCCTGGTTTCCGAGTCGGGTGGGCGGTCGCTCCCCATGCCGTGCGGGAGAAGTTGGTGTTGGCCTCCGAAGCGGCGATTCTCTGCCCGTCGAATGCTTCCCAGCTCGCCATCTCGAGTTACCTCGATCATCACGACTGGCTCGGCCAAATCAAGAGCTTCCGCGAGCAATACCGCGAACGCCGCGACGCGATGATCACGGCCCTCGAGGAGTACATTCCCGACGGGTCGTGGAACGTACCCGCCGGCGGTTTCTATACGTGGGTGCAGTTGCCGGAGGGGCTCGACGCGAAGTCGATGCTTCCCCGAGCGATCACCGCACGGGTCGCCTACGTCTCGGGCACCGCTTTCTACTTCGACGGACAAGGCGCGGACCACATGCGCCTCTCGTACTGCTACCCCACCCCGGAACGGATTCACGAAGGGGTGAGGCGGCTGTCGACCGTCATCGATGCGGAACTCGAGCTCGTCCGTACCTTCGGAACCACCGTCGCTCGCGGCTCCGATACCGTGTCGTTCCCGTCCCCCGATCTTGCGTAACGTTCGTTCCAAAGGAGAAACCATGAACGTATTGATTCTCGCGGGTGGCTTGTCGCACGAACGCGACGTCTCGATTCGATCCGGTCGACGCGTCGCGGAAGCGTTGAGGAGCTTCGGGGTGAAGACCGAGGTTAAGGATGTCGACACCGAGATCATTCCGTTCCTCCGCCAACTGTCGAAGACCGTCGTGTGGCCCCTCCTCCATGGCTCCTCCGGTGAGGACGGCTCCCTTCAAGACGTACTGGAGATGTGCGGGGTCAAGTACGTCGGCACGACCCCCGGTGCCGCCCGCGTCGCCTGGTCCAAGCCCGTGGCCAAGGCCGTTCTCAGCCGTGCCGGGGTCGCGACTCCCGAGCACGTGACCCTTCCGGCGAGCCTCTTCCGTGAACTCGGGGCGGAGAACGTCTTGGGGGCGGTGGTCGATCGGCTCGGCCTTCCCGTCGTCGTCAAGCCCGCTCGTGGCGGTTCGGCCCTTGGGGTTACGACCGTGTCGACGCCCGAGGATCTTCCGCGCGCGATGGTGGATTGCTTCGCGTACGGGGAGGTGGCGCTCATCGAGAAGGCCGTGACGGGGATCGAGGTCGCCGTGTCGGTCATTGGGGACGGGAAGAAGGCGTACACCTTGCCCGCGGTCGAAATCGTGACGGACGGGAACTACGACTACGACGCTCGCTACAACGCGGGACGCGCGGAATACTTCGCGCCCGCGCGCCTCGACACAGACCAGGCCGCCACCGTGGCCGCCGCCGCTCTTGAGACGCACCGAGCTCTGGGGCTCAGGAACCTCAGCCGCACCGACCTCATCCTCGATGCCGACGGAGTGGCCCAGTTCCTCGACGTGAACATCGCCCCCGGAATGACGGAAACGTCACTCTTCCCGCAAGCGATCGAAGCGTCGGGTCGCGAACTCGGGGAGGTCTACAAGGAGATCGCCTCCTTAGCGCATAAGCGATAGGGCGCACGTCCCGTCGGGGGCTTGAGTCTCCCGCGTGCTACCGGAGGACCCCAGGGTCCTGGGGGTCGATGATCTCGACGATCCGGTTGAGGTCTTCGACGCTAGCGAACTCGATGACGATCTTGCCTTTCGCTCGACCGAGTTCGACCTTGACCCTCGTGTCGAGGTGATCGCCGAGACGATCCCCGAGTTCATCGAGGGCTGCGGTTCGCCCTCCCGGGCGCACCGTCGCCTTCCTCGGCCGCTTGGCCGCGACCCCAACCGTGACGGCCTCCTCGGTCGCCCGGACGGAGAGTCCCTCCGAGACGATCCTCTGCGCGAGGCGCTCCATCGCTTCGGTGTCGTCGAGCCCGAGGAGGGCGCGAGCGTGACCCGCACTGAGCACGCCTGCTGCGACGCGCCTCTGGACGAGCGGAGGGAGGCGAAGCAATCGGAGAGTGTTGGTGATGTGGGGCCGCGATCGGGAAAGCCTCTCGGCGAGTTGCTCATGGGTCACCCCGAAATCGTCGAGCAGTTGCTGGTACGCGGCCGCCTCCTCCAACGGATTGAGTTGGGTTCGATGCAGGTTCTCGACGAGAGCATCGCGAAGCATGTCGGTATCGTCCGTATTACGGATAATTGCCGGGATTGCGTCGAGGCCGGCGGTCTTCGCCGCGCGGAGTCGGCGCTCGCCCATGATGAGTTCGTAACCCGACCCCTCCGGCCTCGGCCGCACCACGACCGGTTGAAGGATCCCCACTTCCTTGACCGAGCCGACGAGTTCCGCCAAAGCGTCCTCGTCGA
Source organism: uncultured Demequinaceae bacterium (assembly GCA_964564915.1). Lineage (GTDB taxonomy): Bacteria > Actinomycetota > Actinomycetes > Actinomycetales > Demequinaceae > JAFGBM01. Next base: position 54,910 of record CAZMCU010000002.1, on the reverse strand, counting down.
ATACGGTTCGGGGTTGCCGAGCGTTCGGCGCAATATCGTCAAGCGGTAGGAACGCGAAGGTCGCCCCGGGAACCGGCAGGAGGCTATCGCGACCGACCCCGACGCGGCGACCGGTCACGCCCCCCGATGTTGGGGTGAAGAAGGCGTCGCTCGGACGCTCGCCGGCGTCCTCGGTCGGAATAAGTGCCCCGAGGCCCTTACCCAAACCCCGGCGGGGAGTGCTCATGAGGCGCCCTTCGTAGAGCCGCGGGCGGCGATCTCCCTCGCGATGCCGAGGTACGCAACGGCGCCGGACGAATGGGGATCGTGCGTGATGACCGTCTTCCCGAAACTCGGCGCCTCCGATATTCGAACGGATCGCGGCACCGTGATCTCCAGCGTCTCGGCGGGGAAGTGTCCCCGGACGTCCGCCGCGACCTCCCTCGCGAGGTTGGTCCGACCGTCGTACATGGTCAGGACAATCGTCGAAATGTGGATCGCGGGGTTGAGGTGCTTCCGCACCATCTCGACCGTACGGATGAGTTGGCTCAGTCCTTCGAGCGCGTAGAACTCGCACTGGATGGGAATGAGCACCTCGGAGGCGACAACCATCGCGTTGAGCGTCAGGAGGCCGAGGCTCGGTGGGCAATCGATGAAGATGTAGTGGAAGTCGCGGCCCTCGTTCTGGAGGAAGTCGCGGAGGGCGTCGGCGAGGCGGAACTCGCGGCGCATGAGATTGACGAGTTCGATGTCCGCGCCGGCGAGGTCGATCGTCGCGGGTACGCACGCGAGGGTCGGGATGTCCGGACACATCACCATGACCTCGGCCATGTTCACACCCTCGATGAGCACCTCGTACGTCGAGGGGGTTCCACTCGTGTGGGTCACCCCTAGGGCCGTCGAGGCGTTTCCCTGTGGATCGGCGTCGACGACGAGGACCCGGGCTCCCTTGGCCGCGAGAGCCGCGGCGACGTTGACGCTCGTCGTCGTCTTGCCGACGCCTCCCTTCTGGTTGGCGACGGTGATGACCCGTGTCGACGAGGGGAGGGGGAAGTCCGCCGATTCGAGCGCGCGCCTCGCTCGCTCCGTTTCCAGCATTTCCCGTGCGAGCGGGCTGTCGTGGTCCGCAAAGACCCCGGAAAACGCATCGCCAGCATCGCGTCCCCGATCGTTGTCGCCCGCGGTCCCGCCGGGCTGTGCCGTCTCGCTCACTCACGCTCCTCGGTCGCGGCTCGGCCGCGCTCGTTCATTCCGCCAATGTTTCACGTGAAACGGCGCCCCGCAACGTGCGTTCGCCCGACCGCCAGCGACGTCTCCCGGGTGTACGACTCTAGTCGGTGCGAGCGCGCCGGGCCAACCAACGCCCTTAACGCCGCAGTCGAACCACGTGCGTCGACTCCAACCCCTCGATCGTGCCCGCCTCGTGAATCTCTGCGGTCAGTCCCGCCTTCCGGAGCACCGCGGCGGCGGAGTCCACCTCCGCCCGGGCGGATCGACCTTTGAGAAAGATCATCTCCCCTGCTGGAGCGAGGAGAGGCGCACACCAGGTCACGAGCTTAACGATGGGGGCGACGGCGCGCGCGGTCACCGCCTGGACCGTGACAACACCGGACATCTCCTCGGCCCGCCCCCGTGCCACGGAAACGTTCGTCAACCCCAGGTGTGCGACCGCTTCCTCGAGCCACGCCACCCTTCGCTCCATCGGCTCGATCAAGGTGATCGGTCGCTCGGGTTCCATCGCGGCGATCACCAAGCCCGGCAGTCCCGCCCCCGACCCAACGTCGGCCACCGCTCCGCTCGGAAGGAACGGAACAACGGCGGCGGAGTTGAGAATGTGCCGTTCCCACAACCGTGGGGCTTCACGGGGGCCGATCAGGCCTCGGTCGGTTCCGTGATCGAGGAGAAGGGCGGCAAACGCTTGAACCGCTTCGAGTCGGTCCCCGAAGAAGCGGATAACCCTGGGATCGCTTCCGTCAATCGCTGGCATCCCCGTATCGGGGCCTCCCGGACCCCCGCCGAGCGGCCCGCGCACGGGGTTTCCCTCGCGCTGGCGATCCGTGCCGTCGTCCATGCCGTCAGCGATGTTTCACGTGAAACGTTAGGCCGGCTTCACCACGACGTACCGGAGGGGTTCCTCTCCCTCCGACTCGCTGATCAGCCCCGCCGTGAGAATGACGTCGTGAACCACCTTGCGTTCGAAGGCGTTCATCGGTTCGAGCGCCACGGGTTCACCGGAAGTCTTCACCTGAGCCGCCGTCTCGCGCGCGAGGACCTCGAGACGAATCTTGCGTCCCGCCCGGAACTCGGCGACGTCGAGCATGAGCCTGCTCATCTCGCCCGTCTCGGTTTGGACCGCAAGGCGCGTCAATTCCTGGAGCGCCTCCAGGACCTCGCCATCCGGTCCCACGAGCCTCTTCAGGTCCGCGCTAGGCCCGTCGGGAGAAACGATCGCGACCTTCGCGCGACCGGCCTCGACCGAAATATCGATGTCTCCATCCATGTCGAGGACGTCGAGGAGTTCTTCCAGAAAGTCTGCGGCAACGTCACCCTCGTGGTCGAGGCGTGTTGATTTCGGGGTGTCGGTCATGGCGATCCTTTGTCGGGTCTACCGGCGCTTGCGGTTCTTGCGCTTCGGCTGCTGGCGCTGCGTCGTGACACGGGGTGCCTCGACTTCTTCTTCGGGCTCGATCATCTCCACGATCCCCTGCGCCGCCGCCTTGCGGGCCTTGCGCTCCAGGAATGCCTTCTCGGCCTCCGAGCCTGGCGTGGGGTTGCGTCGGATGACGTAGTACTGCTGTCCCATCGTCCACAGGTTGCTCGTCGTCCAGTAGATCAGCACCCCGATCGGGAACAGCGGTCCAGAAATGAGGAACACGCCGGGCATCATCCAGGTCATGAGCTTCATCGTCTGCGCCGCGGAACCCTCGAGCGCCGCTTGCGGCATGTTCTTGCGGGTGATCTGCCGTTGGGTGAGGAAGGTCGTCAGCATCATGGCGACGACGAGGATGCCCGCCACCATCCGCACCGTGCCGGCGCCGGAGGTGTCCCCCGTCGCCACCCCATTCACGGTCTCGACCGGGCTGTTGAAGGAGAACGCGATCCTCGCCCCGAACACTTTCGCGTTGTAGGCCGCCTCCTGCAACGTCGGGGTAATCGGACCGAAGCCCTTGAACACATGGCTTCCGTCCGGGTTGAGCTGGAACGTCCCATCCGGATTACGGAAGGGCAAGAGGTGGGTTCGAAGCACCCGGAAAAGTGCGAAGAAGATGGGGGCCTGAACGAGCATGGGCAGGCACGACGCGAAGGGGTTGGTCTTGTGCTTCTGGTACAGCGCCATCGTTTCCCGGCTCATGGCCTCGCGCGACGCCTGGTCCTTCTTCCCCTTGTACTTCTGTTGGATCTTCTTCAGATCGGGGGCGATCAACTGCTGCGCCCGCGTCGCCTTGATCTGTTTGACGAACAGGGGGATGAGCAGGGTACGAATGACGATGACGAGGCCGACGATGGAAAGCGCCCACGTGACGCCGCTCTGGGGGTCGGCGCCGAACAACTCGAACGCCTTCTCGAACCCCACCAGGACGTAGGCAACGGCTTTGGACAGGAGGTCCATCAACCCGGTAAACAAACTCACGAAATCCCCTTACGTCACTGGGCGACCGATGGGGTCGCCCCTTCTTGCCCGTTCACGATCGCCTTCCGGCGGAACAGCGGTTCACCGATCGCCGGGACGTCATCGACACCGCCATAACTCCACGGGTTGCACCTGAGGATACGCCATCCGGCGAGCGCCGACCCCTTGATCAGTCCATATCGCTCAACCGCGGTGTAGCCATAATGCGAACACGAGGGATAGTACCGGCAACGTGGGCCGATCAGCGGCGAGAGGGTCCATTGGTACAACCGAATGAGTCCCATCCCTATCCACCGGGGAAGGAGAAGGATCCCGCGTGCCACTCTCACCACGGTCTTCACGACGACCCCTTTTCCATGCACGCCGTCGTTGCCCCGCGAACGTCCGTCGACAATTCCGCAAACGACGCCGTTGCCGCACGGGGAAGCGCACGGATAACGAGCCCCGTTCCCCCAGGAAGTGTGGGAAGGACCTCCGCGACGATCGCCCTCAGTCGACGTTTGACGGTGTTCCGGGTGACGGCGTTTCCGACCGCTCGAGAGACGGCAAAACCCACAACGCGACGAGGTCCTTCGATTCGTCCGGCGTGCACGACGACGGTTGTCCGCCCGCTCGCCGTCCCGCGGCGCATCACGGTGCTGAAGTCCGTGGCCGCCCGCATCCGCAGGCTGGGAGGAAGCACCTAGGCAGACAGGCTTTCGCGGCCCTTTCGCCTACGGGCCGTCAGGATCGCCCGTCCCGCACGCGTACGCATGCGCAACCGGAAACCGTGCACCTTGGCGCGACGGCGGTTGTTCGGCTGAAACGTACGCTTGCTCACGAGGGGGCTCCGGGGGATCGGGGAAGTTGAATCGGCGCGACAACGGTACGTTATCGCTCGGGGCCCGTCAAATCTCTTCGCCTCACGTTCGGCACCACTGGCCGAACGTACTAGGCTCCAACGACGGAACGATGGCGCGACGCACCGACACGCGGCATGATGGGTAACGATTGGGTGACGAGCCTTCTACCGGTGTGCACAAACCTGTGGAGAGAATGGCGGACGGGACGGGCAAATGGCGGGCATTGCTACGGAAGACGGCGTCGACACCGTATGGTCAAAGGCGCTCGACGTGCTTCGCGCGACGGATACCCTGACCGCCCAGAACCGCTCCTTCCTTCGTCTGGTCAAACCCCTGGCGATCGTCGACGACAACGTGTTTCTCGCGGTGGCGGAGGACTTCACCAAGAACCACCTGGAGAGCCAACTCCGCGATCCCATCACCACCGCGCTCTCCTCGGTACTCAAGCGAGACGTTCGGTTCGCCGTCACCGTCGATTCGAGCGTCGTCCCTCCCGAGGTGATCGACGACAGTACGCAGCTCGAAGTCACGGGCTCTAAGAAGAAGCGTGCAAAGCCGACCGCCTCCGATGACCCCCACCTCAACCCTCGCTACACCTTCGACACGTTCGTCATTGGGGCGTCGAATCGCTTCGCGCACGCCGCGGCACTCGCGGTTGCGGAAGCTCCGGGAAAGACCTACAACCCGCTGTTCATCTACGGGGATTCCGGATTGGGTAAGACGCATCTCCTTCACGCGATCGGCCATTACACGCGACACCTCCGACCGCAGATGCGCGTGCGCTACGTCAACTCCGAAGAGTTCACCAACGACTTCATCAACGCCATCCGCGACGATCGCAAGGCAGCTTTCAAACGGCACTACCGCGAAGTCGACATTTTGCTGATCGACGACATCCAGTTCCTGCAGGGCAAAGAACAAACGCTCGAGGAGTTCTTCCACACGTTCAACGCCTTGCACAACGCGGGCAAGCACGTCGTCATCACATCCGACGTTTCGCCTCGAAACCTCGCGGGAATCGAAGAGCGCATGCGCACGCGTTTCGAGTGGGGCCTCATGACCGATGTTCAAGCCCCCGATCTCGAAACGCGTATCGCGATCCTTCGCAAAAAGGCTGCCGGCAACGCGGTTCACGCGCCCGACGACGTTCTCGGATACATCGCCTCGAACATCACGACCAACATTCGTGAACTCGAAGGGGCACTCATTCGCGTAACCGCTTTCGGAGCCCTCAACAAACAACCCGTCGACCTCAGCCTGGCCCAAGTTGTCCTCAAAGACCTCATCAGCGACGACGATTCTGAAGTCACCGCATCGACCATCATCGGGAAGACGGCCGAGTACTTCGGTATCACCATGGACGAGCTAACGGGAACGTCGCGCTCTCGCGTCTACGTCACGGCCCGGCAAATCGCGATGTATCTCTGCCGTCAACTGACCGATCTATCCCTGCCCAAAATCGGAGAACACTTCGGCGGCAAAGATCACACCACCGTCATGTACGCGGTCAAGAAGGTTGAGGATCAGATCGCCCAACGACGCCAGATGTACAACCAGGTCACGGAAATTCATGCTCGCATCAAGCAACAAGCTCGTTCATAGGTAAGCCGAGAACGCCCGTGAGGGTATTGCGCGACCGGCATCGTCGTGCTAATGGAAATCCGTTGAATTGCACACTTGTGAATAACCCTGTGGATTCTCCTTGAACATCTCACGATTTCTGGGGAACCTCTGTGAGTAACTCTCCTCTGTTCCACCCCACGCCCCGACGACATCCTTCACTGTTACCTTTCCCCCCTCCCCCATCCACAAGCCCTCCACGTCGTTACGGCCCTTCTACCTCGGGTTTCTCGTTCTTTCCCCAGTTTTCCCCCACCTACTATGACTACTGGTTCTTTCTCCTTGACTAAGATCCCGCGTTCATAGCCTCACCGTTCTCGTTGGCACGCCCCAAGACCCTCCCTCACGAGGGGTTCCTTTGGCGTAGTCTGTGGCTCAGCGCAGCCAAAAAGCGAGGAGTTACCTATGAAGTTCTCCATCGATCGTGATGTGTTGGCCGATGCGGTGGCATGGACGTCGCGCGCCATTCCTAGTCGTCCACCGACACCGGTGTTGGCAGGGGTGAAGATCGATGCGGAACGAGCGGGGACGGTCAAGTTCTCCAGTTTCGACTACGAAGTCTCTGCCCGGTCCGATGTCGCGGCCGAAGTCGTTGCGGAAGGCACCACCCTGGTCTCGGGGCGTTTGCTGAAGGAAATCGCCAATGCCCTTCCGAGCAGACCCGTGGAGTTCAGCGTTGAAGGAACGAAAGTTGTAGTGACGTGTGGGGCAAGTAGGTTTGCTTTGGCGACGATGCCGGTGGACCAATACCCCACTCTTCCGGAACTTCCGGGGCAATCGGGCATCGTCGATGGAACGGCATTTCAACAAGCGGTGACACAAGTAACGGCGGCCGCGTCTCGTGACGAAACCTTGCCCATTCTCACGGGTGTGCGCATGGAGATCGAAGGATCCCAAGTCGATTTGCTCGCTACCGATCGATACCGCTTGGCCCTTCGAACGCTCAACTGGGAACCGTCCTCCACGAAAATGTCAGCAGTTGCTTTAGTTCGCGCCAAGACCTTGCTCGATACCGCACGGGCGCTGGGGTCGGGAGAAGTCCAGGTGGCGTTGTCGACGGACACGGACGTGACCCTTATCGGATTCTCCGCGGGTGGTTTGGTTTCGACGTCCCTTCTTATGGACGGGGAGTACCCACCCGTTCGTCGGTTGTTCCCCGAATCGTCGCCGATAACCGCTGTGGTGAAGACCAGTGAACTCGTTGACGCGACCCGACGGGTGTCTCTTGTGACCGAACGAAATAGCTCCGTGCGGTTAGCGTTCACTCAAGGAGAGGTTCTCCTCGACGCAGGTCAAACGGAAGACGCGCAGGCGTCAGAAGCACTCGAGACCGAACTTGAGGGAGAGGACATTACGGTCGCGTTCAACCCCCATTACCTTCTTGATGGTTTGAATGCGATGACGACCGAATACGTCCGCCTAGGGTTTCTTCAAGAAACGAAACCGGTGGAGTTCACGGGGATCGACAAGCCTGGGGGCGCGCTGGCATCGGAGTTCCGTTACCTCTTGGTGCCCATTCGCATCGCGTCGTAGGGCATGCGCGTCAGTCGGCTCGCGCTTACGGACTTCCGCTCGTATGAGGAGTTGCTCGTCGAGTTTCCGATGGGCACCGTCACGCTCCTCGGGAGAAATGGTGCAGGCAAGACCAACATCATCGAGGCCGTTCGATACCTCAGCGCATTGTCCAGTCACCGTGTCGCGGGGGACGCCGCGCTTATCCGCGCCGGCGCCAAAGCCGCGGTGGTACGGGCTACGGTCGAAAAGGCGAAGAGATCACTCGGTCTTGAGGTAACGATTGCACCGGGAAAGGGGAGTTCCGCGCGGCTTAATTCCTCAGTGGTGAAATCGAGGGAGATCCTGGGGATTTTGCGCACGGTCGTCTTCTCGCCAGAGGACCTCGATCTCGTCAAAGGAGATCCTTCCGGGCGCCGCCGGTTCCTCGATGAGGTTGGTGTGACGATGATGCCCAAGCTTGCGGGGGACCTCTCCGACTACGACCGTGTCGTCCGCCAACGCGCCACCCTCCTCAAGACCATGAGAGGACGGAAGGGCGACCACCCAACGCTAGAAATCTGGGATGACAAACTTGCCGCATTGGGGGCCCGCATCATGCGGGCACGGCTCGATGTGACGGCGGCGCTCGGTCCGTACGTGGCGACAGAGTACGAGGAGGTCACCGGCGGATACGGTCCGTGCGAACTTCGCTACGTCACCACCGACGAGGCCGCGGAGGGGTTCATCGATTGGAGCGAAGGGGAAATCGAGGCGTGGCTTCTTCGGCAAATCGATCGGCAGCGGACACGAGAGATCGACAGGGGGGTCTGTCTCGTCGGGCCCCATCGGGACGATCTCGAAATCACCGTAGGAGCATTGCCCGCGCGCGGCTACGCGAGCCATGGCGAGTCGTGGTCGACGGCCCTTGCGCTTCGGTTGGGGACGTACTCGTTGCTGACCTCGGAGGGGGGCCCGGATTCGGACGACGACGGGGAGCCGGTCCTCCTTCTCGACGACGTGTTTGCGGAATTAGACTCGGGTCGACGTGCGGCGCTTGCCGCAAGGGTTGGCCAGGCGCACCAGGTGATCGTCACGGCGGCGGTCGACGAGGACGTTCCCGGGAGTCTCGGGGGCACCGTGTTAATGGTGGAGGCGGGAAAGGTGACCGAACGTGGCGACTGACGACAAGTCGACCGACGCCGCCGCTCAAGCCAAGGCCGCAATGGATCGGGCCAAAGCCGGGGCGCGAGTTCGTGGGGTGGCGAAGAAACCCGCAGGGGCGGCTGCACGGGAGCGACAACCAAGGGGCACCAGTGCCCCGGTGGACCCGAATCCCTACGGGAAGGGACGGGAGCCGCGACCCGTAGGAGGCGAAATCGCGAGCGTCTTCGATCACCTCGGTTGGACGGAACGTATTGAGGTCGCGTCCGTCGCGGCGCGGTGGCGAGAGGTGGTCGGAGACGAAATCGCCGACCATTGCGAGATCGTGAGTTTCGATGACGGAGTGCTGGTGCTTCAGGCCACAACAACGGCATGGGCCGATCAGCTGGCGATCCTGGCCGGGCAGATTGCTCAACGGCTCAACGAGAATGTCGGCCGAGTTGTGGTGACATCGGTGCGGGTCGACAAGCCGATCGGGAGGTCCTGGGTCAAGGGACAAAGGACGGTCAAGGGCCGCGGCCCACGAGACACCTACGGATAGAGCGCCCAACGAGGTGGTCAGAACACCCAGAATGCCCTGTGAGTGGCGCGAGAAGGGCCCTAGGGCCGACTAGGATGGTTTTCAGTAGCGCGTGTGTCATCTCAAGCCGCGCTGTGCGCTTGGAGGGGCGATCTCTGTGGCCGGAACCAACGGGCGGGCGCCCTCGCCCGACTACGACGCCGCGTCGATCACCGTCCTCGAAGGCCTTGACGCGGTGCGGAAGCGTCCCGGAATGTACATCGGCTCGACCGGTGAGCGGGGCCTGCACCATTTGGTCTACGAGGTGGTCGACAACTCCGTTGACGAGGCCCTTGCGGGGGAGTGCGACAGCATCGTCGTTACCCTCCTCGCCGACGGCGGTGTTCGCGTTGTCGACGACGGACGGGGCATCCCCGTCGACACCGTCGAGTCGGAAGGGCGATCGGCGCTTGAGGTGGTCCTCACCGTGTTGCATGCGGGGGGAAAGTTCGGGGGCGACAGTTACGCGGTGTCCGGAGGCCTTCACGGGGTTGGGGTTTCGGTCGTCAACGCGTTGTCGGAAAGGCTCGAGGCGGAGATCCACCGCGAGGGTCACGTGTGGCGGCAGTCGTACGCCATTGGGGCACCTCTCGCCCCGATCCAGCGTGAGGAAGCGGTATCCGATACCGGCACCATTATCACGTTCTGGCCCAATACGTCGATCTTCGAGACGACGGTCTTCGATTACGAGACTTTGCGACACCGGTTTCAGCAGATGGCGTTTCTCAACAAGGGACTCACCATCACCCTCGTCGACGAACGGCCGGAACACATCGTCGACGACCCGGAAGGCAACGGTGGGGCGAGGACGGTTACCTATCGGTACGACGGCGGGCTTATCGACTACGTCACTCACCTCAACGACACCAAGAAGGTTGATCTGGTTCATCGGGAAGTCATCTCGTTCGAGGCGGAGGATCCTAAGGCGCGAATCTCCGTCGAAATCGCCATGCAGTGGACCAACGGCTATTCCGAGGCGGTCTACACGTACGCAAATACGATCGCGACGACGGAAGGTGGGGCGCACGAGGAAGGATTCCGCGCGGCTTTGACGACCCTCGTGAACAAGTACGCGCGGGACAAGGGCATTCTCAAGGACAAGGATGACAACCTCACGGGCGACGACGTTCGCGAAGGGTTGACGGCGGTCGTGTCCGTGAAGTTGCGCGAACCCCAGTTCGAGGGCCAGACCAAGACCAAGTTGGGAAACACCGAAGCGAAGGTGTTTGTCCAGAAAGTGGTCGGGGAGCGGCTTACGGGTTGGTTCGATTCGCACCCGACCGACGCGAAAGAGATCATCCGAAAGTCGATTCAGGCATCGGCCGCTCGCATGGCGGCCCGGAAGGCGCGCGAAGCGACGCGTCGCAAGGGACTGCTGGAGTCCGGGGGAATGCCGGGTAAACTTCGCGACTGCCAGAGCAGGGACGCCTCGGAGTCGGAGGTGTTCATCGTCGAGGGCGATTCGGCGGGAGGTTCGGCCGTTCGCGGTCGCAACCCTCGAACCCAGGCGATCCTGCCTATTCGGGGGAAGATCCTCAACGTCGAGAAGACCCGTCTCGACCGCGCCCTGTCCAACGCCGAGGTCCAGGCGCTCATCACGGCATTCGGGACGGGGATTGGAGAAGACTTCGACCTCGCTAAGTGCCGGTATCACAAGATCGTGTTGATGGCGGATGCCGACGTCGATGGTCAGCACATTCGCACCCTTCTCCTGACCCTGCTGTTCCGTTACATGCGGCCCCTCATCGAAACGGGCTACGTCTACCTCGCCCAACCTCCCCTCTTCCGGATCAAGTGGTCGAGTGGGGAACACGGATACGCCTTTTCCGAACGGGAACGTGACGTGATGATCGCGGACGGGATCCGCGCAGGGAGGAAGGTCCCGAAGGAAAACGCCATCCAGCGGTACAAGGGTCTGGGCGAGATGGACTACTCGGAACTGTGGGAGACGACGATGAACCCGGAGTCGAGGACCTTGCTTCAGATCACGCTCGACGATGCCGCCGCGGCGGACGAGTTGTTCTCCATCCTCATGGGGGAGGACGTGGAGAGCCGCAGGAACTTCATCCAGCAGAACGCGAAGGATGTGAGATTCCTTGACATCTGAGATCGTCAGCCACGGAAAGATCGAACCCGTCGACCTTCAGGTCGAGATGCAGCGGTCCTACCTCGACTACGCGATGTCCGTCATCGTCGGCCGGGCGCTTCCCGAGGTGCGGGATGGACTCAAGCCCGTCCACCGTCGCGTCCTCTACGCGATGTTCGATGGAGGCTACCGTCCCGATAAGGCGCACTCGAAGTGTTCACGCGTCGTCGGCGACGTCATGGGCAAGTACCACCCGCACGGAGACCAGGCGATCTACGACACGCTGGTCCGGCTCGTTCAGGATTGGTCGCTGCGTTATCCCCTCATCGACGGGCAGGGTAACTTCGGGTCTCCCGGAAACGATCCCGCGGCCGCGCCCCGATACACCGAGTGCCGCATGGCGAACCTCGCAATGGAAATGGTCCGGGACATCGACAAGGAGACGGTCGACTTCCAGGACAACTACGACGGCCGCACCCAAGAGCCGACCATCCTTCCGAGCCGGTTTCCCAATCTGTTAGTCAACGGCTCCTCCGGTATCGCCGTTGGGATGGCGACGAACATCCCTCCCCACAACCTTCGCGAGGTAGCCGCGGGCGTCCAGTGGTACCTCGAGCACCCCGAGGCATCGAAACCGGAACTCCTCGAGGCTCTCATCGAACGCGTCCAGGGACCGGACTTCCCCACGGGGGCACTCATCTTGGGTCGTGCGGGAATCGAAGAGGCCTACCGCACGGGCCGGGGCTCCATCACGATGCGAGCAGCGGTTGAGGTTGAGGAGATCCAAGGACGCACGTGTCTCGTCGTGACGGAGCTTCCGTACCAGGTCAACCCCGACAACCTCGCACAGAAGATCGCGGAGCATGCGCGCGACGGAAGGATTGCCGGGATCGCGGACATCCGTGACGAGACCTCGGGCCGTACCGGTCAACGCCTCGTCATCGTTCTCAAGCGAGACGCGGTCGCCAAGGTCGTCCTCAACAACCTGTACAAGCACACGCAACTCCAGGAGACGTTCGGCGCGAACATGCTTGCCCTGGTCGACGGAGTCCCGCGGACCCTCACCCTCGACGGCTTCGTTCGGTACTGGGTTGCCCATCAGATCGAGGTCATCGTTCGGCGCACTCAGTTCCGGTTGCGGGAAGCCGAGCGCGACGCGCACATCCTCCGGGGGTACCTCAAAGCCCTCGATGCCCTCGACGCCGTCATCGCCCTCATCCGAGCGTCCGCTACCGTCGACGACGCCCGCGAGGGACTCATCACGCTCCTCGAGATCGACGAGGTCCAGGCAACGGCGATCCTCAATCTCCAACTCCGGAGGCTCGCCGCGCTCGAACGGAAGAAGATCGAAGACGACTACGCGGCTCTGATGGAGGAGATTACGGATCTTGAGGGGATCCTGTCGTCGGAGGAGCGGCAGCGGTCGATCGTCTCGGAGGAACTGAACGGAATCGTCCAGCGTCACGGGGACGAGCGTCGGACCATCCTCGCCCCGAGCGACAAGGAGGTAGGCGTCGAGGACCTCATCGCGGAAGAAGAGGTCGTCGTCACCATCACGAGGGGCGGATACGTCAAGCGCACCAAGTCCTCGCTCTACCGTTCTCAACGGCGCGGCGGCAAGGGAGTGAAGGGGGCGATGCTTCGGGCGGACGACATCGTCGAACACTTCTTCGTGACGACGACGCATCACTGGCTTCTCTTCTTTACCAACCTTGGCCGCGTCTACCGAGCGAAGGGGTACGAGCTCCCCGAGGGCGGTCGCGACTCGAAGGGCCAGCACGTGGCCAACCTTCTCGCGTTCCAACCCGGGGAACAGGTGGCCCAGGTTCTCGACATCCGTACGTACTCGGACCAGCCGTACCTCGTGCTCGCAACGAAGCGGGGGTTGGTCAAGAAGAGCCGCCTTGAGGAGTACGACTCCAACCGTCAGGGTGGCCTGATTGCGATCAACCTGCGATCGGGAGAAGGGGAGGAGGCCGAGTCGGACGAGGTCATGGCCGCACGACTGGTATCCGACACCGACGACCTGATGTTGGTGAGCCGAAAGGGGCAATCGATCCGGTTCACGGCAGATGACGAGGCCCTGCGCCCCATGGGAAGGGCGACGTCCGGGGTGACGGGGATGCGTTTCCGGGAGGACGACGAGTTGCTCGCGATGGACGTCGTCCGGCCGGGGGCTTTCTCGTTCATCGTTACCGAGGGCGGGTACGCCAAGCGCACCTCAATGGACGAATATCGCGTCCAGGGGCGCGGTGGATTGGGGATCAAGGTTGCGAAACTCGCCGAGCAACGAGGGGACCTTGTGGGGGCCTTACTCGTTGACGAATCGGACGAGGTGCTAGTGGTGATGGAAACCGGCAAGGTCATGCGTGCCTCGGCAACGGAGGTCCCATCGATGGGTCGTGACACCATGGGAGTGATCTTCGCTAAACCGGACGAGGGTGGTCGGATTGTCGGCGTGGCGCGGAATGCCGAGAGAGGCGAGGACGGGGGAACCGAGAATGAGACTGGCCCAGGTACCGCAGGAGCTTCTGACGGAACCGCACCGGGAACCGACGCCGCGACCTCAACCGAGAAGTAGACCCGGCGTGACCATCCCGCATCGAGCGGTTACGCTTGGCGGAGACCGCGCGCGGCAGCGTGCGACGAGCGAGGAGACTGGATGAACGCGGACAACCCCGCGGTTCCGGGAGCGCCCGGCCCGTATGCGAGCCCAACGCCCACGGCGGCAAACCCCCAGGCGAACGGCGTGCCGCCCGCTGGCCAATCGGCTGGGGCGACGGCTGGACCCGGTCAACAGCGCACGGGTCACCACCAGGTTCGACCCGCGTCTGCGGCGCCGGCGTCTGCGGCGCCCGCGTCTACGCCGCCTGCGTCTGCGCCGCAACCGGAATCGACGGCGCATTCCCCATCACCCAGTCCGTACAGCGAACCCGCTCGAGCACAGTGGTCGCCGGGCGCGAGCCCAACCCAACACGCGACCGCGCCAACGAACGAGGCGCAGCAGGCTACAGGGGAGGCCCCCACGCGCTCGTCTCTTCTGAGGACAGGGACTCAAACGACGGGATTGCATCGAAGCGTGCCCGCGGAGGCCGAAGGGGAACGGACCGGGGCCGCGGGGATGCTCAAGGGATTGGGTCGTTTGCTCAAGAGGAAAGAGGCGGCCGACCCGACGACGACCACCGGGGCGGCCCGAAAGGCCGGGGGACCGCGTCGCGTCCGGGCGATGCTGACCACCGTCGACCCATGGTCGGTGATGAAGTTGGCCTTCCTCCTCTCGATCGCTGCGGGGATCATGTTCGTCGTGGCGACGGCGATCGTCTGGAGCGTCTTGAACAACATGGGAGTCTTCATTTCGATCAACGATCAGATCACAACGATGTTCGGAGCAGAGTCCGAAACCAACATGCTGCAGTTCTTCGATCGCAACAAGATCATGTCCGTTGCGATCCTCCTCTCCGTCGTCAATGCGCTCATCATGACGGGCCTTGCGACGATCGGAGCGATGCTCTACAACCTCGTCGTCAAGCTTGTTGGCGGCGTGTATGTCACGCTGACGGACGAGTAGCGACGAGGGGTTTGAGTCACTCCAGCGGGGTGAGGTATTCTCAGACGCCGCGGGGGAACCCGCATCGGGCCCGTAGCTCAGGCGGTTAGAGCGCTTCGCTGATAACGAAGAGGTCGGAGGTTCAAGTCCTCCCGGGCCCACAGGGGGTGATGACCATGAAGAGGCTCGTCATATTTTTTGCCGGAGTTGGACTCGGAGCGTTGCTGTACCAATGGTTGGTACAGGATCGGAGCACCCCGTCGACCGGCGATGATGTCGGCGCGCCCCCGAAATAGGGGCCTTGGCGCAAGTGGTAGCGCACCTGCTTTGCAAGCAGGGGGTTAGGGGTTCGAGTCCCCTAGGCTCCACGCATGGGGGCGACCGCCCGCGCTAGTCCGCGGTCTTCGGAGGCTTGGGGGTGGTCTTCCGTGGTCGTGACGTGGTGGTCGCACGAGCGGGGCTCTTCTTCGTCGTGCTTGCCTTGGTCGTCTTCGCGGGCGTTGGCTTGCCTTCGACGGGCCGCCGGGCGGAGGGCTTCTTCGGTTTGGTGTTCGCGGCCGAAGGCTCGTACGCATCGTCGCCGTCGTCCCCCCACACATCGTCGACATCGTCAAGTGCCCGAATGACCTCCGCCGCCGCGCGGCTTCTCGCGACCTTGAGTTGGCCGGTGACCTTCTCTGCGGTCGGGGCTGTCGCGTCGGCTAGGACACTCGCGGTCGACCCCATCGCTTCCGCCGCGGCCTTGACTCCGCGGCGAAGAGTGAGGTCGAGTCTCTCAAGCGTCGTGTTGATGGCGTCTTTCGCGGCGCGCGTGTTCGCTCCGCTTGCGAGTTCCCACTCGTCGTCTTGAGCCGCGAGGGTTGTTGGTGGCGATTCGCGCCTGGCCCAAGCGGCCAGGCCAATCCCGGCACCGAGTCCCGTGAGGAAGAGAAGGCCTCCATCGTTCGACGGATGGCGGGGAGATGCGGTGGCGGTCGTTTGGCGTACCGCTTCGACCACCGAAGGCAAGACGGAACCTAAGATCGCGGCCTGGATCGCGTCGCCGATCTGGTCCTCGTTGGGTTGATTACCTCGAGCAGATCCGCGGGTCTCCCGAAGCGCTCGGCGCGCGGCTTCCGACGCGGTCTTGGCGTCCGCGAAAATCGCGTTGGCCCGAGCGCGCTCCTTGGCCCGGCGGCGACGATCTCGTCGTGCCTTGAACATGTGGACCTCCAACCGGCGAGCAGCACCCGCACCTACCCATCGTGCCATCTCGAGGCCCGCACCCCCAACCCCATGACACAATGGCGATCATGATGGCAACGATCGAAACGACCGCCGGAACGATCCGGATCGAGTTATTGGAGAATCACGCACCGCAAACGGTGGCGAACTTCGTGGGGTTGGCCACGGGCGAAAAGGAGTGGCGGGACCCGGCAACGGGCCAACCGAGCCATCAACCTTTCTACAACGGACTAGTGTTCCACCGGGTCATCGACGGATTCATGATCCAGGGGGGGTGCCCCCTCGGCACCGGTACGGGGGGCCCGGGATACACCTTCGACGACGAGATCCATCCCGAACTGGCGTTCTCCGAGCCGTACCTCCTCGCCATGGCGAACGCGGGCAAGCGTCCCAATCCCGTCACCGGACGACCCGCGGGGACCAACGGTTCGCAGTTCTTCATCACCGTCGCTCCGACACCCCACCTCACCGGTGCGCACACGATCTTCGGTAAGGTCGCCGACGACGAGTCCCGGCGCGTGGTCGATGCGATCGCCACGGCGCGCACCGGACGAGGCGATCGACCGGTTGACGACGTGACGATCACCAGCGTCACGATCTCCTAGGCGTACGCATGACCGACGAACCCGATACCGGGACTTCGCGGGAGCCGACGTGTCCCCGACACCCCACCGTGGTGTCCTACGTCCGCTGCCAACGCTGCGGTCGTCCCGCCTGTCCCGATTGCCGCGTGCCCGCACCCGTCGGGGTTCACTGCATCGATTGCCTAAGGGAGGAACGGGAGGCGGCTAAGAAGTCAAAGCCGATGCGCAAGGCGCGAGCCGCCACGGGGCGCCCCGTGGTGACCCTCACCCTGATCGTGGTGAACGTCGCGATGTTCATCGTTGGACCCCTCCTGTGGGGGACGTACTGGTACGACCATCTCGGCCTCTATCCCGCCCATCCGTTCGACGAGCCATGGCGTTGGGTGACCATGGCCTTCGCCCACGCGGGGTTCCTGCACATCGCGTTTAACATGTTCGCGCTGTTCCAGTTCGGGTGGATCGTCGAGCGGCTCCTGGGTCGCGCGAAGTACATCCTCCTGTACTCGGTGTCGCTTCTCGGTTCGAGCGCCTTCGTCGCCGCGCTCGGCGAGCACAATTCGGTCGTCGTCGGTGCGTCGGGGGCGATTTATGGCCTACTCGCGGCGTACATCATCATCGCGTGGAAAGCCCACCAGCCGATGCAAATGATTCTGATCATCGGGGCGCTGTGGCTTGTGCTTCCCATCGTCTACCCCGGCATGCAGATGTCGTGGCAAGGGCACCTGGGAGGTGCGGTGGCGGGGTCAATCGTGACGTTCCTGATGCTTCCGCGACGCAAGCCGACAATCGCCCGGTGGAAGTGACGGTAATCACACGGGTGTAGTTATCCCAGGGTGGGGAGAAACCTGGGGATAGTCGCGGTTGGCGCTACTTCCAACGAGTCGTCATCAGGAAGCCGACGGTGATGAACCCGAACCCGACGAGGATGTTCGAATTCCCGATCGGGAGCGGATATTCCGCTCGCGACACGTAGTACACCAGGATCCACACGAGGCCAAGAAGGTAGAACCCTCCCATGAGGGGGGTATACCAGCGGGGATTCTTGTTCTCTTTTCCGGCACGACGCGGAGGCTTGTAGGCGACGACGTCCCGCTTCTTCGATACGGCCATGACCGACCTCCTCGGGTTCGGATTCTGCTCAGGCATCGACCATAGCCTAGCGACCGTTGGGGAAGCGGCCATCCCGTCCCCGCGGCTCATCTACTCTGGGGAGACGATGTCCAGGTTCCGATGGTCGCCCACCCGAGTGTTGCGCACCTTGACCGCACCGATGCCTCCTCGCCGCGAGCATCGATTGGCGAGGGTCTTGGGCGTCGTCGGGGAGACGTTGCTCACGCTGGGGATCATCCTTGGGCTGTTCATCGTGTGGGAGTTGTGGTGGACGGACATCGGCGCGAATCGTCATCAGCACGATGTCGTCGCGAACCTCGACTGGGGGACCCCCGCGATCGTCACCCCGACCGACGTCTCCGGGGGAGGAACGTCTACCGATCCTGGAGAGGTGGTCTATCGCGAGATTCCGGCCGAACTCGAGGAACGGGTCGAAGCCCCGCCGTCCATCGTGTATCCCGCGAACACGGAGACGTTTGCGACCCTGTACGTGCCCCGCTGGGGATACGACTACGTGCGGCCGATCAGTGAGGGCATCAGCAGGCACGCCGTGCTCGACGCCTTGGGGATTGGGCACTACCCAGAAACGGCCCTTCCCGGGGGCTGGGGGAACTTCGCCATCGCGGGTCACCGCACCACGTTCGGCAAACCCTTTGACCGAATCGAGGAGTTGCAGGTGGAGGACGCCCTCGTCGTCCGGACGGAGGGCACGTGGTACGTGTACCACGTGACGGAGATGGAAATCGTGCGGCCGTGGTTTTCGGCTGCGATTGCCCCGGTTCCCGGGGACGAGTCCGCCGAGCCGAACGGTCGATACATCACGTTGACGACGTGTCACCCCCGTTTCTCCGCCTCTCGCAGGTACGTCGTCTACGGAGTGCTCGACTATTGGGCACCAGCGGAGGCGGGCTACCCAGCCGAGGTCATCCCCCCCGGGGCGGCGACGGTTGGGGGCGGCGTGGGCACGGGGGAAGGAACGGTTTCGTGATGTACGCATGGATCTGGAGCAAGCTTCCGGGAAAGCGGCCGCAAAAGGTCGCGCTCGCCATTGCGCTCGTTTTCGGGGTGACCGCGGTTCTCTTCCTGTGGGTGTTCCCCTGGATCGCACCCCTGCTTCCGTTTCAGCAACAGACCGTGGGAGGGTAGGCGCATGACCCGCGTCCTCGTCATCGACAACTACGACTCGTTCGTCTACACCATCGTCGGCTACCTTCGGCAAATGGGGGCGGAGACCACCGTCGTGCGCAACGACGTGGTCTCGGCGGTGGGCGACGTTGGGGGATTCGACGGGGTGCTCGTTTCCCCGGGTCCGGGGACACCATCGGAAGCGGGAATCTCGAACGATGTGGTGCGGGCGTGCGGGGAAACGGGTACGCCGCTTCTCGGAGTGTGCTTAGGACACCAGGCCTTAGGCGAGGTCTTCGGGGCCACGGTCGCGCACGCCCCCGAATTGATGCACGGAAAGACGAGCGAGGTACTCCACGGCGGTACCGGCCTCTTCGAGGGATTGCCCAGCCCTTTCACGGCAACCCGGTACCACTCCCTCGCCGTCGAACCCGACACGGTTCCGGCGGACCTCGACGTCACGGCGACAACGGCGTCGGGAATCGTCATGGGGTTGAGTCACCGGACGCTCCCCCTCCACGGGGTTCAGTTCCACCCCGAGTCGGTCCTCACTCAGGGAGGGCATCGGCTCCTCGCGAACTGGCTTGCGGTCTGCGGAATGCCCGACCCCGAGGCCCGTTCCGCCGGGCTCTCTCCGCTCGTACGCCGTTAGTCTTCCGGTTCGGGAAGAAACGTTTCCCCGACCGTCGGATTCGGCTTGGGTTCGAGCGGTGGAGCGTCCTTGAGCGCGGGAATGGTGGTGAATTCCGTTCGAGGTTCCGGCGGGGAGATCGTGTCGTCCGGCGCCTCGTCGCCCGGTTCATCGACCGGGCCTTGTTGTTGACTCCCGACGAGGAAACCCGGCTGGGCGGGAACGGTCAGCGGTCGCGTCGAACGATCCTTGAGGAGACGTTTGGCGACGAGTTCGGCGGAGACCAGCGCGGAGGATACTCCGACCCCGGGTAGCGTCGACGACCCGGCATAGAAGAGGTTGCGGACGCGACGCGAGGCGTTGCCGGGACGGGAGAACGCCGTCTGCTGACGCGTGTGTTCCAGCCCCATGGCCGAGCCTTGCCACGCCGAGTATCGTTCCGAAAGGTCGGAGGGAGTGATGATCTCCAAGACCGTCGACCGAGACTCCAGATCGGGAATCTGCGCCCATTCCCCCACCTGCTCGAGGTACTTCGTGGCCATGTCCGATAGAGAGGTGCGACTAGCTTCCGTGGCACCCAGATGGGGGTCAGCCGGGAGCGGGGCCATGAGGACGAGAGCCTCCTTGCCCTTCGGTGCCACGCCCCGCTCGGTGGCGGAGGGACGGGAAACGTAGAGGAAAGCGGGCAGCGCAGGGAGTCCGGGATGGTCGCTCGAAAGGTCGGCGAGCGTCGCCTTCCAATCCCGAGGGAAGAACAGGTTGTGATGGGCGAGCTCCGGAAGGGCCTTCTTCACCCCAACCAACGCGACGAGCGCGGAAGGTGCGGCGTGAAGATCGCTCCACGCGGATTCGGGAAGCGAACGGTACTCCTCCGCTAGAAGAGTGGTCTCCGTGTGATGGAGGTCGGCGCACGAGACGACGATGTCCGCAGAGACGACCCCTCCGTCATGCAGGACAACGCCAGAAGCGCTGGCCGATTGTGGGTCGACGAGGATGCGAGCAACATCGCTCGACGTCCGAATGTCCACACCCTCCTCTCGGGCTGCTCGTTCGAGGGCGTCGACGACAGACGCAAAACCCCCCGTCGGATGCTTGATCGAGGTTCCCAGATAGAGGTGGCTCACAAAGCTGTAGGCGGAAGGAAGGCGCTCGGGCGATCCGGCGAGCGCGACCGCTGGAAAACTCAACAGCTGCCGCACCCTGGGGTGGTGAACCGCCTTGGCAACCCGTCGATCGAGCGTGGAATAGAGGTCGCGGAAGTGCCGTGGAGCGCGACGAAGAGCCTCGGGTCGCAGAAGGGAAGCGGGACTGTCGTACGTCGAGTACAGGGAATGCTCCAGGACTGCGCCGTAGTCCGCTGCGGCCTCCGCAGCGTATCGACGCGCGGCCTCACCATCTCCTCTGCTGAACGAGTCGAACAACTCCCAGTTCGAATCGGCCTCCAGGGCAAGATCGAGGGCATCGGCCGGAGCCCCGGAGAAACCCTCGAAAAAGGCGCGGAATCGCGGATCGAGATCCACCACGGTGACGTAGTCCTCGATACGACGACCGAGAAGTGCAAAGAAACGTTCATACGTTTCCGGCGCGACATACCAGGAGGGTCCGCTATCGAAGGTGAACCCATGGGTCGTAACGCGTCCGGCACGTCCTCCGAGCGTGTCGTGGCGCTCCACAAGGGTGACCTCTAGGCCACCGCGCGCAAGAAGAGCTGCCGTCGCAAGACCGGCGACGCCTCCTCCGACCACGGCGGCACGGGTCATCCGACCGCCAGGGCGGCTCGGTGGGGCGGGCTCAGGCTCATGTCGACGCACTCGGCGATGGCGAGGGTTCGGGTCCGTCGGACACCGTGACGGTCACGGTCGTTCCTTCCGCAACGGACGTCCCGGCGACGGGGTTGGTTGAGATCACGTTCCCAGCGGGAACCGTTGGAGAGTTCTGATGGGTCGTCGTGGTTTCCAGTCCGAGCGAACGGATCGCAGCGATCGCGGGACCTTCCGGGTCCCCGACCACGTCGGGAACGGTCACCATGACGACGGGAATCGAGACCTGGAGGACGATCCCGGTACCGAAGAGGATGAGTCCGGCTGGCGGATCCTGAGCCATGACCGTACCCGGAGGTTTCTCGTCCGTTTGGACTTCGTCGATCGTGTAGGGCAGGTGGTTAGCGGTGAGGTAGTCGGTTGCCGCGGTCTGCGTCTTTCCAACGAGGTTCTTAAGGTTGATCTTCCCGCTGGAAACCAGAAGGACCACCTCGTCGTCCGGGGCCACCACCGTTCCATTTGCCGGGTCGGTCCCCGTGGCGAATCCGTGAGGAATGTCGACGTCCCCGTCCACTTCGGTCACGGCGGACACGGTCAAGCCAGCATCCTCAAGGGTGCCCCGCGCATCGTCCGTACTCATGCCTCGAACGTTGGGAACGGTGACCTGGATCTGACCCACGGAGACGTATACGGTGACGGTGGAATCCGCCTCAACCCGGGTTCCCTCCGGTGGGTCGGTGCGGGTAACGAGACCCGCCGCCATCGTGTCGCTTGCCTCGGATTGGATGGTTCCCACGAGCCCATAACTATCGAGGCTGGCGAGAGCAGCGGCCTGGTCCATCCCCACAAGGTTGGGAACCGTAATGGTCGTGGTGGACTCGTCCCCCTTCGGGGAGATCAGCGCGAAGAGTCCAATGATGGCGATGGCGGCGGCGACGATCGCCCCGACGAGGATCAGAATGCTCTTTAGCCGTTGACGGCGTTCGTCGACGACCTCGACGTACTCATCGAGGGGATTGACCGGTGGGGATCCTCCCGGACCGCCCACGGAGGGCATGACCTTGGTTCCACCGGGGTTCGTGCCGCGCGCCGCGAGCACGGCGCTAGCACCCGTTCCGGTCGATGCGGAGCCGACGGGGAATTGGCCTGTCGTTGCGGAGAGGGGACGTCCGGCGAGGAAGGCGTTGAGATCGGACAGAAACTCTTGGGCGGAGGAGTAGCGCTGGGTGCGATCCTTAGCGAGGGCGCGAAGCGCGATTTGATCGAGGGCGGCGGGCACGTCGGGGGCGAAGTCGGAAGGCTTGGGGGGTGCTTCCCTCACGTGCTGGTAGGCAACCGAGACGGGCGAGTCGCCAACAAACGGTGGACGTCCACACAAGAGCTCGAACAGCACGCATCCCGTGGAGTACAGGTCGGTGCGAGCATCGACGTTCTCGCCCCGCGCCTGCTCGGGTGAAAGGTACTGGGCGGTCCCGATGACGGATTGCGCCTGGGTCATCGTTTGACCCACGTCGGCCATCGCACGGGCGATGCCGAAGTCCATGACTTTCACCGCACCCGTCGGGGTCAGCATGATATTGGCCGGCTTGATGTCGCGGTGGACCAAACCTGCGGCGTGCGCGTATTCCAAGCCCTCAAGGACGCCAGCGATGATCTCGACCGCTTCGTCGATCGGGGCGGCCGCGCCCGATTTGAGAATGTCGCGAACGGTGTGTCCCTCGACGTACTCCATCACGATGAAGGGCACCACCTGGCGCTCTCCCGTCGGGCTGAGGACCGTCTCCTCTCCCGTGTCGTATACCGCGACGATCGCGGGGTGGTTGAGGCCGGCCGCAGCTTGGGCCTCGCGGCGGAACCGTGTCTGGAAGGAGGGGTCGCGGGCAAGATCGGGCCTCAGAATCTTGATGGCGACGGAACGGCCGAGCCGGGTGTCGTACCCGATGTGCACTTCGGCCATGCCACCGCGCCCGATGAGATCGCCCACCTGGTAGCGGTTGGCGAGCAACTTCGTACCGTCCGTCATTCGCTCCCCTGTCGTAATCGCCTAGGTTCCGTGCCCCATTGTCGCATCAACGCAGCCTCCTATCCGCGCCTGTCGCCGTCGGGTCGGGGTCGTACTTCGCGTGGCTGGATGGACGGGGGCATGGCGCGCGTTGGAGCACCACCTCGGTGACGGGGAGCGATCGACTGAGGAAGGGGGCGTTCGCGCAACCGGCGTTCCGTCGCGGAGGGGAGCCGAAGGTTGGACAATTGCGACGCCAGACGCACGGCCGAGGCGGGTCGCCGCCGGGGGTTCTTCTCGAGCAGTTCCATGACCAGTGCCGCGAGTCCGGGGGCGATCGAGTCGGGAAGCGGAGGGACGGAATCGTTCACTTGTGCCACGGCGATCTCAACGGGGGTGGCCGCGGTAAACGGACGCTTTCCGACGAGGGCCTCGAACGCGATGATCCCCACCGCGTAGAGGTCGGACTGGGGCGAGGCGGGTTTCCCCAGGGCGAGTTCTGGGGCGAGGTATTGGGCCGTGCCCATCACCATTCCCGTTTGGGTGAGTGTGGTCTGATCCTTGGTGTGAGAGACCCCGAAATCGGTGATCTTCACGAGGCCATCGGGTTGGACCAGGAGGTTCCCAGGCTTGATGTCTCGGTGGATGATGCCAGCCTCGTGTGCCGCCTGGAGTCCCGCGCACGTGTGCAGAAGGATCTGGACTAAGCGCCTTTCGTCGAGAACGACTTCGCGTTCGAGGATGGTCGCGAGGGACTCACCATCGACCAGTTCCATGACGATGTAGGCGTTGCCGTCATACGAGCCATAGTCCAGTACCTGGCAGATGTTGCGGTGCACGAGTTTGGCCGCGTTCCTCGCCTCGATTTCGAAGCGCTTGAGAAAGATCGCGTTGTCGCCCGCTTCTTCCTTGAGCACCTTGACCGCGACGGGAAGGTCGAGTTCCTCGTCGTGACCTCGCCACACCTGCCCCATGCCGCCGACCGCAAGAAGCGACAGTAGGCGATACCGGTCCCCCAGTGCTGCGCCTTCCTGAATCATGGGCTCTGGGCCTCCTCTCGGGCTTGATCGAGGCGAAGGGCCTCTTGAAGGACCTCGCGTGCGATGGGAGCGGCGACCCTGCCTCCCGTCGCTTCGTCTCCGAGGTCCCCCCCGTTTTCCACAAGAACCAGAACGACGACAACTGGGTCCTCCGCGGGAGCGAAACCCAAGAACCACGCGTGCGGAGCTTGGTCGTCTCCCGCCTCAGCCGTGCCCGTCTTTCCGGCCACGGAAACCCCCGCGATCCGCGCGGCCGTGCCCGTTCCCGACTCGACCACCCCGACCATCATGTCTCGGAGGTACCCCGCCTCGATGCTCGTCAGCGGAACGGAGTACACGGACGGTTGAGCGGTTTCCAGAACCCGCAACTCGGCGTCGCGGGCACCGGCGACGAGATACGGCCGCATGAGCACGCCGTCGTTGGCGATCGCCGCGCCCACCATCGCCATCTGGAGGGGAGTCGCGCGAACGTCGAATTGTCCGATGGCGGACATTGCGGATTGGGGTTCATCGGGATTGATCGGGAGGCGAGACGGGGTCACCGTCATCGGGATACTCAGGCCTTCATCCCAGCCAAACTCGCGAGCCTTTCGTTCGATCGCGTCCCACCCCAGCGATATCCCCAAATCGGCGAAGGGCGTATTGCACGACTTCCGTAGTGCCGTCGCGAGGGTCGTCATGTCCGTCTCGTCGCACGGCTCGTCGCCGTAGTTGTGGATAACGACATCGGTGCCAGCGAGCGGGAGTTCCGTCGGTGCGTACACGATGCTATCCGGCGTGTACCCGGAATCGAGAGCCGCCGCCGTCGTCACCAACTTGAAGAGAGAACCAGGGGCGTACGTGTCACCCGCGATAGCCCGGTTGATGAGGGGGTCATTGGGGTCGGCGATAAGGGTGTCGTACGTGGAGACGACGACGGACGTGTTGTGCCCCGCGAGCGAAGCGGGATCGTACGTCGGGCTCGAGACCATGGCCAGGATCTCGCCCGTACGCGGATCCAGGGCGACAATCGCGCCGTGCTGGCTTCCCAAGGCGTCGGCCGCGACTCGTTGAAGCGACGCGCGGATCGTGAGTTCGACCGAAGCTCCCTGCTGTTCCTTCCCGGAGAGAAGGTCACCGAGGCGCGACCAGAAAAGGGCGTCCGAGGAGCCATTGAGGAGCAAGTTCTCCGATTGTTCGATTCCCGTTCGCCCGTACGGGATCGAATAGAACCCCGTGACGGCCGCGTAGAGCGGGCCATCGGTGTAGGTCCGCTGGTAGTTGAAGTAGTCGTCAACGGGAACGGACGAGACGATGGCCTGGCCGTCGACCACGATGGGGCCTCGGAAGGTTCCATATTCTCGGTAGAGGGCGCGATGGTTGCGAGGGTCGGCGTTGAGCGAACCGGCATCGACGAACTGGACCCACGTCGCCGCCAGCATGAGCATCAGGAACATGCACGCCGCGAGGACGGAGAGTCGACGGATCGACGGATTCATGTCGAGGTGACCTCCGCGCGTCGGGCCCCGTCCGAGATCCTCAGAAGCAACGCGATGATGACCCAGTTGGCAAGAAGGGAGGAGCCTCCATAGGCGACGAACGGGGTGGTCAATCCCGTGAGGGGGATGAGTCGGGTCACGCCACCGACGACGACGAACGCCTGGAGAGCCATGGCGAATCCGAGTCCTGACGCGAGCAACTTGCCGAACCCGTCTCGTACCCCGATCGCGGTACGGAGCGCGCGCTGAACGAGGATGAGGAAGAGGGTGAGAATCGCCAGGAGTCCGGCAAGTCCCAGTTCCTCCCCCAGGGAGGCGACGATGAAGTCAGACTCGGCGAAGGGGACTTGGGCGGGCATCCCTTGGCCCAATCCCGTGCCGAAGAGCCCACCGCTTGCCATCCCGAAGAGCCCCCGGACCAGCTGTTCCGAGGCCCCGGAATCGTACATCTGCGGATCGAGGGCGTGAAGCCAAACGTCGTAGCGGCTCGCGACGTGCGAGTAGACGAGTCCCGCAACGAACGCTCCAACGAGGAAGAGCCCACACCCGAGAATGACCCAACTGAGCCGGTCGGTGGCGATGTAGAGCATCGCGACGAACAACCCGAAGAACAGAAGGGACGTGCCCAGGTCCTTCTGGTAGATGAGCACCGCGAGCGACGCGGTCCATGCCAGCAGGAGGGGACCGAGGTCGCGCGCCCGAGGGAAGCGGATGCCGAGAAACTTGGGCCCGGCGAGGGCAAGGGTGTGGCGATTCGTGACGAGATAGCCCGCGATGAAGATCGCCAGGACGACCTTGCCGAGTTCAGCGGGTTGAAAAGAGTTTCCCGCGACTTGAATCCATAGACGGGCACCCCGGCGTTCGACGCCGAGTCCGGGAAGCAAGGGAAGGAGCAACAGGCCCAGGCCGCACACCATCGCCGTATACGTGAAACGCCGGAGCAGGCGATGGTCCTTGAGGGCCACGATGATCAGAATCGCGAGCGCGATGGCCACCGCGGTCCATAGAAGTTGCCGCGAGGCGAAGTGAGTGGGGTCCGCGGTGCCCTCCCGCGCGAGGTCGATCCGGTAGATCATGGCAAGACCCAGCCCGTTGAGGGTGAGGGCGGCCGGAAGAATCACGGGATCGGCAGCGGACGCCCAGCGGCGGAGGGCCATATGGGCGCCCATCGCTATGACGACACTTCCCGCGGAGAACCAGTAGACGTCGGGTGGGAGGTGATCGGTGGCGCCGAGGCCGACGAGGCAATAGGCGGACACCGTGACGGCCACCGCGAGAGCGAGAAGGACCGCCTCCGCCCTGCGGCTGCTGAGCACCCGCACGTCGGCGACGGTCGCCACTAGTCGCTCCCTCCCAGCCCATCAACGACTCCCCAGGCTGCCTCAAGGGAGGATCGACGGATGGTTGACCGAATCCGATCCTGTTCGAACGGGGCGAGCTCGTCGAGTGCGATTCCGGTGTTGTCCGTGACCAGGGAAGAAAGGTGAATGGGGCCGAGGTTTTGTGGGATTCCCCGGAAAATCGCAACCGAGCCGTCGTGCTCGCCGACGTAGTACTGTCCCTGGGTCCAGACGTAACCGGCGAAGCTGAAGGAGAAAAGAACAAAGAGGCCGACGACGGGGGCCATCCAGGGTCGGAGTTGGCCGCGGCGGAACCACGGTTTGGACTCCACGTCCGATTCGGGCGGCGTCTCCGGCACAGGTGACAGAGCGGCGGCTTTCGCCGCCGAGGTGGTGGAGGTTCGCTTCCTCGCGGGGCTGGGGGTCGGGGTGTCGGTGGTGACGGCTGCCGAACCAACCACTTGGGACGCCGGAGACGCGGACGAAGCCGATGACGAACGGGGAGCCTTCTCGATGTCGACGACGTCGGCGACGATGCACGTGACGTTGTCGGGGGCCCCGCCAGCGAGGGCAAGGGAAACCAGTTGGTCGGCGCACTCGTCGGGATCGGAGACGTTCTTGAGGATCTTCGCGAGGGTGGGGCGGCTGACGATGGTGCTCAGGCCGTCCGTGCAGAGAAGCCAACGATCCCCCGCGCGGGTTTCTCGCACCGAGATGTCGACGGGGACGTCGGCGTCGACATCCCCCAATACACGGAGGAGCATCGATCGCTTGGGATGGTGTTCCGCGTCGGCGGCACTCAACCGACCGGTGTCCACGAGATGCTGCACGAACGAATGGTCGGTGGTGACCTGGTCGAGAACACCGTCACGCAACAGGTAGGCGCGGGAATCCCCAATGTGGGCCATCGCGATCGTGTTTCCCGCCCGGAGGACGGCGGTTACCGTCGTTCCCAGTCCGCTGAGTTGGGGATCGTTGTGGGCGCGCGCCACGATGTCGGTATGCGCGCGGGCGATCGCGTCCTTGAGGGCATCGAGAGCGTCGTCCTGACCCACGGCTTCGTCATCGAGCGTAGCGACGGTGGCGACGGCGATCGAGGACGCGATGTCGCCTCCCGCAGCTCCTCCCATCCCATCGGCGACGATGAGGAGGTGGGGACCCGCGTACGCGGAGTCTTGGTTGGTGGTACGGAGCAGCCCAACGTCGGAGCGGGCGGCGTACTTGAAGGTAAGGAACATCTAGGCCCTGACCTCCATTTCGGTCGCTCCAATGCGGATGCGCATGCCCGGCGTTGCCTCGACGGGGTCGTACAACCGGGCGTCGTCGAGGAACGTCCCGTTGGTCGAACCAAGATCCTCGATCCACCACGCGTCACCATCACGGTACAGGCGAGCGTGGCGAGCGGAGCAGAAATCGTCGTCGATGACGAGTGTCGAGGTGGGAGCCCGACCGATCGTGACGGGGGCGGCGGCCAACGGAATCGTCGTTCCCTCCATCGCCCCCGCGACGACTGCGAGGTGTAACGGAACCTCTTGGGGGGTCTTCGATCGCGACCCGGCCTTGACGTTGGTGCTCACGCGAGAGGGGGCGACGACCGTGGCGGGGGGGCCGGAGCGAGCCCGAGAGGATAGGCCCCTTCCCCGCGCGACGATTCGCGTTCCGTATACGTCGGCGCGAAGAACCGCGACAGCGGACAGCACCAGGGCCCACAGGAGGCCGAGGAATCCGAGCCGGAGCAGGGTCAGCGAGAGTTGCCCCATGTCAGGCATCGCCCCCCGACAGTAGGCCATCCCAGTACATGATGGTTGTGCGTCCGATCGTGATGGCGTTGCCGTCGAGGAGCGTGGCTTCCTTGATTCGCTGGTCCTCGACGAAGGTGCCGTTCGTCGAGCCGAGGTCGATCAGAATGGTGCCGAAGTCGGTCACCTCGAACTTGACGTGTTGTCGACTCACCCCGCTGTCATTCACCACGATGTCCGCCTCGCTACCCCGCCCGACGATGGTGACCTCTCCCGTGAGGTGGTAGCGCTGCCCGTCGATATCGATCAAGGGATGACGCGAGTTTTGGGTTGACGGGCTCGCGGCGACGGCCGCGCCCCTGCTGGAGCGAGACGAGATGGCAAATCGCCCGGTCGACAGGGTGTCGTCTTTGAGGAAGCGAACGCTCAAGGCCCCGACGAGGGCGTACCGCTGAAAGTTGGCGTGGTCCTTGAGCGAATCCTCGAACTCTTGTCGAAGGGCGTCTTCTCCCCAATCCACAACCGCTTTGTAGTCCGCAACGCTCAACCGAATGTCGTAGAGATTGGGGATAACGGTCCTGTTGTGATCGACGGCGGCGGCCTTCGAATCCGCTTCCTTCCGGAGCGCGGAAACCAGCTCGACGGGTTTGACGCTCGCGCGAAACGTCTTCGCGAACGCGGTATTGACCACGTTCTCAACGCCTCGCTCAAAGCGGTCGAGTACACCCATAGGTCAAATCGTATCGGCAGGGGCTTCCGTGCTAGAGTTCTGCGTCACGCGCGAGTGGCGGAATGGCAGACGCGCCGGCTTCAGGTGCCGGTGCCCGCAAGGGCGTGGGGGTTCAAGTCCCCCCTCGCGCACCACCCCATAACCGCGCTGAGGGATGCTCCCGTTAGGCTGGGGAATTGTGACCCCGTCGACGAGCGTCGTCCCTCCCCTTGACGTCGTTGTGGTGACGTACAACCCGGGTTCGACCCTCGGTACCTTCCTCGACTCGGTCCCGGGGGCGGGGGCCATCGCCTCGGTGATCGTCGTCGATTCCGCGTCACCCGAGCGTACGGCCAGGGAGGTCGCACGCGAGCGAAAGGTGCGATTTCACCAGATGCCTCAGAATCTCGGATATGGGGCCGCCGCGAACGCCGGGGTGCGGCGGGGTTCGGCACCCTGGATCGCGGTGTGCAACGCGGATATTGAATTCGATCACGGTTCGCTCCTCGCCCTAGTCCGCGCGGGCGACGAGGATCCCATGATCGCCGCCGTCGGTCCCCGGATTCTTGAACCCGACGGGCAGGTGTACCCCTCGGCTCGGCCGCTTCCCTCCTTGTGGCTCGGGGCGGGGCACGCGATCTTCGGTCGCGTATGGTCGGGCAACCCGTGGAGCACGCGATATCGAACGGCGATCGACCCCAACGAGGGAGCGAAGGACGTGGGGTGGTTGTCGGGGTCGTGCCTGGTGGTGCGTCGGGAGGCTTTCGAAGCCGTCGGCGGGTTCGACGAAGGCTTCTTCATGTTCATGGAGGATGTCGACCTATGCCGACGATTGGGTCAGCGAGGCTTCCGATGTCGGTGGGTGCCGGAGGCCATTGTCACTCACCTTGGGGGCCACACGTGGCGCGCCGATCCGGCTCCCATGATCCGTGCCCACCACGAGTCCGCCACTCGCTACGTCTCGCTGGTGTACCCCCACTGGTATCAGGCACCGCTACGCGCCGCGCTCGGACTCGGGTTGCGACTCCGCGAGAGATCGGAAGTAGCGGCCGCCCGCCGTGCTAGGGCAGACTAGCCGGATGCGAGGCATCATCCTGGCCGGCGGTTCCGGCACACGGCTTCACCCCATCACGATGGGTGTCAGCAAGCAGTTGGTTCCGGTGTACGACAAGCCGATGATCTACTACCCGCTTTCGACCCTCATCCTCGCGGGGATACGGGACGTTCTGGTGATCACGACGCCTCACGAAGCGGAGCAGTTTCAGAGGCTTCTACGGGACGGTTCGCAATTCGGGATCTCGATTTCATATGCGGTCCAGCCGGAGCCGAAGGGACTCGCGCAGGCGTTCACGGTCGGAGCCGAGTTCGTCGGTGAGGAGGCGGCCGCTCTCGTTCTGGGGGACAACATCTTCTATGGCCCCGGGTTGGGACAAACGCTCGACCGCTTCTCGACCATCGACGGGGCCGCGGTCTTCGCCTACCGGGTCGCGGACCCCACGTCCTACGGGGTGGTGGAGTTCGACGAATCGGGTACGGCACTCTCGCTTGAGGAGAAGCCGACGAAGCCGCGGTCGAACTTTGCGGTTCCGGGCTTGTATTTCTATGACAACGAGGTACTTCAAATTGCGCGGGACCTTCAACCGTCCGCTCGGGGTGAGTACGAGATCACCGATGTCAATCGTCACTACCTCGAACGTGGAAAGTTGCGGGTCGAGGTTCTTCCGCGGGGTACGGCGTGGCTCGACACCGGAACCTTCGATTCCCTCATTGACGCCGCGCAATTTGTCCAGACCGTCGAGCACCGGCAGGGACTGAGCATCGGTTCGCCGGAGGAAGTGTCGTGGCGCAGGGGTTTCCTGACGGACGACGAGTTGCGTGACCGGGCGGGCAAGCTCGCCAAGTCGGGCTACGGGCAGTACCTGCTCCGCTTGCTCGACCAGTAGACGTCGATCAGAGAACGAAGCGACCAGCGGGTTGTTACGTGAGCCCGGCGAGGACGGTCGGAGCGGCGACGTGCCAACGATCGAGCCAGTTCCCGATCGGCTCGACCCCGGCGGCCACGAGGGTGTCGTGTTTGAGGACGGAATACGCGGGTCGGGTGGCGGGACGGGGAAAGTCGGACGTGGCGCAGGGTGACACGATGTCACCGAGGCCGACGGTCCTCACGATTTCCTTCGCGAAACCGAACCATGACGTCTGATCGGACGATGTTCCGTGGTAGATCCCGGTCGGAGCGTCCGCCTCGACGAGGCGAAGGATCAGGTCGGCGAGGTCCTTCGTCCATGTCGGTTGGGTGATTTGGTCATCGACAACCCGGAGAGATCCGCGCTCGCGCCCGGCCTTCGCGATGGTCCGGGGGAAGCACGTTCCCCGCGCGCCGTAGAGAGCCGCGGTCCTCACGATGAGGGCATCCGCCTTCGACGCGAGAACTTCTCGCTCCCCTTCGGCCTTCGTGCGGCCGTAGGCGCTGCGGGGGTCGAGTGCGGAGTCTTCCGAATAGGGCTCGCTTGCCACGCCGGAGAAGACGTAATCGGTGGAGACGTGGATCAGGCGCGTGCCGGCCTTCGCACACTCGCGCGCGAGGACACCCGGTCCGTTTCCGTTGACGACAAGGGCCAAATCCTCCTCGGCCTCGGCGGCGTCGACCGCGGTATACGCGGCGCAGTTCACCACGATGTCGGCTCCCGCGACCTTCTCGGACACCGCTTCGGCGTCCGAGATGTCCAAGGTGTCGCGGTCGGATTCTGCGACCTTCGCACCCTTCGCGCGCAGAACTCCGACCAGGTCCGACCCGAGCATTCCGTAGGCCCCGGTCACATGCCATGTCGTCTCATTGATTCGCACGTACGCAAGCGTAGTGCTTGAGAGGGACCGGTAGTCTGGACTGCCTGGGAGGTGACGTGGATTACCGCGCGCTAGGAATCGACGGGGCGTGGGAGATCACGCCCCGGCAGTTGGGTGACCCCCGAGGCGTCTTCTTGGAGTGGTTCAAAGAGTCGCTCTTCGGGCAAACCGTTGGGCACTCCTTGAGCCTCGGTCAGGCGAATCTGTCCGTGTCCGCCGCTGGTGTCGTGCGGGGCATCCATTTCGCCGATGTGCCTCCCGGGCAGGCGAAATACGTGACGTGCGCCAAGGGGGCGGTCCTGGATGTCGTCGTCGACATTCGGGTGGGCTCGCCAACGTTCGGGCAGTGGGACTCGGTGCTTCTCGACGACGAGACCCGACGCGCCGTGTATCTCAGCGAGGGGCTGGGGCACGCCTTCATGGCGCTCGCCGATGGCTCGACCGTCATCTACTTGTGTTCTACCCCGTACGCGCCCGAGCGCGAGCATGGGATCCATCCCCTCGATCCCGCTCTGGGAATCGAGTGGCCATCGAATAGCCGGGACGGTTCCCCCATCGTTCCCGAGCTGTCGGAGAAAGATGCGGCCGCACCGAGTCTCGCCGAAGCCGCGTCGTCCGGATTGCTACCCACGCATGGGCTCGTGAGGGACTTTAGGAGGACGCTATGAAGGTGCTCGTGACCGGCGGGGCCGGGTTCATTGGATCCAACTTCGTTCGCTTCACACTGGAGTCCAAGCCCGACGCGATCGTGACCGTCGTGGATGCGTTGACTTACGCGGGACATGCGGATTCCTTGCCGTCAGACGATCGGGTGGGTTTGGTTCAGGGGGATATCGCCAACCCCGACATCGTCGACGAATTGGTTCGCGACGCTGACATCGTGGTTCACTTCGCCGCGGAGTCCCACAACGACAACTCCTTGGACGATCCCTCTCCCTTCATTCACACCAACCTCGTTGGGACCTTTACGCTTCTCGAAGCGGTCCGGAGGCACGGCACCCGGTTCCACCACATTTCGACCGACGAGGTCTACGGGGATCTCGAACTCGATGACCCCGCCAAGTTCACTCCGACGACACCGTATAACCCGTCGAGCCCCTACTCCGCGACCAAAGCGGGATCCGATCTCCTCGTGCGGGCGTGGGTGCGGTCGTTCGGGGTCCAAGCAACCATCTCGAACTGTTCGAACAACTACGGCCCCCTTCAGCACGTCGAGAAATTCATCCCACGGCAGATCACCAACATCATCGACGGGGTGCGACCCAAGCTCTACGGGGCGGGACTGAACGTCCGCGACTGGATTCACGTCGACGACCACAACTCCGCGGTCTGGACGATCATCGAGAAGGGCCGAATCGGCGAGACCTACCTCATCGGCGCCGATGGGGAACTCAACAACAAGACCGTCATCGAGATGATTCTTGAGGCGATGGGTCAACCCCGGGATGCGTACGACCATGTTGCCGATCGGCCGGGACATGACCTGCGGTACGCGATCGATGCTTCTCTGCTGCGGAACGAGCTCGGCTGGGAACCACGATTCCCGGATTTCGCTAGTGGCCTCGCTGACACCGTGGCCTGGTATCGCGGTCACGAACCATGGTGGCGGGCGCAGAAGGCCGAGGCCGAGGAGCGCTACGCCCGTTTGGGGCGCTAGTCCTGGAGCCTCGTGCGCCGCCGCGCGAGGAGGGGAATCGCGGCGCTTACCGCGTCCGCGATCGTGAAGAGCACGCGAGAGGCGATCACGAGGACAACGATCGTGGGCTGATCGAGGTAATGAGCGAAAACCGGGAACAGCACGAGTTCGCGTGCACCCACCCCCGCTGGGAGGAAGAGGATCGCCAGCCCGACGAGCCACGCCGCCGCGAATCCCGCAATCGCAACGGTCAACGTCCCAAGCGTCGCGTCGAGGCCAAGACCGACCCCGAGCACCCACACTTGCAGTCCAGCCATCACCCAGGCGATGGCCGACCATAACGATGCCATCGTCACCCCACGAGTCGAAAAGTGCTCCGCTGCTCCCGGCCGCTTGACCAGTCGAAGGAGGAAGGTGAGGGCGCGTGTCAGCGCTTGAGGCGTAAGGAAGTAGAGGGCAACCGGTGTGGCAAGGCCCCCCAGGCGAACCCATCCGGGTAGGCCGTGCGGAGCGAAGGTGGCTCCGACACCCACGATGGCAATCCCGACGACAACGGAAACGAGCATCGTCATGGCAAGGGCTCCCGCGGCGCGGGCGCGTGAGACGCCGCGGTCCCGCGCGAGTTCCGCACCCGCGACGACGTTCCACACCCCACCGGGAACGTATTTACCCATTTGGCTGACGAGAAAGACGTCGGCGGAGGAACGAAGGTTGAGCGGAGAACCAACGTCGGCCATGACCGAACGCCAGGACTGCATCGACGCGGCGACATAGACAAACGACAGGGCTACGGCGAGGCAGACCAGCCGAGCATCCATACGATCGAGCGCCGCGGTGACGGAGGCCCAGTCCCGAGCGATGGCCCATGCGGCGAGCCCGACGGCGGCCAGCAAGAAGAGGAGTCGAACGACGGGATTGCGCGCGAGCGCGAAGAGGCGTCTCACCGCCCGATCTCCCGGATCCGGTCGCACAGGACCTCTCCCAGGACGATGGGCGTGAAGTGCTCACGAGCGAACGCGGTTCCCCGAGCCGCGATCGAAGCGAGCCGGTCCCGGTCCTCGGAAAGGGCGGCGATGGCATCCGCGAGTGCGGAGGCGTCTCCCGGCGGGACGTAGACGACGGAGTCCTGGAGCACCGTGCGCTGGCACTCCGTGTCGGACGTGATCACGGCACATCCCGCTGCGAGCCCTTGGTACACCTTATTCGGAACAACCCTGGAGGCCTTGGCCGATGTTCCGAAGATTCCCAAGCAGACGTCGTGCGAGGCGACGAGCGAGGGAAGGTCGTCGGGTTGGATCCAGCGGTGCCACAGGACCGGGGTCGTACCGAGTGCCGCCTGTGCCGCGTCTTCGTCCTGGCCCGTGCCGATGATCGTCGCCTCAACCCTGACTCCGCGTTCCCACAGGAGCGTGAGAGCCGAGGCAATCGTGGGGGTGCCTTGAAGGGGGGTGAAGAGCCCGTAGAACACGACACGGAGCGGGTGCGCGGGGCCCTGACCGGGGGCAGATAGTCGCGCGACCCCGGCGGAGAACCACATGTCGGGTGCTCCAACGGGAATCACCAGGGTCTTGGCTCGCATGCGTCGCGGGACGAGGTGGCGGTGCTCGTCGGTGTCGAGGAGGATGAGGGTGGCACTACGGAGGGCAAGCCGGTCGAGCCGTCGAAGGGCCCACGCCGTGAATCGCCCGCCAATCCCACG
The DNA here is from genome assembly GCA_964564915.1 of uncultured Demequinaceae bacterium. Lineage (GTDB taxonomy): Bacteria > Actinomycetota > Actinomycetes > Actinomycetales > Demequinaceae > JAFGBM01. The sequence goes on along the minus strand of CAZMCU010000002.1, from coordinate 19,070 downwards.
GTCGGAAGCGGTGTCTTCCGCAAATACCAAGTGGTCGAGCACGATCGTCGTTCGCGGGAAGCGGAGGCGCGCAGCGATGACGTCGAAGTGCCCCAGGTAACCGACGAGCATCGCATCGATGGAATGCCTCTTTCTGAATCGACGCGCGTCCCTCGCGAGGCGCCGCCACGTTTTCGCCTGGGACCAGACGCGCCCCGTCGCGCGCCACGGATGGCGCGCGTAGGCCACGCGTTGGGCCGTGGAGGTGCGATCGGGTGCGTTCACCTCGGAGACCGACGCCCCGGCTTGGGCCATCCCGTCGAGAAGGATTCCTACCCGCGGGTGCCGGGTGCGGTCATACGTGCCCCACCCGAGAATGACGGGGTCGGAGGGGTTCACCGCTCGTACTGGAGCCGCTTGATTCGCTCCAGCGCCTCTTCTTGGAGAACTCGATTGGTTTTTTGAAGATCGGATAGGACGCCGAGCGCGAGCGCGAGAAGGGACGCAATCAGTAAGGCGACACCGAAGATCAACGATTGAAGGTGGTTACCCTCGTCACCCATGAGCCGCAAAACAACGAATCGTACAAAGGGGGTGAGGCCGATGGCCGCGAGCAGGCCGGTTAGCGTCGCGAAGACCGACCATGGTTTGTACATGATGTACGACCGCAGGATGGCCTGACCCGACTTGGACATGTGCTGAAACATGTTGGAGAACAGCCGCGACTCGCGAGTCTTGGGATTGGTGTCGATGGGAATGGAGGAGATGGCCAGGCGCTTGTTCCCGGCTTGAATGATCGTCTCCATGCAGTACGAGAAGGTCGTGACGATGTTGAGGCGATACAGCGAGTAGCGCGAGTACGCGCGAAAACCCGAAGCGGCATCCGGTAGTCGGGTGCCAGCGGCGCGATTGACGACCCACGATCCGAAACGTTGCATGAGCCGCTTGAACGGCGAGAAGTGCCGGATCTTCTGGGTTTGACGATCTCCGATGACGATGTCGGCTTCTCCGCGGATGATGGGTTGGACCAGGTCTCCGATCCGTTCGCTCGGATACTGGTTATCCCCATCCGTGTTGACGACGATGTCGGCTCCGTGGGAAAGGGCATATTCCACCCCATCGCGGAACGAGCGGGCGAGACCCTGGGTTCGGGTGTGCCGCACGATGTGCTGGACCCCGTGGGCCTTCGCTACCTCGACCGTCCCGTCCGATGAACCGTCGTCGATGACAAGAATCTCAATCGAGTCGACTCCGGAGATCTTCTTGGGGATCGATTCCAGGACGAGATGCAAGGTGGCTTCTTCATTCAGGCACGGCACTTGGACGACAACCTTCACGAGGAACCTCCCGTCGTCAAACGCGGGTCGAGTCTTACCCTGAACCTACCCAACCGACGCGATTGAGTGGGAAGGGTCGCATCCCCGACGCTAGCGTCGAAGCCTCCAGGTGTCGAGGCCGGGCCGGTGCGGGAGGCCATCGTTGTGCTCACGTCTTCGCGTGGTTCGAGATCGCCCAGCGACCGAGCGCGGCACCAATACCCACCGCGGGTGCGGCGATCGTTCCGAGACCGGAGACGCCATCGAGACGGCCAAGGTACTCACCGACGCCAAAGCCGACCATCACTCCGAGGGCCGCGAAGGCCAGGATGTGAAGGTTGTGATTGGTCGTGGCCCTCAACACGAAACCCAGTCCCCATCCCAACACCGGTCCGAGAATGAGGAAGACGAGAATCGATGCACCCCAAACGACGAGAGCCCCCTCGATGATCGAGACCGTCGGCGTAAGCTCGTCGAAGTTCTGACCGGTAACAAGGGCAAAGTCCAGCAAGAAGCCCGCGAGGATCCCCCCGATAGCGGACCCGAGGATGGTCATTCCTAGGCTGAATCGAACCGTCCTCACGGGTCGGAGTGTGGTGGTCGAGGAGGGGTAATCGCTCATGGCACAAGAGTACGGGGCCCAAAAGGACCAGAGTTATGGTGGTAGGAGTGAACGACGGTTACGATCGAAGTACCCCTAGAGAGAAGGAATCGCCGTGAAGTTCGTCATCAAGAAGAGCGAGAAGTCGGGCCAGTTCTGGTTCAACATCGTTGCCTCCAACGGCCAGGTGCTCGCCTCGAGCGAGCAGTACGTTGCGAAGGCTTCTGCGATCAGTGCGATCGAGTCGATCAAGAAGAACGCAGCTGATGCCCCAATTGAGGATGAGTCCGCCTAGTTTCGGTTTCTGGTGACGCGGCGCGGGAATCCCGCGCCGCGTCGGCCATCTTTGCGACACAATGGTGCGGTGACCTCATTCGCGGAGCGGCACGTCGGGCCAAGGGCGTCGGACGTGCACAGGATGTTGGATGCCGTTGGCCGGGACTCTCTCGCGGAGCTCGTGGAGGCGGCGGTCCCCGCCAAGATTCTTGAGGACGTTCCCCTCGATCTTCCGGCCCCCATGACGGAGTACGAGGTGCTCGATCGGCTTCGTCGGTTTGCCGCAAGGAACAACGGCAGGGTTCAGATGATCGGACAGGGGTACTCCGACACCATTACCCCGCACGTCCTCCGCCGCAACATCCTGGAGAACCCGGCGTGGTACACGGCGTACACCCCCTATCAGCCAGAGATCTCCCAGGGGCGCCTCGAAGCGCTCCTGGTGTTCCAGACGATGATTGCCGATCTCACCGCCCTTCCCGTTGCGGGAGCCTCCCTCCTCGACGAGGCGACAGCCGTAACCGAGGCCGTGCTTCTGATGCGACGGGTCACGAAGAACGTTGACAACGGAATCGTCGTTCTCGACGCTGAGTGCCTGCCCCAGACGATCGAGGTGGTGTCGGCCCAGGCTCAGGTTTTAGGTCTTCGCTTGGAGGTTGAGGCGCTCGACACCGGTTGGAAGGCGCCGAAGAACCTCATCGGACTCGTAATCCAGCAGCCCGGCGTTTCGGGTGTCGTGAGAGAGGTCGAGAGCCTCGTCAAGGCTGCCCACAAGGTTGGCGCCCTTGTGACGATCGCGGCCGATCCCTTGGCGTTGTGCATGATCAAGCCACCCGGGGAAGTCGGCGCCGACATTGCCGTTGGCTCAACCCAACGTTTCGGTGTCCCACTATTCTTTGGTGGACCCCACGCCGCGTACATGTCCGTGCGTGAGGGACTCGAGCGTAGCCTCCCCGGTCGGCTGGTCGGCGTATCGGTCGACGTCTCGGGAAAGCGTGCCTTCCGGCTCACCCTCCAGACTCGGGAACAGCACATTCGCCGGGAGAGGGCGACCTCCAACATCTGCACCTCGCAGGCCCTTCTTGCGGTTCTCGCCGCGATGTACGCCGTCCACCACGGACCCGAGGGACTGCGCGAGATCGCGACAAGGGTTCACGGCAGTGCCATGGCGTTGGCCGACGCTCTGCGGGAGGCGGGGGCCACGGTCGAGCATGAGTCGTTCTTCGACACGATTGTGGTGGTCGTCCCCGGTGGAGCGGAGTCGGTGGTCGCGAGGGCTGCCGCTGCGGGCATCAACGTTCGTCGGATGGGCGACGATCGGGTGGCGATGGCGTGCGACGAGATCACCACCCCCGAGATCATCAGCCAACTGGTGGGCGCGGTCACCGCGTCCGAACCCCAGCCGATTCACTCCAGTCCCGGTGTCGCCATCCCTCGGCACCTTCGGCGTCAATCCGAGTACCTCTTCCACCCAACGTTCCACCGCTATCGTTCGGAAACCGAACTCATGCGGTACCTTCGACGGCTTGCCGACCGCGATCTCGCGCTCGATCGCACGATGATTCCCCTCGGCTCGTGCACGATGAAACTCAACGCCGCGGTCGAGATGGCACCGATCACGTGGCCCGGTTTTGCGAGGATCCACCCCTTCGCACCGAGCGATCAGACCGCGGGCTATCGCGAAATGATCAGTGAGCTCGAGCACTGGTTGGCGACGATCACGGGGTACGCGGCCGTGTCGGTGCAACCGAACGCCGGATCGAGAGGGGAGTACGCGGGTCTACTTGCGATTCAGGCATATCACCGGTCGCGAGGGGAGGTTCAACGTGACGTGTGTCTTCTGCCGTCGTCGGCGCACGGGACGAATGCCGCTTCGGCGAGTCTTGCGGGGATGCGGGTCGTCGAAGTGGCGACAACGGCGAACGGCGCGATCGATCTGAAGGACCTCCGTGCGACGTTGAAAAAGAACGACGGTCGCGTTAGCGCGATCATGGTGACCTACCCCTCAACCCATGGTGTGTTCGAGGAGGAAATCGAAGAGGTATGCGACCTCGTGCACCGGGCGGGGGCCCAGGTCTATATCGATGGCGCCAACCTGAACGCGCTGATCGGGTTAGCCAAGCCGGGGCACTTTGGTGGAGACGTCTCGCACATCAATCTTCATAAGACCTTCGCGATTCCCCACGGTGGTGGCGGTCCAGGCGTCGGGCCCGTCGCGGTCGCCGAGCACCTCATTCCCTTCCTCCCGGGACTCCGTCAGACCATTCAGCGACCGGATGAGTTGGCTCGGGCGGGGGCACCCGTGAGTGCCGCCCCCTTCGGTTCAGCGGGAATCCTGCCGATCTCGTGGGCGTACATCGCGCTTCTCGGCTCGTCCGGACTGCGTCAGGCAAGCGAGATGGCCATCCTTGCCGCGAACTACCTCGCTTCCCGGCTCGAGGAGCATTTCCCCGTTCTCTACCGAGGGCCTAACGGTCTCGTCGCGCACGAATGCATCCTTGACATCAGGCCGGTGACCGAGGCAACGGGAGTCACAGCCGAGGACGTGGCGAAACGCTTGATCGACTTCGGCTTCCATGCGCCGACGATGTCATTCCCGGTATCGGGCACCCTGATGGTGGAGCCGACCGAGAGCGAGAGTCTGGGCGAGCTCGACCGATTCATCGAGGCGATGATTACCATTCGCGAAGAGATCGCCGCTATCGAGCGGGGGGAGATCGCCGTCGAGGATTCGCCCCTACGGCAATCACCCCACACCGCCGCCATGGTCGCGACGGACGAGTGGACGCAGGCCTACTCGCGTGACCAGGCCGCCTTCCCGGTTCCCCGCCTTAGAGTCGACAAGTACTGGCCACCCGTACGACGCATCGACAACGCCTATGGTGACCGCAACCTCGTCTTCGTGTGCCCCCCAACGGACGAGTTCGAGATCACCGCCGATGACGATTTCGACAGCGAATTCTCCTCCCCAGACGACGAGGGCGATGGACAGCACTCCGCCGATCGTCTGGGCGACTAGTAAGGCGACAAGGTGACAAGGTGACGATGCATTCGCCCCTGGAATCGTGGCACCTCGCGCACGGCGCGAGCATGACGGAATTCGCGGGGTGGCTGATGCCGATCCGGTACTCCTCGGACATCGCGGAACACCAAGCCGTCCGAAACACCGCGGGGCTATTCGACCTCACCCACATGGGAGAGATCGCCGTGACCGGTCCGGGTGCACCGGACGCGCTGGACTTCGCCCTCGTGGGGCGCATGAGCAGAGTCGAGGTTGGTCGCGCCAAGTACACCATGATCGGTCGGGCGGATGGTGGTGTGATCGACGATCTCGTGGTGTATCGAGAGGCTCCCGAGCGATTCCTCGTTGTCGCAAACGCGAGCAACGCACCACGCGTCGTCATCGAATTGACCGACCGATGCACGGCCTTCGATTGTGAGGTTCGGGACGAGTCGGCCGACACGGCACTCATCGCCGTCCAGGGGCCGCGATCCCCGGACGTACTGTCGGTGATGCTCGAATCGGACGAAGCCGAGAAGGCGCTCCACCTGAAGTACTACGCGTCCACTCCGACGCGGGTATGCGACACCGCAGTCGTGGTCGCCCGCACCGGCTACACGGGGGAGGATGGCTTCGAGTTCTTCTGTCCCGTAGGGATAGCGGAAGCGGTGTGGGACCTCGCCCTGGGGTGCGGTGCCGACGCGGGAATCGTTCCGTGCGGCCTCGCCGCTAGGGACACCCTTCGGCTCGAAGCGGGAATGCCCCTCTACGGTCATGAACTCTCCGAGTCGATGACGCCGTTCGAGGCTGGGCTCGGGAGGGTCGTGAATTTCGGAACACCGGATGACCCACGAGGCGAATTCGTGGGCGATGCCGCCCTCGTCGCCGCCGCGTCTCGCGTCCAGGAATGGGAAGCCAACCCGGCATCGGCACCGGAGAATGCGCGTTTGCTCGTCGGCTTGTCCGGAGAGGGTCGTCGCTCTCCTCGAGCCGGTCATCGTGTCCTCGATGGTGAGGAAGTGGTGGGGGAGATCACCTCAGGAGCTCCGTCTCCCACCTTCGGCCATCCGATCGCCATGGCGTACGTTCACCCGCGTTTCCGCGTTATCGGTACCACCGTTCCCGTTGACGTTCGCGGAAGGCGAGAAGACATGACCGTTTGCGCACTACCGTTCTACCAACGGTCGCGGTAGGTTTCGCGGTAAGGCATCGTAAGGAAGGAGCTCAGGATGGCGGGGATTCCCGACGACCTCCTCTACACCGAGGAGCACGAGTGGGTGTTGGGCGAGGCCGTCGCCGGCTCGATCGTGACCGTTGGCATCACGGAGTATGCGGCTGCCGCGCTCGGTGACATCGTGTATGTCGAAGCTCCTCTCGCGGGAGAGGCGGTGACGGCAGGGGAAGTGTGCGGCGAACTGGAGTCGACCAAGGCCGTCTCGGAACTGTATTCGCCCGTTACCGGGGAGGTATCCGAGGTGAATCAGGCGGTCCTGGAGTCTCCCGACCTTCTCAATTCGGACGCGTACGGGGAGGGCTGGATCATCAAGGTCAAGGTCTCGTCTCCGAACAAGAAGCTCCTGAACGCCGAACAATACGCGGCTATCGCCGACTAATCGGCGACCCATGCGAGGGGTAGACGAGGGGGTCAACGGTCGGTCTGCACTTCGTCGATTGGTTGTCGGTGCGGCGATCGTCGACGATCTTGACGCGCCACGCTCGCTCCTCGCGGCTCGTCGGTCGAGCCCACCCGCGCTTGCGGGGTTGTGGGAGTTTCCCGGCGGCAAGGTTGAACCCGGAGAGGACCCCCAGGAAGCCCTGTGCCGGGAGATACGCGAGGAACTTGGCGTCGAGATCGAGATCGGCGACGAGGTTCCTGGCCCCGAAGACTTCGGGATGACGGCGGGTGGTGTCGTCATCGGCCATGCGTGGCCCCTCACACCAGCGATCGACGATCGCGCTTTCGTTCTACGGCTGTGGTTTGCCCGCATCACGGCGGGTGAACCGAAACCGCTTGAGGATCACGACCGGGTGCGGTGGCTCGGTCCGGGGGAATGGCGCGACGTGCCGTGGGTGGACGGTGATCGCCCCATCGTCGAAACGCTGATCGCGGACGCGGTGAAGCGCAATCGTCTCGGGTGGTGCTAGGAGGGGGCCTTCGTCGCCCGCACGGGGCAGTTCTCGAAGTGGCAATCGACGAGACCGCACGCCTGCATGAGCGCGTACATCGTCACCGGGCCGACAAACACGAACCCCCGCGCCTTGAGGTCCTGGGCGAGCGCGCGGGATTCCGCAGTCTCGGTGGGAACGTCGGCCCACGTGCGAAGGCGGCCGGGGCGCGCTTGCGCGGGGGCGTGGGACCACAGGAGTTCATCGAGGGTCCCACCCGATTTCCATAGCGCCACGAGCGCCTTGGCGTTCGTGATCGTCGCTTCGATCTTCCTGCGGTTGCGCACGATTCCCGGATCGGCGAGCAGTCTCGCGATGTCGCGTTCGCCGAATCGCGCTATCCGTCGAGCGTCCCATTGGGCGAATGCGGCGCGAAACGTCTCCCGCTTTCTCAAGACCACCGACCACGAAAGCCCGGACTGGAACCCCTCGAGTGCGAGGTGTTCGAAGAGGCCGGTGTCGTTGTGCATCGGCACCCCCCACTCCAGGTCGTGATAGCGCTCCATGAGAGGATCGCCGGTGCCGAAACACCGCTCGGCGGGTGGAGAAGGGTGAGCAGCCATGCGGCAAGTCTCGGCGAAAAGGGGAGGACTGTCGAGGGTGGGTCTCAGGCGGAGGAGGACCAGGAGGTAGTACGAACACGGGGACACCAGTTGGACGGATGGCCAAGGCCCGATAACGTTGGCTCCCAAGATGAGCATCCACGACCTTCTTGCGGCGCCCCGACCGACGCTGTCCTTCGAGGTGTTCCCCCCCAAGACGCAGAAGGGTCGGGACGCCCTCTGGGCCACACTTGCGCGACTCGCCGAAACGCGGCCGGACTTCGCCTCCGTCACCTACGGGGCATCCGGATCGACGCGGACCGTCAGCAAGGATGTGGTTCGGCACTTGGCGGAGACCCACGCGATCCAACCGCTCGCCCACTTAACCTGCGTCGGAGCCTCACGAGCCGAGGTCACCCAGGTCGTCGAGGAGTTCCTGGCCGAAGGTGTGCGGGACTTTCTGGCCATTCGAGGAGACCCCCCCGCCGGTGATCCCGATTGGCGGCCCCACCCGGACGGCTTTCTCTACGCTTCTCAACTGGTGGCTTTCATCCGCGAGATCGCCGAGGCGCATGGCCTTTCACGCGACGCGCTCACCATTGGGGTTGCGGCCTTCCCCGCCGCGTATGCCGTCCCCGAGTCGCGAGAGCAAGCACTTGCGGTCCTTCAGGCGAAGGAAGAGGCGGGCGCAGACTTCGCGATCACCCAGATCTTCTATGAGCCTGAGCAGTATCTCGTTCTCGCGGAGGACGCGCGAGCCGCGGGAATTTCGCTTCCGATCATTCCGGGGATTATCCCCCTGGTGGATCCGGAGCGGGCCGCGCGGGTTCAAGAATTGACCGGGGTGACCGTTCCCGGTTCCCTGCTCGAGTTGGTAACTTCGGCTGAGGAGAACGGTGCGGACGCCGCACACGCCGCCGGGGTCGCTAGCGCGGCTCGCCTCGCGCGCGCGGTACTTGACGGCGGAGCCCCCGGTGTTCACATTTACACGTTCAACCGCTATCAGGCCCCGCTGGAATTGGCCGCGGCTCTCGATTTGCGGCGGTAGCCGGGGGACGTGCCCTTAGTCGTTCCGAAGTTCCACTCGTGCACCGGCCTCAAGGGTGCGGCTGACCGTGCACGTCTTCTCCCGGGTGGTCTTGAGTGCGGGTTCGATGCGCGCTCGCGCCCGGTCCCCGTCCTCACCTTCGGGGAACTCCAGGTGGAAGGTAATGACGAAGTCGTGGAGGAGGTTTCCATCTTCCCCCTTCTCGTAGGTCGCTTCCGAGGTCGCATCGAATCGAAGGGGCTCGGCCCTCCGCGTCGTCATGTAGTCGAGGTCGATCCCCGAGCATCCGGCGAGGGCGGCCAGGAGCAACTCAACAGGACTGAATCCATCGTCGACGCCCGGGCCAAAGCGAAGGGTTCCGCCGCGCTCGTTTGTCGCGACGTAGGCACCCCTGGACTCCCGACTCAGTGTTACCGAGCGCTGGCTTGTCTCCTTCATGAATCCAGTCTCGCATGGGAGACGCCGTCGCCGTCGGGTAGCATGGGGGGCGTCATCGGCGCCGCGACGGCGTCGGCCACGCGCATAGGCGAGCCCGCCGCGCACCCCCAGACCTTGAGGGAACATGAGCGATCAGACGACTGCCCCCGCCTTTCCTGGCGGCACCATCCTTGGATACCCCCGCATCGGGCGAAACCGCGAGTTGAAGAAGGCGCTGGAATCCTTCTGGAAAGGCGCGATTTCGGAGGCCGATCTCGAGTCCGCCGCTCGGGACCTGCGGGCAGCGAACCTTGAGCGACTGGCTTCGCTCGGGTTGGGGCAAGGCGACTCCTCGATCCCCTCCACCTTCTCGTTCTACGACCACATGCTCGACGCTTCGGTCACCGTCGGGGCCATTCCGGAACGCTTCTCCGACCTGCGCGACGACAAGGGCTCTGTCAACCTCACGGGCTACAGCACGATCGCCAGGGGCGAGGGAGAGAAGGCTCCTCTGGAGATGACGAAGTGGTTCGACTCCAACTACCACTATCTGGTTCCGGAGATCGGTCCTCGCACGGTGTTTTCTCTGTCGTCCACACGTTGGGTCGATGAGTTCCTCGAGGCGAAGGCCGCGGGTTTCCTGACTCGTCCGGTGATCACGGGGCCGGTAACTTTCCTTCTGCTCGCGAAGTCCACGGAGGAGGCGGCTCCGGCGTTTCGTCCGCTTGTCCGACTTGCCGACCTTCTGCCCGTGTATGTCGAGCTTCTCGCGGCTTTCCAGGCGGCGGGTGCCGAATGGGTTCAGATCGACGAGCCCGCGCTCGTCGCGGATCTCGACGTGCCCCGCGATGAGGTTCTGGAAGCGGTCCGTTCGGCGTACACCACGCTTACGAGCGCGACCGAGCGTCCTGCCATCTTTGTCGCCGCACCGTACGCCTCCCTCGACGATGCCCTTCCCGTCCTCGCGGAAACCCCGGTCGAAGCGATCGGCCTCGATCTGGTGCGCGGTTCGGTCCCCTCGGGAGTCGACTTAAACGGCACCGTCGTCGTGGCGGGAGTCGTCGATGGGCACAACATCTGGCGAACCGATCTCGACGCCGCCCTCGCCAAGGCTGCGGCCTGCGAAAAGCTCGGCGGTACGGTCTCCGTTTCGACCTCGACCTCGCTTTTCCATGTTCCTCACAGCCTTGAGGGCGAGGATCAGTTGGGCGACATTCTTCCGTGGCTCGCTTTCGCCGACGAGAAGGTCCAGGAGATCGCGACCCTTGCCCAGGCTCGTGTCGAGGGAATCGACGCGGTGGCCGATGAACTCTCAGCGGCGCGGGCCGCGCGAGCCGCGCGAGCCGCACACCCCGGTACGCACGTCCCCGCGGTCAGGAAGGCTCTCAAGGCCGTCGTGTCCTCCGACTTCGACCGCACGAGCGACTACGCGGCTCGCGAAGCCAAACAGGCGGCCCGCTTCGAGCTTCCTCCCCTTGCCACGACGACCATCGGATCGTTCCCGCAAACGCCGGAGATCCGCAAGGCGCGTGCGTTGTGGGTCGCGGGGGAGCTCGATGACGCGGGATACCAGGCGGCGATGAAGAACGAGATCTCGTCCGTCATCGCGCTTCAGGAGGAGTTGGGTCTCGACGTTCTTGTTCACGGCGAGGCGGAGCGCAACGACATGGTCCAGTACTTTGCGGAATTGCTCGCGGGATTTGCCGTGACGCGGAACGGCTGGGTCCAGTCGTACGGATCTCGATGCACGCGTCCGTCGATCCTGTGGGGTGACGTGTCGCGTCCCGACCCCATGACCGTCATGTGGGCGACCTATGCGCAGTCCCTGAGCGAGAAGCCCGTCAAAGGCATGCTGACCGGCCCGGTGACGATCCTCGCCTGGTCGTTCGTGCGCGACGATCAGCCTCTCGGAGACACCGCGAGGCAAGTTGGCCTCGCCCTCCGCCAGGAAATCGCCGACCTCGAAGCGGCGGGGATTGGCATCATCCAGGTCGATGAACCGGCGTTACGGGAACTCCTTCCGCTGAAGAAGGCGGACCAGGCCGCGTACCTCGAATGGTCGGTCGGGTCTTTCCGATTGGCAACCTCGGGAGTTCGGGACGATACACAGATCCACACTCACCTCTGCTACTCGGAATTCGGAGAGATCATCGACGCGATCGATGGCTTGGGGGCGGACGTGACGTCGATCGAAGCGGCGCGCTCACGGATGGAGGTGTTGCCCGCGATCAAGGAGCACGGATTCGAGCGGGGGATCGGCCCCGGGGTATGGGATATCCACTCGCCTCGCGTGCCGTCGACCCAGGAGATCGCCGATCTTCTCATGGAAGCGCGAGCATCGATCCCGGCGAATCAGTTGTGGGTGAATCCCGATTGTGGACTCAAGACGCGTGGCTACGAGGAAACGATCGCGTCACTGAAAAACATGATGGCGGCGACCAAGGTGGTTCGCGGGCGCTGACCGATGCACGCGCGCGGGCTTGAGGGCGTTGTGGAGGTTTCGGAGGCGATTCTCCCTATCACTTGACGATAGGGCTGGAGAAACCGCCCCAGGTGACCGTCTCGGGCTTCTGGGGGGTAACCGCACCACCACCGAGAGGCACAACGGACCCGGAGAAAGCGTCCTTCGGGCGTCTATGGAAGCCGACGGTGCCAGTAGCCCACGTCGATCCAGCGGTTGAATTTCCGACCGACTTCGGGGAGAAGTCCGACCCGCGTGAAGCCGAATCCTTCATGTAGGGCGACGCTTCCGGGATTCGGAAGAGCGATGAGGGCGAGTGCGGCGTGTAGGGGGAAGTCCTGGAGCCGTTCGAAGAGCGCGGTGTAGAGCGCGGTTCCGACACCGCTGGAGACCGTGTCCGTGGCAACGTAGACGGAGGTCTCTACGGTGTGGGCGTATGCGGCTCGCGGTCGGTAGCGCGCGGCGTAGGCGTAGCCGACGACGACCCCGCTCTTCTCCGCGACGAGGTACGG
>CAZMCU010000002.1:5445-6651 GCA_964564915.1 uncultured Demequinaceae bacterium | reverse complement strand
GCGCGGCGTAGGCGTAGCCGACGACGACCCCGCTCTTCTCCGCGACGAGGTACGGGTACCCTCCGTCGAACAGATCACGCATGCGACTCGCCATCGTGTCGGTGTCGACAGGCTCCACCTCAAACGTCGATGTCGACGTCGCGATGTAGTGGTTGTAGAGGGCGGCGACGGCGATCGCGTCGGTGAGGGTTGCGTCGCGAATCGCGAGGTCGGGGGCGTTCACTAGGCCATTGTGCCCGGCGAGTGCTCAACCTCGAACGTTTCCTCGTATCGGCGACGCGAATTGAGGTAACGCCAACTGAGAAGGGCAACGGCAGCCGAAAATAGCCCGGCGGTCGTCGCGACGGCAAATCCCCCGCTGGCGCCGTGTTTCTCGATGAGGTAGCCGGAAAGGGTGGCCCCCACACCGATTCCCAGGTCGATTCCCACCCGGGTCCACGCCATTCCTTCCGTGAGCCGATTCCGGGGTACGAGCGCTTGAACGAGGCCGTCCCCAACCGCCATGGTTGGGGCGACGACGAATCCCGTCAGGAACATCGCCAACGCGAGGACGCCAAGGTTGGGCGCGAGGCCGAAGGTCGAGACGCCCACCCCCGTCAACGTGATACCCCACGCGAGTCGAGAGGCGAGGCTTCGCCGCCAGACACGGGAGCCGTAGGCGACACCGCCGAGCAGAGAACCGAGGGCGAAGACGGCCAGGACGGGGCCGGAGAGCGCCTTGACGCCTGCCTCGTCCGCGAAGGCGACGGTTGCGGCGTCCGTCGATGCGAAGAGCGCGCCTTGGGCGGTGAAGATCGCACCGGTGATGAGAACAGCCGGCACGGAGATGAGTAGATGTGACCCGAGTCGCGGGGGGCGAAGGCGACGACGCGGGACCGGAGCACCGTGTCGCATGCGCAATTCGACGGGGGGTTCGGTGTCGCGGAGCGCGATGAAGGCGTATCCACCGATGACGAGGGTTGACGTGGAGAAAGCGATTCCCGCCCAACTCGCCACCTGCGTGCAGAGGATCGTCGTCGCGGCGGGTCCGACGATGTAGAGGATCTCGTCGAGAGAAGCCTCAAGGGAAAACGCGGTATTGAGTTCGTCGGCGGATCGGGCCGTGTGGGACCACCGGGCGCGGGTATAGGTGGAAATGGAACCGGTCGCGGGAAGCAGGGGTGCGAAGAGGGCCAAGACCCACGTCGGTTCATGGGCGACGGCGCA
>CAZMCU010000002.1:0-5345 GCA_964564915.1 uncultured Demequinaceae bacterium | reverse complement strand
CGAAAGGATGGAGCGGTAGGGGGTCAGCACGGAAGCCTCGATTTCGGGGGAGCACGCGCGTCCTTGCGCGTCCGCCACACCACCTGCGCGACGTGGCCGGCGCATCGCCTGTGCTGAGCGACGTCACCATCCTTCCATAGACCAACGCCGCGACACCAAAAAGACCGGCGCCCTGCGGGGGGCAAGAGGGGGGGAGGGGTGCCCCACCGCAGGACGCCGGTTGTGCCCGCACACCGAAGCGTGCGGCGACGTGGCGTGTTACGCCACGGGCTCAAGAGGACCATCGCCCGCCTCGAGGTCCGTCAAGGCTTGACGGATCGATGCGAGTTCGTCCTTCGACAGTGTAAGGGTAGCCGCGGCAACCCAGCCATCAACTTGCTCGGGGCTTCTCGCCCCGACGATGGCACCGGTGACCCCGGGAAAGGACAACGTCCACGCAACGGCGATCGCGCCGAGGGTTGTGCCGCGCGCCTTGGCAAGCGGGCGTAACCGGTCGACGAGCGCGAGATTCCTCTCGAGCGTGGGGCTGGTGAAGTGTCGGGAACGACGGCGCCAATCGTCCTCTGCCAGAGACGCGACTCGCTCCACCGTAAACGCCCCGGTGAGCATTCCGGATGCCATCGGAGAGTAGACGATGACTCCCGTGCTGTGCGAAGCGCACCACGGAATCACGTCCGCCGCGGAACCCCGCCGCAGCATGTTGAAGGGGGGCTGGAGGGAGTCGACGTGGCGGATGGCCTCGCACGCCTCGAGTTGCGGCACGGTGTGATTGGACAGGCCGATCGCCCTGACCTTTCCCGCATCGACGAGTTCGGCGAAAACGGGCCAGTAGTCCTGGAGTGTGTAGCCATCCTCCGCCGGCCAGTGCATTTGGTAGAGGTCGATCCTCTCGACGCCGAGTCGGCGAAGGGACTGTTCGACCTCGTATCGGATCGACGCTGGATCGCCGACGCGTTCCGCGAAAACCTCACGGTTGGCGTTGTCCCATCGAAGGCCTCCCTTGGTGAAGACGTAGGGACGATCGGCTTCGGGGATCGCCTTGAGGGCTTTCCCCGTGACCTCTTCCGAGTGGCCGAGTCCATAGACGGCCGCGGTGTCCACCCAGTTGACCCCTTGTTCGCAGGCGTGGACGATCGCGCGGATGGAGGATTCGTCATCTTGGGAGCCCCAACTGCCGGCCCAGCCGCTGCCACCGATCGCCCACGCGCCGAATCCGACCCTGCTGATGGCGAGGTCCGTGGTGCCGAACGGCACGGTGGGGAGTGTCTCGTTCATGCCGCTCACGATACGTCGAGTCGTTTCGATTCGCCCAGCGCATTCGCGAACGAAAGGCGACGGTTCCTAGGCTTCCTCGTGACGGCGACGGAGGCGACGGGAAGCCCATAAGAGCCATAACCCTGCGGCCGCCGCGGCAAGCGCGAGGGTTAGCCAGAGGCCGAGCGAGGACGCGCCGGTCGCCGCAAGTTCCCGGGCCGTGAGCGTGACGGTGACGGTAGCGTCGTCGACATCGCTGAAGACGCCCGCAACGAGATTGAGGGGGTCCATCCACTCGACGGTTGCGATGTTCTGCAGTGAGCCGGGTGTCGTATGGGGGTTGACCGTGGCGGTCAGGGTGATATCGGGAGTGGTCCGTCCACGCTCAAGCGTGCCTCCGAGCACACACGTCAGGAAGCCGCCATAGCCGTCCGGGTCCATGCCAATAAGCGCGCAACTCAGCCAGTCCGGGACGGTGGGATCGGTCGATGGGGCGATGAGGATATCTGTCACCTGAAGGTTCGCGGGGATCGGGTCGGTCAGGTTGACGAGATCCGTGGCTCCGTACGACATGCTCTCGACGTTGATCGTGTAGGTGATTTCCGATCCCCGCGCGATCGTCGTGGGGACTGCCGTCTTGTTGACGATCAGCACGGGTGTGGTCGCGGAGTTGTCGATGTTGTTCGGGGGGTACGGGTCGGGGGTGTCGGAGTTGATCGTCGCCCAGTTGAGGACCGCCGCTGTCACCGTTGCGTCGGCCTGGACGTCGAACTCGAACCAACTCGTTCCGTCGAGCGGGAGGACGCCGCCGTTGGAGTCGAGGCTGCAGTTCACGTGGCTCGGATCGCCACCGTCGGGTACACACGTCCACGTGTCGCCCGACGCCATCGTGAGGTTGCCCGCGTAGGTGAGGCCACCGGGAAGGACATCCGCAACCGTGACGTTGATCGCATCGGAGGGGCCCGCGTTCGCGACCTCGATGCGGAATCGCCCGATGCCGTCGGCGGGGATATCGATCGAGACCGTCGTCTTCTCCAGCGACAAGTCGGCGGACGTGCCCACCCCGTCGGACGTCGTATCGGTGTTGTTTTCCGGGACGGGATCGGGAGTGGGGTGATCGACGATCGCGGTGTTGTCGATGTTGACGGTGGTTCCGGAAAGGATGAGGGCCGTCACCGTCAGCGTTGGTGCCGATCCGCCTACCGCGAGAGCCGAGGTCGACCAGTGGCAGACGAGGTCACCCGCGAGGGTCACGGGGTCGCACGACCACCCCGTCCCGATGGCGGTGACCGAGTCCCAATCGACGGTCGCGGGGAGGGTGTCGGTTACGGTGAAGGGCGCGGCGGCGATCGAGGGGCCGTGGTTGGTGATGTCGATATCCCATGTGATCGTTTCGCCAGCGATGAAGGGAGCTCCGACGGACGTCTTGACGAGCTCGACATCGGCGACGATGACGGTCTGGGCGAGGTCGTCATCGGTGTTGTTCACGAGGTTGATGTCGAAGGTCGCGTTGGAGACGGTCACGGCATTGTCGAAATTCGTGTCGTCGGCGAGATCGGCGGGAAGGGTCACGTTGACCGTGAGGACCGGGAGGGCGTCGCCATTGGCGAGGGGTCCGGCGTGGGTGAACGTGATCTCATCGCCAACGATCGAGACGAAGGACCAATCGGTTCCCGTAAAGCCGGTGTAGGTCGCGTCGGGAGGAAGCGTGTCGACAACGTCGAACGGGCCGACGGCCTCGTCGGGGCCATCGTTGGTCACGGTGACCGTCCACGAGAACGGAGAACCCGCCGTCGGGCTACCGACGTGGACCTTGTCGATGACGACGTCCGCACGGTCGATGGGAACCCATGCGGTCGTGGAGTCGTCGTAGGTCCCGTCGTCGTTGCCGGGAGCGGTCGTGGCATCCTCGACCGTCACACCTACCGCGTTCGTGTGGTGGTACGTCGAACCCGTGTTCAGCGCGGTCCACGTCGCGCTCGCGTCGGGGTGAGCGGTGTAGACGATCGTGAAGTGCTCGGTCGGGTCAATGGTCGGTAGTGACGACCACGTGAGGTCTTGGCCAGCAATAGTGGGATCGGCCGCACCGGCGCCGTCGATCGTCGTCGAACCGGCGTCGTAGATCCAGTTCGCCGGAAGAGTATCGACCACCTCACCGTTCTGCGCGACGCTATCGCCATCGTTGGTCACGACGATGGTGAACGAGTGCGGTACGCCGATGTAGGCCGGGCCGACCGCGGGCGTCTTCGTGATCGTCGGGTTCGGGAAGTCCGGTGTGACGACCGCATCCGCTGACGGTCCCGTGTACGTCCGGAGCTCGTCGTCGTCGTATCCGGCCGTCGACGTGGGGTGCGAGGTGTACTCCGTGACGGTGGCGATGTTGGTGAAGGAATCGGTCGCCGAGAGGTACGACGAGGGCTCCAGGACGGCGGTGTAGGTGAACGTGTGCGCGTTGCCCGCACCAACGGCAAGGCTGCTCAAGCCCCACGCGATCGTGCCACCCCCAGTGATCGGGTCGGCCCCGCTCAGGACTCCACCCGCCGCGGTGACGGACGCTCCATTGACGACGACGCCGTCGGGGACCACGTCATTGACGGTGAGGTCGTACGCGGTTGAGGTACCGGTGTTTTCCACGGTGACGGTGTAGGTGAAGGTCTCGCCTGGGGCGACGCCTTCGGTGTCGAGACCGTTGACAAGTTTGGTGATCTGAACGTCGGGCTCCACGACGGTGACGGTCGCGTCATCGGGTAGGGCCGCCACATCGGGGGTGTAGGAGGCGTCCGCGGGCGGACCGACAATGTCATTCGTGGTATTCCAGCGAAGGATCGCCGTGTTGACGATCGTCGCGGTATCGACGTTCGCGGGCACGTCGAGCACGGTTCCCGTGTAGGTGATGGTGATGGTTCGCGTGTCCGCGTTCGAGAAGATGTCACCCAACCACCACCCGATGTTCGTCCCGCTGGGTGTCAGTGCCACGCCTCCGCCGGGCAGGTCACCGAGACAACTCCCACCCCCGCCGTACGTGCACGTCATGCCGACGCTAGAAACCGCAAGCCCCGCGGGCACGTCGTCGATCATCGCGGCGTCGTAGAAGTTGACGTCGGCGGGCAAGGTCGTAGAGATCGTGTAGGAGCGTTCCTCACCGATCGTCGCCGTCGGGGCATCGACGGATTTCGTGAGTGGGGCACCCAGAACCGTGACGGACTCCGTCGTCGAACCCGTGTACTGGTGGCGGTCCGCGGTTTCATCGTCGAGGCTGTATCCGGTAATTCCCGCGGGGTTCGTGTAGACAGCGAGGCCAGCGGAAGCGGGTGAGACGGTCGCGGTGTATGTCAGTGTTTGTTGGTGACTCGTCCCGGAACCAAGAGCCCCCACGTCCCACACGATCCGGGTTCCGGAGCAACCGGCGTCGGGGACGATGGCGGCGCTACCCTGGCTCGGGGCACCAAGGACGACACCCGTCAGTTCGACCGGGACACAGTCACTCACCTGGGTGTCGTATGACGTCGGCCGGTTTCCGCCATTCGCCGAGTTGGAGCCGTTACGGGCGGTCAGGGTATAGGTAACGGTTTGGCCCGCGGTGACGCTGTCATCGCTGACGAGTTTGGTGATCACGGGCAGAGGCTCGATGACATACACACCATTGACCGCGGTGATGTTTGGCTGAGTTGAGCTGGCAAAGGTCGCGGTGTCGTTGCGCCGGGTACCGGTGCTGTGGGTCCACGTCGCGTTGCCGGTGACATGTCCGTAGAGATTGACGGAGAACGTTTGATCGGTGTCGGTGTCGTTCGTGTAGAGCGCGGGGAACGTCAAACGGCCGTTCGCGGCGTTGATGTTGAAGGTCTGAAGCCCGATAAGGAAGTCGCCGGTAGTTCCCGCCGCGGTTGATCCACCCGGATAGTCGACCGTCGTCAGCAACGAGTCCAGGCTCCAGTTGGTTTGGGGGTTGACGAGCGCGTCCGACAGAACCGCGTTCTGGACGGACGAGTGCGCCGGGATAGTCGCCGTGTAGGTGAAGTGGAAGATCTCGCCCTTGACCACCTGCCCCAACGCGTTGTTGTTGGTATCGGCGGGAGACACCACGGTCTTGG
>CAZMCU010000001.1:43774-82694 GCA_964564915.1 uncultured Demequinaceae bacterium | reverse complement strand
CGAGGTTGAAGGGAAGACGTGCGACGAGCGCCCCCGCCTCTTTCGCGATCCGTGCCGTCTCGTCCGTCGAACCGTCGTCGACTACGAGGATGGTGGCGCCGGAAAGGTTCGAACGCACTTCGGCGATGACCGAGCCGACGGTTGACGCTTCGTTCAACGCTGGTACCACGATGAGCACCTGCTCGGGCGCGTACGGCATGGGCTGATCGTACCAACGGGCTGACGCGATGGCGGGGGAGCGCTTCCCAAGCCGAAATCACTTGGCATGTTGCGTCGAACGGATCAACCGCTCGGCTTCGTCGACGACCGCGCGTGCGACGGCATCTAGTGAGTATCGCTTGGTGGCCCACTTCGCGAGCTTCTTTCGCTCATGGCTTCCAAGTGGATGGGCTGCGGCCCGGCTGAGTGCCGATGATACGGATTCGGCGTTGTAAGTTACCGCCTCTCCAACGGGAAGTGATTTTGCCGCGTCTTCGAGAAACGCCTGGGTTGGTCCAATGCCTGCGAAGATTACTGGACAACCAGCCGCGAGCGATGACAGAACCTTGGTTGTGAAGGCGTAGTCGTAGCCGCCTCCGGGTCGAAGGCTGGCGAGGGAGGCGCAAGCTTCACAGAGAAGGGGAACGAGTTCGGCGGTCACTACGGCATCTCGGAACTCGACATTGGTCAGGCCAAGTTCACGTGTCCGGGATTCGAGGAGCGCGCGCTCAGATCCGTTTCCAACGAAGAGGAGGCGATAGTACGGTGTCGTTCGCGTGAAGAGAGCGAAGGCTTCGATGAAGACGACTGCCCCGTGCCATTCGGAGTGCGTTCCCGCATAGATGAAATACGGGATAGGCGTTAAGGTCGTTGGAGGGGTGTAGTGGAAGACCTGCGCATCAACACCCACGCCAGTGACGGTTACATCTCCTCGCACTCCGAGTTCCCGCATTCGGTTGAGCACACCCTCGGAAATCGCAAAGGAATGGGTTGCGCCTCGGAGCGCGAAGCGTTCGACGGAGCGCAGTGCACGAGTCACGAAGCGTGAATTCGTCGTCATCTGTGCGGCGTCGGACCAGATGTCGGCGGCTCGGTAATAGTAGGGACGTCGTAGCAACCACGTCACCACACGGACGACAGCACCGGTGGTGGGCGGAGGCTCGACGAAGTACAGATCGGCGCGACGGCGGAACAGCAGGCGGAACGCGAGCGGAAGGTCGAAACTCATATACGGTACGTAGCCCCGCACGTACCCTTGTCGGTCACGCAAGACGCGGGCGCGTCGCACCTTGAACGCAGGAGGATCAACACACCTCATCCATTTCGGTGGGCGCGCCGTCACCACCGTCACGTCGTGCCCCTTGGCCGCGAAGGATCGTGCAACCGCCTCAAGCACGAGCGAGCCCGCAGAAGGTTCCGGCGAGAAGATTCGGCTGACAACGGTAATGCGCATGGTGGGCTCAGATTCCGTCTTGAGGACTTGACGAATGCCTTGGTTGGCTACATGGCTGCGCGCGACACGCTATCACGTACGACGCCGATCGCAGTGGAGGTTGTTGGAAGGGTGACGATGCATGACCGGCTCCACCGTACAGGCGGCTCACACTCAGTTGGCGTTTCCCCTGGTGATACGCTCGGTGCCGATTACGACAACGGCGTCGGCGCTGGCGCCACGGGCCCGGTATGTCCGAGCCCGACCACGGAGGTGCAGGTGTTTTTCGCGGCAGCGGTCTTTCCGGAGCACGAAGAGGAGAATCTCGACGCGGCGCTTCGTTTCCACATCGGTCATCTCGTGGGCACGGGACTTGTGTCGGGGGGGGCTGGTGCGGTCGGTCGTAGGTGGTGTCGTGCTCGCGTGGGACGGTGATTCATCCCATGCGATCCACGTTCGGTCTTCTGCCGGTGCGGAACTTGTTTTGTCGGGCAGGGTTGAGTCGTCCAGGCAATTCCTTCGGCAACAACTCGATGCTCGCGCCAGTAGTTTCAAGGCGGATGCGATCACGGGCGAGTTTTCAGGAGTTGCGGTATGGGTTGGCGATGGCGGCGGCGCCGTAGTGAGAGGATTCTCGGATCGAGTCGCGTGTGGACCTTTGTATTTCGGTGAGAAGGATGGCCGTGCCGTCGTTTCCAACGACCCACAATTCGTTGGGATTGCGTTGGGGGTGGGGCGCCTCTCTGAGGTGGGGGCGTATGAACTCCTCACGTACAACCACTCCCTGGGTTCCGAAACGACCATCGAAGGAGTCTTCCGTCTGTTTCCCGGCGAGAAGGTCGACTTCGTTGTGGACGGCAGAAGATCGATTCGAGCCTCGGTTGAGGGGTCCAATCCCATTCGCTACCGAACGCGTGAAATGGGCGATGACGAACATATGGTGGAGACCTACAAGGTTCTCGTCGATGGCGTACGTCACAACAAAGTCCTATCTGACAACCGTGATACTTCCTCTCTTGGGATCTCGGGCGGACTCGATAGTCGTCTCACGCTCGCAGCCGTTGCCGAGGCACTTGGAGCCAACGGTCGTGCGCTGACCCTCGACCTGTCTGATGAACGAGAGACGTCAATCGGAGGAGAGGTTGCGCGTATATTGGGTTTCGAGCACGAGACAGTGTCGCTGGAGCGTAGTGGGGTGGAGACGCTGCGCGCGGGTTGGCTTCTCACCGGGGGGCAGGTCTCAGCGCATGCAGCCGCTGGGAATGTGCTCTTCTACGAGGTCGCGGGCGCTCCGGAGACTCAGCCTTGCGTTATCGTCGGAGCTTGGCCGGGCGACTGCCTAATAGGTTCCTACGTTCCGATCGCGCGGAGCATGATCAAGCGACGATGGACGACCATCGGGGTTCGCGCGTGGTCCCGGAATCGCGGTCGGCAATGGATTTCCACCGAGGCGGGCGAGTTTCGAGGGCGCGCGGTACGGGCGCTCATCAGACAATCGAGAGCGCGCTTGCGCTTGAGTGTCATGGCCTCAAGCGGGAGCACGGCGGCTCAGAAGATTAGTCACTGGGCGATGTTCAGACGTCAGCCAGCGTTTTCGTATGTTGCGCCTTCAGTGTTGTGCTCCGACGTACTTTCCGTGACGCCGGTTCTCGCACCTAAATACCTTGACCACCTCATGGAATTGGGAGCGGAGGACATCCTCGGAAAGAACTACTACCGGCGCCTCCTCTACAGTCAGATTCCCGCGCTTCGGGACGTCCCACTCGCCGTCACTGGTGAGCCCGTCTCGATTGCACGCAAACGACCAGGACTCGTACCGACTGCATTCGATCTCTTTGCTGTCGCCCCACCGCTACTGAGGAACTGGGCTCGGCTGTTGTATCGACGCGTTGTCGTTGGGGAGACAGCGTTGACCGCTCACTGGAGTTCCTTGCTGATACACGAGTTTGGATCGGTGCGGAAGTTGGAGTTCGGAAACGTGACGTTCGACTTCTCGAAGGCCCGGGACACTCAGGTACTGGGAAATGCTCTCTCGCTGTGGTGGACCCAGCTGTACCTCGCAGAAGCGAAGGGCACGCTGGGGTAAGGCTTGAGGTGCGACACGACCTTTGAGTGAGCCTTGGAGGGAAGTACCTGGATTCAACGTCAAGGTAGTGGCGGTGGCGTTAGTCGGTGAGGCCGCGGGTCGCCGAGAAACCGAGTGTTTCGTGGGCGAGAGTAGTGTCTGCGCAACTGTAACTTGAGCGCTCGTCGCCGACAATCACGTGGACCGGTTGAACCCTTTCAAGCGCAGAAATGAGTTCTCGGTTGCTAATCGGAATGCCTCTGCCAATGTTGACTGTCGTCATCGTCCCTGAAAGTTCGGTGGTCGTGCTGAGATACAGAGCCGCAGCGACATCCTCGACATGGACGTAGTCGCGCACGAATCGATCGAGTCCGTTGACGGTAACGGGGTGGTTCGGTGTGGACTCGGCGAGGCGGGAAACCAGGGAACTTGGAAACGCTGGACCGAACACGTTGAATATTCTCAACGCAATGGCCTGTGTTGTCTCACTTGATTCAAGAGCGGACGCAAGCGCGTATTCTGCTTCGAGTTTCGTTTGGCCATAGAAGGAGGGCGGCTCAGGATCCTCCGTCTCCTTTACTCGCCGCTGCCGCTGGTCGCCATATACCCCCGCAGTGGAAGCGAAGACGATGCGACTCGTCCCGACGTTTGCTGCCGCCTGAGCCAAGGTCTTAACCGCGCGAACGTTAACAGCCTCGGCCAGTTCCCGATCCGCCTCACAAGCGCTTCCTGTAATGGCCGCGAGGTGCACGATCACTTGGGGGCGAAGTGAGACGACCAGATCAGCAAGTGCCCCGGGGATCGCGAGGTCGACGGCCACATCGCCCGGGAGAAGTTGCTCTCCGATTCCCGGTTGCACCACGGCGACGGTCGGGCCAGCGTACTGCGCAGACCAACGAGCCCGGAACGTGCTCCCGATGGCTCCGTGCGCTCCGGTTAGAAGAAGAGAAATCCTTTGCTGTGTCATTGAATCGCAAAGCCTGCGTTTCGTAACCAGGCTACGGCCTCGTCTGCCGATAAGCGATAGGAACGTGAGCGTTCCAGCAGGTCCTCGACGGAGCGTAGGAATGCGGACTTATCAAAGTCCTTCTCTCCCCTAAGGACAAAGATCTTCTGGTTGGCTGTCTTCACAACTTTGTCCGGCTCGTAAGTCAACTCCTCGTGGAGCTTCTCGCCGGGTCGAAGGCCCGTGATCTCGATCCCAAGGTCTGCCCTTGCGGCGCGAAGAAGACTCGTCGCGAGGTCGAGAATCTTCACGGGTTCACCCATATCGAGCACGAAGATGTCGCTGGCTGTCCCCAAAGCTGCCGATTGGATAATGAGTTGGCTGGCTTCGTCGATGGTCATGAAGAATCGGGTGACCTCGGGGTCGGTGACGGTGAGGGGTTG
The DNA here is from genome assembly GCA_964564915.1 of uncultured Demequinaceae bacterium. Taxonomy (GTDB): domain Bacteria; phylum Actinomycetota; class Actinomycetes; order Actinomycetales; family Demequinaceae; genus JAFGBM01. The sequence goes on along the minus strand of CAZMCU010000001.1, from coordinate 77,829 downwards.
CCGTTTCGCGATTTGAGAACGGAAGATTTCCATCACGCTGCCGTGGCTCTCGATGACGTTGCCGAAGCGAACCGCACTGAAACGGGTGCCGGCCCCGTTTGCGGCCAATGTCTCCATGAGCATTTCGCCGATTCTCTTGGTTGCTCCCATGACGTTTACGGGGTTTACGGCTTTGTCGGTCGAGACGTAAACGAACGCCTTCACCCCGTGGTCGATCGCGAGCCTCATGAGGTTGAGGCTTCCCCAGACGTTGTTATTGATGGCCTCAATCGGATTCTCTTGCATGAGGGGGACGTGTTTGTACGCGGCCGCGTGGAAGACGATTTCGGGAGCGGACTCGTCGAAGAGTTGCTTCATGTGTTCAGTGCTCTTTATATCGGCAATCTTGAGAGAAACGTTGTTACTCTTCGCCATTTCGTGCCCAAGGTAGAACATCCCGTTCTCCCACCAGTCGACGCAGAGAACGTGTTCGACACCGAGTCGAGCGATCTGGCGGCTGAGTCGGGAGCCAATCGACCCCGCCGCGCCGGTGATCATCGCGCGTTTTCCCGCAAGGAACGCACGCGAACTCTCAAGTTCGTGTCGGACCGGTTCCCGTCCGACGAGGTCGAGCACGTCGACATCCGTGAGATCGCTGATGTCGACCGTGTCCTTGCTGATGATGTCGTAGGTCCTCGGAACGATCGCGATTTCGACGGACGTCGATTGAATGGAGCGGATGAACTCGCGAACAGTGGGAGCCTTTGCGGTTGGAATCGCGAAGTAAACGAGATCGATGTGGTGCTTGTCGATGACCTCGTTCACCTGGTCTAGGCGGCCGAGGATCTTGGGTTCCGTAGAGGCGTCGTCGAGAAATCCCGTAACTTCCGCGCCGTGGCGAACGAGGTCCTCCGCCAGGGTCTTCCCGGCGATTCCGTAGCCGACGACGAGAATCCGCTTAGCCATGGTGGCCCGTAAATGGTTCGTAGGTCCCATCGAGGACTGCGTTTAAGACACGATTCAGTTTCTCTCCGGCACCGGTCTGGGAGGCATATTCCCGCGCCCACGCTTGGCCGCGGCGAGCTAAAGGCTCGATCCGGTGGGGTTCGTCAAGAAGAAGCCGAAGGTTCTCGTACACCTGGTGGTGCTTTGTGACGAGCCAAGCTTCACTTGACTCCGGAGGAAGGTCAGTTTCGATGGCAGGGTCTGCGCTCATCATGACGGCGCATCCCGCAGCAAGAGACTCCGCCCCAAAAACCGCGGGGGAAAAGCCGTAAAACTGATTGAGCGATATGTGGGCGCGCGCAAGTTGCCTTTTCACCTCCGCGTTTGAGACTCCGATTAGTTCCACGTACTCGAACTCGTACCCCTGTGAGCGTAAAAGTGCGATCGCCGCGCGGACGAGCGGCGTTCCCTTAATTATGGGAGAGGAAGATGCGTGCACGATGACCGGACACGATAGGTCGTTGAACTTGTCTCGCTCGACGATGTCTTCGTCGGAGAAGAAGTAGAGGAACGGCTCCGTTGGCCGGGTGAGGTAACTCAGATGATCGACGGAGTTGCTGAACATCGCATCCGCGTACCGGTCTGCGACTGCAGCGATTTTCGCCTTGATCCTCTCCCATCCGTCGGTTTCGAGACGAGGATTCTGGAAGCGAATGTAGGTGGAGATGTTGGGCAGGTCCGTCGCTGCTTCGAGCTCATGCATGCGTCGGGTCGAACGGATATCCGAACCACACCAGTAGCAGACGACCATCCGCGAGTGTTTCTTTAAATAGGCGAACTCGAAGGCTCGCTGATCCTTACCATGAAGGAGAAATCCAGTGTCCCCAACATAAAGGAAACCGCGCGCCCTGTTCATGAGGCGTCCAAGCAAGATTGGTCCGACGAAGATCCTCTCGATCCAGCGCAAAGGAGAGGAGTCTCGTGTGTGGCAACGGTGGTCATACGCATACGCGTAGGAAGGATTCTGGGAGAAGCTCACCGAGTAGGAATTGGATATCGCGCTCGCGATCTGGACCACCATCGAAGCGACATCGTCAGGACCGACCACCCAAGAGATCGAATCCCGTCTAGAACGACCCGTGGTAAGCCGATGCGCCCAGTAACTCATCCGCAACGCCGTGCGTTGGCACGCCTGCACGATGAGAAGCGTACTTCGCATCGTCGATAGGGCGCGAAGGAAGCGGGTCAAGACGCCTCCCCCCTTCGTATCGGGTTTCATGTAGGGTCTCCGGGGCTGAGGAGAAGTCCGACGAGAGCGCCAACGGCATCTTCTGGCAACCGTCCCACCACTCTCGTTTTCGAAGGATCGCGACAAAAGTCATCCTCAGATGACCTAGTTCCCGTATCTTATTGCATCTGCCTGGAGGCTACCTTTGGCAAGTCGTGTGAGATCGAGAGGTGTCGTTCGGTAACCCTCGCTTGCCGCTCGTTACTAATGACTTTGGTCACCCGCGCGGCATGGAGGCTTGAGGTACTGTCGGCGCATGGGAACGAGGATCGCTGAGAGTGCGGATGTTGACCCTGGCGCGATGATCGGGGAGGGCAGTTCCATCTGGCATCTCGCCCAAATCCGCGAGGGAGCCGTGCTCGGCGCAAATTGCGTTGTGGGTCGCGGTGCCTACGTCGGCACCGGCGTAACGATTGGTGACAACAGCAAGATTCAGAATTACGCCCTCGTATATGAGCCAGCGCGATTGGGGATCGGCGTGTTTATTGGTCCTGCCGCCGTATTGACTAACGACGAGTTCCCGAGGGCCGTGAATCCCGACGGCACCCCGAAATCCGCTTCGGACTGGGAGCACGTAGGGGTGACCATCGGAGATGGTGCGTCCATCGGTGCGCGGGTTGTGTGCGTTGCCCCAGTAGCGATCGGTCGCTGGGCGACGGTTGCGGCAGGCGCTGTCGTAACCCGTGATGTTCCGGATTTCGCTCTTGTTGTCGGGGTACCCGCGCGGAGAGTCGGATGGGTGGGAGAGGCGGGCCTCCGGCTGGTTGCGGATGTCGCTGGAACGTGGCGTTGCCCACAGACCGGACGGCTTTACGAGGAGTCCGACGGCAGGTTGACACCGCTATAGGGAATCCCTTTAGGAACTAAGAGAGGTCGAGAACCATGGATCAGCAGACGATTCCCGCGGCAAAGCCCATCATCGGCGAGGAGGAGCGGGATGCGGTGGACCGCGTCCTACGCTCCGGGATGGTCGCCCAGGGTCCCGAGGTCGCGGCGTTCGAGAAAGAGTTCGCCGATGAACTCGTCGGGGGTAGGACGTGTGTCGCCGTGTCATCCGGGACCGCCGGACTGCACCTAGGCTTGCTGGCCGCAGGAATTGGACCGGGAGACGAAGTCCTCGTTCCTTCTTTCACCTTCGCTGCGACAGCCAACTCTGTCGCCTTGTGTGGGGCGACCCCGGTATTCATCGATATTGAGCCTGAGACTTTCTGCATGGACCCGGACGCCGCGGAGGCGGCTATCACCTCCAAGACTCGCGGAATCATGCCCGTCCACCTTTACGGCCAACCCGCAGACATGGATCGATTTCAAGCGCTTGCAGAGAAGTACGAAGTCATGCTACTTGAAGATGCCGCGCAGGCGCACGGGGCCATGTGGGACGGTTCGCCAGTCGGATCATTTGGATCGTTTGCGATGTTTAGTCTTTACCCAACGAAGAACATGATGTCGGGAGAAGGGGGCATGGTTAGTTGCGCCACTCCTGAGATAGCTCGAATGATGAGACTCCTCCGCAACCAGGGGATGGAGCGGCGCTATGAGAACGAGGTCATCGGCTTCAACGCCCGTATGACGGACGTCCATGCGGCAATCGGGCGAGTTCAATTGGGCAAGTTGCCCGCTTGGACGGCTCGAAGGCGCGAAATCGCCGCGATTTTCGACTCCCGACTTGAGGGCGTGATCGTGCCTCCAATTCATCCCAAGGCGACACACGTGTACCACCAATATACGATTCGTGTTGCGGAGGACAGGGACGGATTCGCGAAGACGCTAATCGAGGAGTACGGAGTGGGAACAGGGGTTTACTACCCCATCCCCAACCACGAACTTCCATCGTTCAACCTGGAGGCCGACCTCCCCGTCACGAAGATCGCGACACAGGAGGTGCTTTCTTTACCCGTTCACCCTTCGCTCTCGGCGGAGGATGTCGAGAGAGTGGTTCAGGCGGTCAATACTGTTGCGAAGGCGGGTGCGTAATGGCGAACTTGCGTGCTGGCCTCATCGGTTTAGGCAGCATGGGTCGACACCACGCGCGCGTTCTTCGAGGTCTGGAGGGGGTCGATCTTGTTGGCGTAGCCGATCCGGGTGGAGACGTCCACAACGTCTCTGGCGGATTGGATGTGCTGCCCGGGATTCGAGAATTGATAGCGGTCGGCGTGGACTACGTGACAATCGCCGTGCCAACGAGCTTTCACGAAGAAGTCGCATTGGCGTTTGCGGAGGCGGGTGTTCATGCCCTCGTCGAGAAGCCTCTCGGGCCCGATGTCGAGTCAGCAGAACGTATCGCCGAGGCTTTCGAGTCGGCAGGTCTGATCGGCGGCGTCGGTCATATTGAGCGTTACAACCCTGCGGTCCAGAGCCTTCGATCTCGACTTGAGGCGGGAGATCTCGGTGACATTTACCAGATTGCGACTCGTCGCCAGGGGCCCTTTCCCGCTCGCATCGCCGACGTCGGGGTGGTGCGAGACCTTGCCCCCCACGACATCGATCTTGCCGCCTGGGTCACGCAGTCGATCTATGCGATCGTCTCCGCCCAGGTAGCGCACCGGAGTGGACGTGAGCACGAGGACCTGGTATCCATCACGGGACGGTTTGCCAACGATGTGGTCGCGAATCACCTCGTGAACTGGCTCTCGCCTATGAAGGAGCGTCTCACGGTCGTGACGGGCGAGCGGGGCACATTCGTGGCCGACACGTTGACGGCCGACCTTACCTTCTTCGCCAACGGCACGGTCGCGACAACGTGGGACGCGATCGCGGGATTCCGAGGAGTGAGCGAAGGTGACGTTGTGCGGTTTGCGATCCCTAAGCCGGAGCCACTGCAGAAGGAGCATGAAGCCTTCCGCGACGCGGTGCTGGGCAAGGAGAGCGGATTCGTGACAATGCGGGAGGGGCTTGCGACCGTTCGGGTGGTCGGCGCCGCGCTGGAGTCGGCTCGAACGGGTGTCTCTGTCACCCTCTAGTGGGGGTCGGGGACCCCAGCAGGCGCAGGTGCGAGGTCGACTAGACTGCCAAACCTGACCCCCTACTTGCCTCGGAGGCTCCTAGCGTGAAAGACATCGTTGCCCTGTATAGGGAACTGCTGAGGGTGCTTCCGGCGGACGCCAGGCGCTTTGTGACGATCTACGCGACCAGTCTCGGTCTCCTGGCCGTCTTCGATGCCGCCGCTCTCGGGCTCCTGGCCCTGGTGGTGGGCCCCCTCTCCGCGGGCAATCCCGTTGTACTTCCTCTGATCGGCGAACTTGAGGAGAGCGGGATCTTCATCGCAATCGTGGGGATATGCGTCCTCACGGTGGCCAAGGGAGTGTCATCCGTACTTCTATTGCGGTGGGCCACTCGTCGAGCGGCCCGATACGAGTTGGAGATCGGCTCCCGTCTCTTCGATGCCTACATGGCGGCACCGTGGACGGAGCGTCTTAAGAAGAACTCCGCCGATATCGTTCGGTTCACCGACTCGAGTCTGTACCAGACCATTGCGACTTTCCTGCTACCTGGCGCGACGATACTCGGCGAAGTGATGACGCTTACAGCGGTCATCACGGTGATGAGTATCGCGATGCCAGTGATCGCTCTCGCCACGGTGCTCTACCTCGGGGGAATCGGTGCGGTCCTCTACTTCTGGATCGCCCGGCGCGCGAGAAATGCGGGTGCGACAAACCTCGAGTACAGCATCCGGACCGCGCGCAGGATCACCGAGATGGTCGGGGCGATGAAGGAACTGACGCTGAGGAACAAGAACTCCGAGGTTGCGGCCGTCGTCAAGGAAAACCGCGGGCATGCCGTACGGGCGCGAGCGATCGTCCTATTCCTCGGTCAGGTGCCGCGATTCGTACTGGAGTCGGGGATCATAGGCGGATTCGTCCTAGTCGGTGCGGCAGGCTACCTTATGGGCGGATCGGCTGCCGCCCTATCGGCCGTGGCCCTCTTCGGGCTCGCGGGCTTCCGTACGGCACCATCGGTGGTCAGGTTCCAGTTCGTCCTTTCCTATATGGCGTCCACCGCTCCCCACGTTCACACCCTTATCGATGAGATCCGGAGTTCGGAGGGGGCGTCGGAGCACCGACGTGGACGCGCGTCCCTGCCGTTGTCGGACACCCCGGAGCGCCTCGAATTCAGGGATGTCGATTTCCGCTACCCCGGTACTACAAACGAAGCCGTGAAGGGAGTGTCCCTCACCATTCCCTTCGGGCAATCCATCGCCATCGTAGGGGCCTCCGGCGCGGGCAAATCCACCCTCATTGACCTCATCCTTGGTCTCATCGAACCCACGAGTGGCGTGATCGTCATCGATGACACCCCCCTCACTGACCTTACGGACTCCTGGCGCGCCCGGGTGGGCTACGTGCCCCAGGAGGTCTCCCTCTTCGATGCGACTATCGCTCAGAACGTTGCTCTTAGTTGGAGCGAGGACCTGGATCGCGATCGTGTGAAGGAAGCCCTCCGCAGGGCGCAACTTCTCGCCACGGTCGAAGCCAGGAAGGAGGGTATCGACGGCCGCGTGGGCGAGCGCGGACTCGCGCTCTCCGGTGGTCAGCGTCAGAGACTGGGCATCGCCCGAGCGTTGTACGTGGATCCCTACGTCCTTGTGATGGACGAAGCGACAAGTGCGCTTGACACCGAGACGGAGGAGGCGGTCACCAAGGCGGTCAAGGGACTTTCGGGGAGAAGCACGACCATCGTCGTCGCTCACCGGCTTTCGACGGTCAGGGATGCAGACCGCATCTTCTTCATGCAGGACGGAATCATCGCGGCACAGGGCAGCTTCGAGGAGCTCGTCAAATCCGTTCCCGACTTCGCGAGGCAGGCAGCGCTCGCGGGTCTTACCTAGGGATGCGACTACTTTGCGTCTCGTAGGAGTCGCCGAATGATTGCGTGCTCAGTCGAGACATCTTGAATCGAACTGAGGTGCGCTGCTGCGGTATCAGCGTTTTTCTTGTAGCGTTCCACGACCGCTGGAGTGAGGTGCGATAAAGCGGTAACGAGATCGCTTTGTTCATACCCCGTGGTAATGAGGCCGAGGTCGTAGGTTGTAGTAAGTCGGTCGATTTCCACAGCGGGACCAAAGACAATCGCCAACCGCGCCTGAATGTAGTCAAAGAACTTGTTCGGCAACATGTAGCGATGATTGAGCGTGACAGGAGGAAGCAAGTACACGCCAACGTCGTAGGCGTTCAGCGTAACGGGCAACGCCTCGGGAGAGACGGCCTCATGGAACGTAATCCGAGGCGAGGCGGCACCCATACTATGCAGTGATTGCAGGTAGGCATGGCACCCCCGCGCCTCGATTAGGTAGAGGTCGAGGCTGAAGCGTTCATCGAGTTCAAGCGTGGCGGAAATGAGCGCTTCGATGTTTCGTCCGGGGACGGCACCGCCACTGTGCACCAGGCGGATTCGATTGGCAAGTGTGGGACTGGGCTTGAGGTTCTCAAGAGGCCGGGCGTTGCGCACCAGTTCGGTTCGGATGCCGAAAGAGCGGTCGAAAAGATCGGCTATCGAGGTATTGACGGTCGTGACCGCTGTCGTGACGGGAAGATAGGTTGCGCAGACCCACTTCATGTAGGGAGCGACAAGTAGCCGCCACGAGAGCACGTGGGTGCGTTCGCCTGGTGCCCACTCGTGCATGTCGCCCCAGATTGGGGCGCCTTGAGCGATCGAGTGAGCGAGAGGAAGGGCTCGCGCTTCGTTGGCAACGATGAGGTCGAATTTCCGATTTCCCACTAGTCGCCGTCCCTTCGCGACGGCAGGTGCCTTCATTTCTACGGCGCGGAATCTCCGAGTTGCGAGCAGCGCAACCCCCAGGGCGGTCTGCGGTAACGAAGCCAGACCGGAGGGTATTTCCAGATGCTCGACGACGCCATCCGGAGGTGAACCATATCCGAGGGTCGTTATATCTCCGTGCTCTCTGAGAACTGCGAGCTGACGAAGCACCCGTGCATCGCGTCGAATGTCGGAGAAGGAGATGCACAGGATCTGCGGTCGGATCGTCATAATCGAGAGTCTACGGATAAGCGTGATCGGAAGGTTGCCGCGTCTACGTGTCCCGATGCCCCAATTGGAGGCGAGCTGTCAAGGCCTCCCTCACGTGCGCGGAAGCGTTCCCATCGCCGTACGGGGCGGCCGACGTTGGTTGTGGTCGGGGCCTCGTAACCGAAATCGCAATCTCATGTCGTGTTTGGGCGAGTACGTTCCAACCAAGGTCTACAGTCTCGGTCCACTCGGTTTCCGTGCGCAACGTGGTGCACGGCACGCGGAGCAGGAACGCTTCCTTCTGCAGTCCTCCAGAGTCGGTGATAACCCCTGCGCTTCCCAGCACGGCAGCCATGAGCTCTGGGTACGGCAACGGATCTTCGACATGGATGGCGCCTTGCGCGAGGTCGATCCCCAACGCGTCGGTGCGATTGCGTAGCCTGGGGTGAGCGAGGAGGACCACGGGCCGATCGAGGGAGGACAGCGCGTCGACGATTTCTCTCAGCCGCGCAGGTCCGTCAGTGTTTTCCGCTCGGTGAATCGTCGCGACGAAGTACTCTCCCGTGACGCCATCGAAATGGGGAGCGGGCCTCGATGGAAGCAAGGTGTCTCGCACATGGAACAACACGTCAGTCATGACATCACCGACGTTGACGGCGGTATCCGAAAGACCTTCGTTAGAAAGGTTCCGCATCGCGAGTTCGGTTGGGGCCAGGCACAGATCGGCGGCGTGATCAGTGAGTACTCTGTTGTGTTCCTCTGGCATGCGACGGTTGAACGATCGTAGGCCCGCCTCAAGGTGCGCCAGAGGGAAGTGGAGTTTCACGGAGCTGACGGCAGCTGCGAGAGTCGAGTTCGTGTCACCGTAGACGAGCACCCAATCTGGTTCGTGTTGGGCAAGGACATCGTCCATTGCAGCGAGAATCGCGCCCGTTTGCTTGCCGTGGCTAGCCGACCCGACCCCGAGGTGCTCGTTGGGTGCGGGGATCTCTAGATCGCGGAAGAAGACGTCAGAGAGCATGGGGTCGTAGTGCTGCCCGGTATGCACGATGACGTGATCCACCCCGTGAGAGGCGAAGTCCCTTGCCACTGCTGACAACTTGACGAATTGGGGGCGCGCACCTACGACGCTCAGTACCTTCACCGGGCCAGTCTAGTCAGGCGATGCGAGCTGACTCGGTGTACTCAGTACTGCCCGGAGAAGCGACTTAGGTTGGGACCTTCGGACGAAGGGAAGCCAGATGCTCACACGATAGACTCACGCAGGTCGCGAGATCGGCCTCAAGACCCGAGGAGACGTGTCATGAAGATTGCGGTCGTAGCGCTGGGCAAGATCGGTTTGCCCCTCGCGGTCCAGTTCGCTTCCCGAAGCCACGAGGTCATCGGGGTCGATGTCAACGAGCGAGTCGTCGCTGACGTCAACGCCGCCCGCGAGCCGTTCCCCGGAGAGGCTCATCTTCAGGAGAAGCTCTCTAGACTTGTTCGCTCCGGGAGCTTCCGCGCGACGACCGACTATTCCGACGCCATTCCCGGCGCCGATGCCGTGGTCGTGGTCGTCCCCCTCTTCGTGGATGACGAAGCGAAACCCGACTTTGGGTGGATGGAGAGCGCGACTCGATCTTTCGCTGCGCACCTGACGCCCGGGACACTCGTGTCCTACGAGACCACCCTTCCCGTCGGCACCACCCGGAATCGCTGGAAACCCCTGATCGAGGAGATCTCGGGCCTCAAGGAGGGGACCGACTTCCATCTGGTCTTTTCACCGGAACGTGTGCTCACTGGCCGTGTCTTCCGGGACCTCCGCGCATATCCGAAACTTATAGGTGGACTGTCCGACGAGGGGGCCGCGGTGGCGACCGACTTCTACAATGCGGTCCTCGAATTCGACGATCGCCCGGACCTCGATCGCCCGAACGGTGTATGGGACTTGGGTTCGACCGAAGCTGCCGAGTTAGCCAAGCTCGCGGAGACGACCTTCCGAGATGTCAACATCGGACTCGCGAACCAGTACGCGCGATTCGCGGACCAGCATGGGATCGACGTCTATGCCGTCATTGACGCGTGCAACTCGCAGCCGTACAGCCACATCCACCGACCTGGAATCGCGGTCGGCGGACACTGCATCCCCGTGTACCCCCGCCTGTACTTGTGGAACGACCCCGACGCCACTATCGTGCGCGCGGCGCGCGAGGTGAACGCCGCAATGCCGGAGTACGCAATCGCGTTGCTTGAGAGCGCTCACGGAGCGCTGAAAGGCGCCCGGGTTGTCGTCTTTGGCGTCTCCTATCGTGGGGGGGTCAAGGAGACGGCTTTCTCGGGAGTTTTTGCCACCGTCGGAGCCCTTCGTTCGCGCGGGGCGACGGTGCTCGCCCACGACCCGATGTTCACGGATGCGGAAATTGACGCGCTTGGTTTCACGCCGTACCACCGGGGAGAGCCGGCCGCTGCAGTCGTCATTCAGGCCGACCACGACGAGTATCGTAGCCTCCGCCCAGCGGACATCCCAGGCGTTGAGACCCTCGTAGACGGGCGCCGCATCACGTCCCCCGAGGATTGGGCGGGTGTGACCTATCGGGTCATCGGCGCGGGTGAGAAGGCTTCTTCGCCGGAGAACTGACGGGGGTTTCTTCCATCGTTGCCCTGGGTTTCCCTGCGATTTCGCGCACCAACAGGATGAGTGCGGCAGTGAAAACCAGCGATCCGAGGAGCCACACCATGTTCGGAGTGATCGGGCTGTTCCACCACCACTCGCGGTCGCTGTCGAGGTTGAGCCCGGCCTTGTCGGTTCCGGTCACGTATCGACGGATGTTCGTCTGAAGTGAGACGAAGTTGCTGACAGCAAGGGCGAACACGATAAGCACCACCTGCCCTCGGCTGAAGCGGATGCGTTTGCCTGGCGGTTCGAAGAGCAGAAGGCCTCCGAGGAGCACGATAAGCGGAAGGATGTAGCGGGGCTGCACGTTCGCCCCGATCGGGTCGCCTCCCTTGGTCAGCACGTAGACAGGGATGGCGACGAGCAGGAACATGACACCCGCGACGGCGACGACCTTTCGCCAATTGACGTGCGAAAGCCCGACGAAGCCCGCCCCGATGAACGCCGCGCTTCCGGTCCACAGGACGATATCCGGAAGGCTGGTGTCCAGCCATCCGAGGGGCCACCCTCCGAAGGCGCCTGACCATAAGAAGGGGATGTTGAGCAGGTTGTAGGCGAACAACCCGAAGGTACCGAGGTCAGGATGATCATCCAGGACGGAGGGGCCAGAGCCGCCGAGGCCGTTCACACCGGAGCCGATCATTCGAGACGTCAGGATGAAGGAGAGGGAGATAGCCACCGCCGCGACGGGAAGGATTGCTGAGAGGTAGTAGGCCTTCTCACGTTTGAAGGTCAGGAAGAGGACGACGCCGATGGCGACGATGACATAGACGCCAGAGTCGCCGCGGGAGCCAGCAGCCATGAAGACGGAGATAAGGAATAGGGCGCCGAGAGCGATTCGGCGTCTCCCTTCGGTTTCGAAGTAGCCCAGAAGGGCTATCCATGCCATGCCCACTCCCACGATCGCCCATCCGCTGGGGTTGGTTGAGGCGATGAGGAAGAGTCCCAGGGGAACGGTCGTGAGGAGCCACGTCCAGACGAGCATTGGCCTCCTGCCGATCGGCAGTAGTACGTAGAGAAGGGTCGCGAGGCCGACGAACAGCGCGGAGTTGAAGAGGCGCATGATGATGACGGAACGCTCGATATCTGGGCCCGCCATCACCCCCATCGTCTTGTAGAACAAGGGCGGATAGGTGTTCTGGAAATTCCCTCTTCCACTGAGGATGTCGGCCTCAGCCCCCTTTGCCAGGTAGGGGACTTGGCAAGTCGCGCTCAACTCGTCGTGGAAGGCGTAGCACGACGACCGAAGGAGGCTCTCCGGCACGATTCGGCTGTCGGGGGAGTCGCCCGGTTGGCAGTACTCCGGATTCCCATTGGCGCACCACGTGCTGATCATGTGGAAGTTGTCGTCGGGAGAGGCGCCTACCGGTGACGCCATCGCCCAGGCTGCGAGCGAGATAAACGCGAGGATCGGTGCGAGAAAGATCGCTCGAAACTTGAGTTTGTCGCGCCATCTCTCCGTCATGGGAATCCACGTTAGCGCATTCGCAGCATTCGACAGCAGGGACGTACCGTCTTCCCCGGGTGGCCTCCTCTGACCTTGGGAGGCAAGGCCAGCAGGTCGACTAGACTGCCAAACCTAGCGACTTCACCACCTCGGAGGGTCTCAGCGTGAAAGACGTCTATTCTCTCTATCGGGATCTCCTCAAGGTGCTTCCGGTGGGTGCCCGGCGGTTCGTGAAGATCTACTCAACCTGCATCGGTTTGCTGGCGGTCTTCGATGCCGCCGCGCTCGGGCTTTTCGCCCTTGTGGTGGGCCCGCTTTCTCAAGGTAATCCCGTGGTGCTTCCTCTGTTCGGCACAGTTGGGGATCGCGGGATATTCGTCGTCCTTGGGGGGATCTGTCTGCTGACGGTGTCAAAGGGGGCGTCGTCGATAGTCCTCCTACGGTGGGCTACCCATCGTGCGGCGCGGTACGAGTTGGAGATCGGTTCTCGGTTGCTCCACGCCTATTTCGGAGCGCCTTGGACCGAGCGTCTAAAGAAAAACTCCGCCGATATCGTCCGATTCACCGATTCGAGCATCAGCCCGACCATCGTGGCCTTCCTGCTTCCAGGGGCAACCATTCTCGGTGAGGTTATGACCCTCACGGCCGTCATAGCGGTCATGAGCATCGCCATGCCGTTCATTGCTCTCGTAACGGTGGTGTATCTCGGAGTCATTGGCGCGTTCCTGTACCTCTGGGTCGCGCGACGAGCCCGGGCCGCAGGAGTAATCAACCTTGAGTACAGCGTTCGGACCGTACGTAGGATCACGGAGATGGTAGGAGCGATGAAGGAGCTGACGCTCCGAAACAAGAACATCGAGGTTGAGGACACCATTCGGGACGGTCGCAAGCATGCGGTGAGAGCGCGGGCGAACATCCATTTTCTGGGTCAGGTGCCGAGGTTCGTACTGGAGTCAGGAATCATTGGAGGATTCGTCCTGGTAGGGGCGGTGGGATATGTCATTGGGGGTGAAGCGACGGCGTTTTCGGCTGTCGCGCTTTTTGGGCTCGCGGGCTTTCGGATGGCCCCATCGGTGGTCCGATTCCAGTTCATCGTCTCGCTGATGACATCGACCGTCCCCCATGTTCGCAACCTCATCGGAGAGATTCGGAGTTCGGAAGGTGCCTCAGCGCACCGACTTGGACGGGGATCCCTGCCAATACCGGAGAACCCGGAGAGCCTGGAGTTCAAGAACGTCAGTTTCCGCTACCCCGGGGCCAAGGAGATGGCTGTGAAGAAGGTTTCCCTCACGATCCCCTTTGGGCAGTCCATCGCCATCGTTGGGGCATCCGGCGCGGGAAAGTCCACCCTCATCGACCTCATCCTTGGCCTCATCGAACCAACAAGTGGTGTGATTGCCATCGACGGCACCCCGCTCACGGAGCTGACCGATTCATGGCGTGCTCGGGTGGGATACGTGCCACAGGAAGTCGCCCTCTTCGATGTCACCGTCGCCCAGAACGTCGCTTTGAGTTGGCGGAAGGATGTTGATCGCGATCGTGTGAAGGAGGCGCTTCGTGGGGCGCAGCTTCTCGACACTATCGAAGCCAGAAAGGAAGGCATCAATGGCCGTGTGGGGGAACGAGGGCTCACGCTCTCCGGAGGGCAACGCCAACGACTGGGGATCGCTCGCGCGTTGTACGTGGATCCCTTTGTCCTTGTGATGGATGAGGCGACGAGCGCGCTCGACACCGAGACCGAAATGGCGGTCACCAATGCAATCAAGGGACTCGCAGGGAGGAGCACGACGATCATTGTCGCTCACCGACTCTCGACGGTCAGGGATGCCGATCGGATCTTCTTCATGCGGGATGGAATAGTCGCGGCGCAAGGGAACTTCAATGAACTTGTGAAGTCCGTCCCGGACTTCGCCAGACAGGCTGCGCTCGCGGGGCTCGCATAGGGATGCTCGAACCGAGAGGACTCAACGTTCGCGTGCGAGCCCCATTCTGCGCCGCACGGCCTGCCAACTTTTCTTCAGGGTCACCCCAGGGCCTTCGGAGCGAAGATATCGCAGGACCTTTCTAGAATCGCCGGTCACACCGTGTCGATTCCAAGGAATGGATCGTGCGCTCACCCGGCGCCGGTTTGCGGCGAAGTCGCCCGAGTGATGGGGGGCACGGGCGTAGGCGAGGAGCGGCTCCAGGACGGTGCTCCAGAAGAAGCGCTCGCGGACCCGTTGGATGTTGCGGCGGGCCTGAGCACTGTACTTCGTATCGAACAGGGCCTTTTCCAAGGCGTCTTCCAGCGCGTCCGGGTCCTTTTCGGGTACGACAATCCCAAGATTCTCCCGGTCGATGAGGTCGGCAAACGCGTCGCCTCGGGTCACGACCATAGGCAGCGTCGCCCATAGGTAGTCGAGGATGCGCGTACGGAACGAGAAGGTGGTCTCGACGTGCTCGAAGTGAGTGCTGACACCGATGTCGGCTTCGAGGAGGTAGTTCTGCCGGTCGGTGTAGTCCACCCAGGACTCGTTGAAGATGACGTTCGTCCCGTAGACGCCAAGGCTTCGGGCCAACTCCCGCGAGTCCGCCACCACTTCCATCTCAGGGACGCCTGGATTCGGGTGCTGGATGCCTTGGAAGAGTAGGCGCACGTTTGGGTGCCGCTTAGCGAGTTGAGCTACCGCCCGGATCAGGGTTTTCGGGTCGAACCAACTGTAGAGTCCTCCACCCCACAGGATGATCTTGTCGTTCTTCGCAATGGACGGGTGGACCCCACGAAGGGCGTTGCGAACATGCTTGGGTGGCGTTTCATCGAGCCCGAAAGGGACGACGGCAAGCAGGGAGGAGAGTTCGGGATCCCCGTCGTAGTTGGCGACGTTGACACGCCCGAGCGCGCTCAGCTGACCGATGTATAGCTGCCTTTGACGCTCCGAGGCGCATAGGAAGAAGTCGCACCTCGCGAGTTGCCCGTTCATAGAGGCGGTTGCATACCGGACCGTCTCGGCCCAAACGCGAGGCGAAAGTTCGCGCGCCTGCTCGAGTTGCTCGAGTTGCATCGGGGCATAGACGTCTGCGACGACAAACTTCGAGGAGGTGCGCAGTGAGCCGAAGTATTCGAGGGCGTGCCCTTGAAACACGATGATGTCGGCCCAACGCTCGAACTTCCTGAAGTGAAGGTCGTCTCCCGGCGGCACCACGTGGATCTCGAATGGCGCGTCTACGGGATCGGCGCGTGAATACGAGACGAGCTTGATTTCGTTCTCAAGCGATAGCGCCATCGCAACATTCCAGGCTCGGATCGCCGGCCCAGCCATCTTCTCCCCGATGGGGTCCCCCGTCAGGACGACGATGCGTTGGCGCTCGTTTCGCTCGGTCACGTTTGAGATCTCTACCTCTCGCTTCTTGGTCGGACTAGTACAGGTTCCCACATGCGGACGGTCTCGACCTCTGGGTTGGTTAACGCTTCATTTGAGACGGAAGAGGTGTGACGCGATTCGGTTGGCAAGGCGGTTGCGGCGAGAGCCGGGGGCTAGGAGGAATCGGGCTATTCGGGAATAGACTCGGAGGCCGACGAGCAGGGCAAGGTCGTCGTTCCTGGGCGATAGGCCGGGTCCGAGGAGACGAGGCTCGATCGATCCCAGGTTGAGGCGCAGTTGGGCGAGGTCGTCGAGGTCCAAGCTGCCTGGTGTTCCGGGGGAGGAAGGGGCCTCCATCACCGACCTCAGCATCTTTAGGAATCGTTTCCGCCACTCGTTCTGGGTCAGATTCGATGGGCGGGGATAAACAAGGGCCTGGAAACGCGCCTCGATCTCGAGGGTGCGATCGAGCCAAGAACCGTCCTCGGGAAGGTCAATCATGGTGCCGTAGTGGATCGCCAGTTCGCGAACCGTCTCCTGTGGTCGCGGTCGCTCTTGAGCTGCCTGTTGACAGACTCGTGCGGCCAACCAGAAAAGCCCTCGTCGACGCACGTGGCCAAAGTCGATGAAGGAGCCAGGCTCGATCATCCACTCCTCGTCGAACACCGCAAGGGTCCCATCCGATTGGAGGATCACATTGTGCGGAACGAGGTCGAGTGAGATTTCGTCCCCCGCTGACTTCCGTTGCTCTACAACCTCAGACCAGCGTTGGAGGATTCTTTCGACGGCTTCGTCGCTGGCGTCACGGCAGAAGGCGACGAGATCGGTTCCCAGAAGGGCGGGCTCACTGTATTCCCGAAGTCGAATCGGCGGTTCGTCGCGCCCTGGGTATAGGCGCTTGCTCTCGAATCGGGCGGATTCGCCGGAGACGTGAACCCGAGTGACGGTAGACCAGATGGAACGTCGCCCGAGGGAGAGGTAACTTGCCGCAAGGCCCCGCGGCCAGAGAGAGGACTTCCGGCCCTTGCCGGCGAGCACCACGAAGCTGTTGGCAGTGTCGACGGCGAGGCCCGCTTCAACGAGGGACTCCCACATGAGGCCTTCGTCAGTCAGGCGTGGTCGAGGGCTGACGGGATCCGGGCTTGGGAAGTCCGGGATGTGGTAGAGCAGGTGGCGGAAAGCCTTGGGTAGGGACGAGGGGCTCGCCATCATGCGGGTGAAGAGGTGGTCGGGGAAGGCGGCGAGCGTTTGCGGCACGAGGCCGACCCGCTCAAGGAGAGCCTCGAGTTCGACCCGCGAAAGGACCCTCGTCGAGCCGCTAGATGGGCCCGACTCGGTAGCACCGGCCCCTCGCATCGTGGGGTTGCTTGGTGCACCAACGAGGTACTTCACCCCAAGTTTGTTCGCGGTCGCGAGGATCAGTGATCCCTTTGGGGAGAGCCGATCCGCGCACGCCTGAAGGAAGGCGAGATAGCCGTCAGGCTGACCGATTCCATCATGATGATCAGCAAGGTCCGTCACGATTACGAGGTCGTACTCCTCATGGGAGGGGACGTCGGAAACGTCCCCCACGAACACCTCGACTAGGGAGAGGTCGCGGCATCGTTCGCGCGCTACTCGCGCTCTTGACGGCGTGACTTCAAGGGCGTCAACCATGAAGCCGGATTCTCCCAGGTACCTCGTCACTACACCGCAACTGGCCCCAACTTCGAGAACGCGGGCCCTCGCCGGGAGAGCTAGAGGGCGCAGGAGATTGGCTCGGGAAGGGTCGAGGTGGACTCGTTCGTGCCATGTTGCTGCATCGGCGACAAGGGCGTCCACGCCGAGGGAGACGTCGGGAGCTGCCTTCAGAGTCTCGTAGATCTTGGCTTCAGAGCCGTCTCCGTCAGGGCCGCTTCCCTCCCTAAGGAGGATCACGCCGTCTGCCGCGCGCTCTCGCCCCCTGCGCAGGCGAGTTTGATCTTGCGACGTCATTGGGGGGCGTCCCGCAGCGAGACTGATCGTTGACTGCGGCGGATCTGTTGGTCCACCGAGGACCTCCGATGCTCTTGATCTCTTCAAGGATTGGGCACCAACGTCTGCGGGACAACCCAACCACCCGCTTTCTCCAACCCGCGTGGTACGACGTACCCAAGGATTATGCGTAGCGCGGTGACCCCTGCGGTTGCCAGCGCCGATTCACCACAATACTAGGCGGCCTTTCGTCAAGTCATACCTGGGACGAGCACGGCGACTTGATCGTGGTCGCCCGCGTGAGTCGGCTAGGATTGCGCCGAGATTGGCCACTGAAAGGAACTCGATTTGTCCGACGCCGCGGAGTCTCACCTTTTCGTCCTGTGGTCGGCAGCACGCTCGATTGAGAAGCGCATTCTCGACGACATCGCCGAGAACTTCGAGATCGTTCGGACGGTAGAGATTCGTTGGAGCGAGGAAGCGTTTTCGGAGAATCTCACCCGCTTCTATGGGCTGCTTCTTCCCCCTGGCTCTTCGAAAGAGACTCACGTGGGGACCGACCCGTTTCTCGTGGTAGTGGTGAGAGATCACGCTCCCCGGTATGCGATGGAGGCGACGTCGCGCGGGCCAGCTGAGGTCAACGCGACGGTTTTTGGAGCGAAGGCCCGGTATCGCGAGTGGACGGGTGGTGGCCATAAGGTCCATGCGACTAATTCTCCGCAGGAGTTCGATCACGATCTTGTGCTCCTCCTAGGCAGAAACGCTGAGGACTTCGAAAACGGGGACTTCCCCGAGTTTGCCCTCGACGATGGAGGTTCAAGCCTCTCGGTCGATCTCGCAGGGGCGGAGGGTTGGGATAGCCTCCGCCACCTCTTCTACGTTCTGAACTCAACCACGCCCTACGTGGTACTGCGCAACTTCAACGTCTTGCCCGATGCCTACTACGCCGGAAGCCACGGGGACATCGATCTCATGGTCAGGAACTTCGAGGAGACTGCCTATGTCGCTGGGGCGACGAAGGTTTACGCGAAGGATTACCGTGTGCACGTCAAGGTCAAGGTGGGTGGCGATGACGTGCTCTTCGACTTCCGCTTCGTTGGTGATGGCTACTACGACCGCGCATGGGAGGAGCGGATGTTGGCGGAAGCCGTTACCACGGGTGATGTCGTCCGAGTCCCATCTAGGGATGATTACTTCTTCGGGCTCTTGTACCACGCGCTCATCCACAAGAAGGCAGTGGCGCAGGACTATGTGCGCTCGTTCTCGGAGCTAGCGCCTCAGGGGATCGTGACCTCGGACGGCTACCTTGACGTGAAGACAGCCTCGACGATGCTAGGGTCCTGGCTGGAGAGCAACCACTTTCGCATCTGCGTTCCTGAGCGCTCGGTCCAGTTCAACGTCCGAAACGCTTTGCGTACACAGCGACACATGTCACGGATTCGGCCGGCACTCTGGCCGCTGTCCCTTGTTGCGCGCCCCTGGTCTCGCTTGAGTCTTCGGCCTAGACGGGGGATGCTTCGCCGCAGCGTGGATGGGCTTCGCCGGATGGTCGGCCAATCGGCTCGCATGATTCTCGGCGAAGCTCGGTGGGATCGCCTCAAGAGCCGACTCCGCGGAAGTAGGACCTCAAGCTAGGCTGGTTGGAGGAGGTCCCGGATCATGTCGAGCCTCCGTTGACTGGAGAGGTGGGAATACGAGCCGCGGGCGCATTCCCTCACGATGGGCGTGATCCGACTCAGGCGAGCCTTGGGGTAGGCGGCTCGGGCTTCCTCGAAGGCGAGTTTTCTTTGCGCGAGGGCGAGGAGGGGACCCGGCGTGGAAAGGCGTTCGAGACCGCGAACGAGGTCATCCGCTCGCGTCTTCAGCCGTGAGTACCGATCTCCCCTCTTACCAAGCATGCGGCCGATCCGGGAGGCTACCCCGGGATCCGAGATTCCGATCTGGTTGGCGGAGTGAAGGCGATAGTGCACGAGGGTCTCGTCGACAAGGACCACCTCCCCGATCGCCGACGCGATGATGGCGAGCCACTCGTCGTGCACCCAGGATGGGGGAAAGGGTGCCGCATCAGCGTAAAGGTCCCTCGAGAACGCGGCGACGGCACCCGTGACCACGTTGCGTCGGATCAGGAGGTCGAAGGCTCGACCGGCGCGAAGTTCGGTCCTCTCCCGACGCCCAAGTCGGAGGCTGTCGTGGAGGGTCCCGGGCAGACGGGTGCCGGTTTCGTCGATGAGGGAGGCATTGGAGAAAACCAAGCGGTGGGGGGGCGCATCAACGAACTGCTGTCCCAGCACACTGAGTTTGCGGGGTTCCCAGACGTCGTCCTGATCGCACAGGGCAACGACGTCGCCGCGGCACGCCCCGATCGCCCGGTCAAAGTTCTGGGTGACGCCTCCGACGCGGGTCGTGTGGGTCAGGCGGATGTCCGTTGGGCCGGGGTATCCCTTCGTGACGTCGTCGATGATGGCGAGTGTTCCATCGGTCGAGCCGTCATCGGAGATGACGACCTCGAGGGCGGGGGTTTCCTGGTCGAGGATGGACCGGAGTTGGTCGCCAACGAAAGCCTCGCCGTTGTAGGTACACAGGGCAACCGAGACCGTTTTCGCGCCGGAACCACTCACGTGGGCAGTGTATCGGGGAGTCCTAGACGTCCGTCCGATGGAAGTTGAGGTGACTACGGGACGCGGTCGGCCCCCTTTGACCACCGTAGCGCGACCCGTACTTATCCCAGCCGTAGGGGTGCTCCGATGGGGATGACAGCCGGAAGAAGCACATTTGGCCGATCTTCATGCCCGGCCACAGGTTGATGGGAAGGGTGGCAACGTTGCTGAGTTCAAGCGTCACGGTGCCCTCGAAGCCGGGGTCGATGAATCCGGCAGTCGAATGGGTGAGAAGTCCGAGGCGTCCGAGGGAGGATTTACCCTCAAGCCGCGCGGCGATGTCGTCCGGGAGCTTGACCGACTCGTATGACGAACCCAGGACGAATTCGCCGGGGTGAAGGATGAGGGGTTCGTCCTTGCCTACCTCGACCAAGCGCGTCAACTCCGCCTGCTCGATCGCGGGATCGATTGCCGCGTACTTGTGGTTATCGAATACGCGGAAGAACCGATCGAGGCGCACGTCGATCGACGACGGTTGGAGCATTTCGAGGTCGAAGGGGTCGAGGACGACCCTGCCGGAATCGATCTCGGCGCGAATGTCGCGATCGGAGAGGAGCATGACAACACGGTACCGGTACGTCGCGCGAACGGCCGACGTCAGAAACGCGGACTAGTCCTTCGCTCCCCGCCGGAACGAGAAATTGCGGTGGCCGAAGTAACTCAGAACGGTCAGCGCGAGCGTGATGATGGCTTGGGCGACGATTCGGCTCGCGCCCGCCTGGACGGCCAGCGGAAGTGCGACAGAGTTGATGCCGAGGGCAACCAGGTACACGCTCTCGAATCGGGCGAGGTCTCGCCACCAGTGGTGCTCGACCTTGAAGACGAAACGGCGGTAGAGGGCGAAGGCGAAAAGCACCGCGAGGACATGGGACGAGAGGAGTGTCGCAAGGGAGCCAGCGACGGTTCCGACGGTGCCGTCCACCCACCGACCGAGGGTGAGGTCGAGGACGACAAAGAGGCCGAACCCCACGACGGTGTTGATTCCCCCCACCACGAGGAACGCGAAACGTTGGTCACGGACGATGCGCTGCGCCAGGCTGGACCGAGGGGGGCCGTTGGCGAGCCCGGGATCTTCGCTCATGAACGCCGCTCGAACGCGGCGATCTGCTCGTTCGTCGCCGCGCGCGGGTCCTTCCCCGCGCGGGTCTCCTTCTCCCATGTGACCGTCCATTCGATGCTCTCGGTGAAGGAAAGTCGGTTGTGCCAGCCGAGGTCGTTCTCGGCCTTCGTGGCGTCCAGAGCGAGCAGGCCTGCCTCGTGGGGATTCTCGCCGTCGTCGGTCACCCATGCTGCGCCATCCCCGAAGTGCGATGCGACACGATCGGCAACGTGGGCGACGTCCACGAAACTGTCGCGACCCGGACCGAAGTTCCACGCGCCGCGTGCTGTGCCCGCGAGCAAAGCGTCGGTCAGCATCAGGTAGCCGTTGAGGCAGTCGAGTACATGCTGCCAGGGGCGGACGGCCGCGGGGTAACGCAATCGAGGAGACTGTCCAGCGTCGAACGCGTTGATGAGATCGGGGAGAAGGCGACCCTCGCAGATGTCTCCCCCGCCAATCACGTTGCCCGCGCGGGCTATCGCCGTGGGCGCGCCGGGGAAACTGGTCACCCAGGATTGGACGAGCAGGTCGGCCATCGCCTTCGACGTGCTGTAGGGGTCCCCGGCTCCCAGTGCGTCGGTCTCGACATAGCCTGCTTCTTGGTCGACGTTGAGATACACCTTGTCCGTCGTGACGACAACATGGGCCTTGACCGACTCCGTGCGGGAGACTCCCTCGATGACGTTGAGGGTGCCCATGACGTTCGTCTCGAAGGTTTCCCGCGGGGCTCGGTACGACTCGCGTACCAGAGGTTGTGCCGCCATATGGATCACGACATCGGGAGACACCGCGAGAATCGCCTGGGCGGTCGCCACCGCGTCTCGAATGTCGAGGCGAAGGTCATTTTCCACAAGTTCCGAAAGACGGGCTCGCTCGAATAGGGCGCCCGGGATGGGGTCGAGTGCGAGGCCAGATACCGTGTGCCCCCTGCCCTTGAGCATGAGCGTGAGCCAACTTCCCTTGAAACCCGTGTGGCCCGTGACCAGGTAGTGCATGGCCTACCTCGTCGCCGTCATCATGAACTCGGTGATGGAGTCGGCGACGTAGTCGAGCATCGGCTCCGTCAAGCCGGGGTACACACCGACCCAGAAGGATCGGTTCATGATGATGTCGGTGTTGGTCAGGTCCCCGACGACGCGGAAATCGACACCCGTGTAGGCGGGCTGTTTGAGGAGGTTTCCGGCGAAGATGGGACGCGTGCCGATTCTGCGGCTCTCCAGGAACCGCAGAAGGTCGCTTCGCTCGGCCGGGTGTTCGGGATCGAGGGTGATGGGGTATCCGAACCACGCGGGATCGGATTGGGACGTTGCCCGAGGCAGGAGGAGTCCGTCGACTCCGGTCAGGCGTTTCTCCAGGTAGGAGAAGTTGCGTTTGCGGGATGCGACGAAACCGTCGAGCTTGCTGAGTTGCGAGAGCCCCAGTGCCGCCTGCATGTCCGTAGCCTTGAGGTTGTACCCGACGTGGCTGTAGATGTACTTGTGGTCGTACCCCAGGGGCAGATCTCCCAGTTGCCACTCGAATCGCTTCTGGCACGTGTTGTCTTGACCCGGCTCGCAGTAGCAGTCCCGACCCCAGTCGCGGAACGACTCGACCTGCCTCCTCACGAGAGGCGACTTCACGAAAACGGCTCCGCCTTCGCCCGTGGTGATGTGGTGGGCTGGGTAGAAGCTCACCGACGCCGTGTCTCCGAAGCTTCCGGTGTGCTGGCCGTCGTACGTCGAACCGAGCGCATCGCACGAGTCCTCGACCAACCACAGGTGATGTTCCTTGCATAGGCCCTGAACGGCATCGATATCGAAGGGATTGCCCAACGTGTGGGCCATCATGATCGCGCGGGTTTTCGGGCCAACGGCCTCGCGCACGCGGTCGGCGATCGCGTTGTAGGTCCCCAGTTCGACGTCGACGACGACGGGCTGCAGCCCGTTTTGAAGAATGGGATTGAGTGTTGTCGGGAAGCCCGCGGCGACGGTGAGGACTTCGTCGCCCGGCTTCAGGGCGCGGTTTCCAAGTTTTGGGCTCGTGAGCCCGCTCAACGCGATGAGGTTGGCGCTTGACCCACTGTTGACGAAAACGGCGGATCGCGCCCCAACGTACTGGGCAAGGGCGCCCTCGAACAGGGAGTGGAAACGACCCGCCGTGAGCCAACCATCGAGGCAAGCGTCGACGAGCGCCGCGAAGTCGTCTGCGTCGAGCACCTTGCCCGAGATCGGAACGGGAGACTCTCCTGGGACGAACGGCTGCGTCTCGATGGCGGACTCCGCAAAACGGCGAACCCGGTCGAGGATCGATTGACGCTCGGTTTCAGAAACGACGAACTCCTGAGGTGGAAGGGGTCAGACGGCTACGTCTTGACTTTAGTCGCGGATGGTGGGCAGCGGGGTAGCGGTTAGGTGATCGGATGCCGACTCTTGCCCACCCCTTGTGAGCGGTCCGACTAGTCTGGGAGAAGGCCAGAATCGAAGGAGAGCGGTGCTAGCCCCCGAGCAACCGGTTGTGCTTCCCACACACTTCCAGACGGATGACCGCGGCGTGTTCAGCAAGCCCTTCGCGGCGGCATCGAGCGCCCTTCCCTCTTTCGACGTCCGTGAGATCTACTGGACGAGTTCGGTCGCTGGCGCGATCAGGGGAATGCACTTTCAGGCGCCCCCCTTCGCTTGCAACAAACTCGTCTGGGTGAGTCGTGGGGCCGTCATGGATGTTGCGGTCGACCTGAGGCGCGGCACGGGTTTCGGCAACGTGACCTCCGTGAGACTCGATGCAGCCACGGGGGCCGCTGTGTGGATTCCCCTCGGTTTTGCTCACGGATTTCAGGCGCTTGACGACGGCACGATCGTGAACTACGCCGTTGACGCCCCGTACTCGCCCGAACACGACACCGGCATCCTGTGGAGTTCGATCGACTGTGCGTGGCCGCTTCCTGCGGGGCCCATCTCGCAGCGGGACGAGAACTTCGTGCCGCTCGATTCGTACGACAGTCCCTTCGAGGCCGCGCGGTGACCCGCCACGCGCTCGTGACGGGAGCCACGGGCTTCCTCGGGCACCACCTTGCCCTGACACTGGTGGCCGACGGGTGGCAGGTCTCCGCGCTGCAGAGGCCAACCTCCGCAAGATCCGCGATGGGCGAACGGCTTCGGTCGGCTGGGGTCGAATCGGTTGTCTTTACGTCCGGTGAGGATGTGCAGCGGCTCGTCAGTCGCGCGAGCCCCGAGGTCGTCTTCCACCTCGCGACGCACTACGTGAAGGAGCACACCCCCGCAGACGTCCCGCTCCTCATCGAGGCCAACGTGACGTTCGGCACGCATCTGCTTGACGGCCTTCGGGGCACGGACGCGGTGGTGGTGGGCGCCATGAGTTACTTTCAGTTCCGGGAGGGGATTCCCGCGCCCATTTCCCTGTACTCCGCGACCAAGCAGGCGTTTCTCGACATTTCCGACTACTACAGGGTCGTCTCGGGACTCGACATCAGGCAGGTCATTCTCTACGACACCTTTGGACCCGAAGACGTCCGCGACAAGTTGGTCCCCCGCTTGCTGGCGGCGTTGATGGAAGGGCACCCGGTGGGCCTTGGCTCCGCCGAGCAACCGATCAACCTGCTCTACGTTGACGATGTCGTGTCGGGCTTTATCGCGGCCGCTGGGCAGCAGGAATCGTCGCTTCTCTGTCTGCGCTCGCCGGACGACGTTACGGTCGGGGAGGTTGTGCGAACCCTCGGTGACGTTGCGGGACGTCCGGTGTCATGCTCGTTCGACAACACGGGCCGGGTCGACGAGACCGTTCTCCATGCCGGCACGTGGCCACTGCCAGATGGATGGGCCGCGCCGAGGACGCTTGCGGAGGGGCTGGAACGGACGTGGAGATCCGCAGCGGGTACCTAGCGACGCAGGGCGGTGAGAAGCGGTGTCATGGCGATGACGATGCGCCGAGCAAGGAACTTCGCGACGATGGTGACCTCAAGGAGCGCCCGCCTGGGTGGGGAAAGCGTCAGCACCCCGTGTGTTAGCAGGGAGCGGATCCACCCGCGGAACTCCTGGAGTTGGGATCCGACGATCGATTGAGACCAAGAACTCTTGCTGAGTCGGAACGTCGCGTCGAGAGTCGCAAGGCCAACGAGCGAACCGTGACTCAACACCTTGATGTACATGTCAAGGTCGGTCAGGTACGGGTACTCCTCCGTAAACGGAAGAGAGGCTTGGAGCGCATCGGTGCGGAAGAGGACCGATGACGGCTCCCCCATGGGATTGTTGCCGGCAAGCACCGCCTTCCTCACCGCCTCCGCTCCCCCGAACACTCCCACGAGACTCGACAGGCCATGATGGCGAATTACCACCCTGCCCTTGGCGTCGATGATTTGCCTCCGTGAGGCAACGAGGACCGCCTCGGGATGATCCACGGCAGCCTGAAGCTGTCTCTCCAGCCCGCCGGGCAGAAGCGTGTCATCCGCACAAAGCAGTTTCGTGTACCTGCCGGTCGCGAGTTCGCACACCGCGGTCCAGTTGGTCCCAGCCGACACGGGTTCGGGGGCGTGGACGACGCGGATCCGTGGATCGTGAAGGGAGTCAAGGAAGGCTAAGGTGCCGTCCGTCGAGCAGTTATCTCGGACGATGACTTCCATCTCAGGCGTCCACTGGTGGAGCGCACTGGCGATCGCTTCCTCCAGGTAGGGCATCCCGTTCTTGACGGGAATCAGCAGGGACACCAGGGGCCTCTGCTCCCGCGCCATGGTGCGGCTCCTTCCGCCGTGATGGTCGAGAGATTGTAGCGCGTCCGCTTCGAGACACGCCCGTACGCAATCCGCTCGCGGCACGGTGGGTGGTCGTTGAGATCGATTGGCAACACTGGGGCGAGCGCTTCGCGTGCGGCCCCCGGTCTCGGAAAAGGCACGGTGGTAGGGTCGGGATTCATGGACGACAGGCCCGCAGGCGCGGCAAGTCCAACGCACGAGGTGTCGATCGTCATACCCGTCTACCAGGGAGAGAAGACCCTCGCGGCGCTCATTGCTGAGATCGCCCCCCTGACGGTTGCCAGCACTTCTCCGGACGGCCACCCATTCCGAGTCGTCGAGGTGCTTCCCGTCTATGACAATGGGCCTGACGACTCCGCCCGGGTGATTCGAGAGCTAGCCCAGGAGTACGAGTTCATCCGTCCGATCTGGCTCAGCAAGAACTTCGGACAACACGCCGCGACGCTCGCAGGAATGGCATCCTCTGGCGGAGAGTGGATCGTGACCATGGACGAGGATGGCGAGCACGACCCGGCGGCCATCGCGGGCATGCTCGATGCGGCTATGCGAGAGTCATGCGTTGTCGTGTATGCCAAGCCGGTCAATGCCGCTCCCCATGGGCCGTTTCGCAACGTAGCGTCGAGGGGAGCGAAGTGGCTCCTCGCCAAGTTGGCGTCGAGTCCCCGAGCGCTCGACTACCACAGTTTCCGGTTGATCCTCGGTTCGGTGGGGCGAGGTGTCGCGGCATACAGCGGTTCGGGCGTCTACTTGGATGTTGCGATTGGGTGGGTCGTCGACCGAATCACCACGGTTCCGGTCACGTTGAGACACGAGCGCCTACGAGCATCCGGGTACTCCGGACGATCACTATTTCGCCACTTCAGACGCATGGTGTTGACGAGCGGCACTCGTGGGCTGCGGTTCGTCAGCCTGGTGGGAGCCACCTTCCTCTGTGGAGCGATCGTCATCGCGGTGCTCCTCGTGATCGCCAGGGTGAATGGCAGCGTCGCGATTCAAGGCTGGACCTCGACCATCGTGGTGGTGTTGTTCAGTTCGGGGGCCATCCTGTTCTCACTCGGAATCATCGCGGAATACATCGGGGTCAACGTCAACATGGCGATGGGGAAACCGCCGTATCTCATCACGACCGACGAAGCCGACGGCCCTCTAGGACGAGCGCGAACTCCGCAGCCATGATCGTCTGGGTGATTGGGGCGGGCGGTCTGCTGGGGCGATCGGTCACCAGGGTGGTAACGAAACGCGAGGGCTGGCATCTCATCGATGCCCCCTCGCTACCGTGGGGAAAGCCACGACGGCTAGAGGAGGCTGCCTCCGAGGGTTTCCGCTCGCTCCTCATGGAAAGCGAGAGCCAGCAAACACCGTGGACGGTCGTCTGGGCGGCGGGATCGGTCGTAACAGGAAGCCCCCAGTGCGATGTCGACCGCGAACTCCGCCAATTCCGGGATGCCCTTGCCTCCATGGGCGAGCAGCTAGGGAGAGAAGCCCCACCGGGATCCATCTTCTACGCGTCATCAGCGGGCGGTGTCTACGGTGGACTACGGAATCCTCCGTTCACCGAGGAGTCACCAGTCGCGCCGATCTCGCCCTACGGCCACTTCAAACTTGCGGCCGAGCGCGCGGTTGTGGAGTTCGCCTCGGCGAACGGGGTGTCGAGCCTGATCGGTAGGATCGCCAACCTCTATGGCCCTGGTCAGAAGCTTCACAAGATGCAGGGGCTGATTTCACAAGTGGCGAAGGCCCAGTTCGCGGTTTCGCCCGCCACCATTTACGTGCCGCTCGACAATAGGAGGGACTACTTCTTTGCGGACGACTGCGCGGCCCTGATCTTGGACGCGCTCGATTGGCTCCAACGGGAGAGTATGGGGCGAGGGCCGATCAACGTCACCAAGATCCTGGCCTCGGGGCAAGCGGTAACGGTGGGAACCCTACTGGGGTACTTCAAGGGAATCGTCAAAGCATGGCCACACGTCATGATCGGCAGTTCCCCGGCAGCCGCGTTGCAGGCACCCGACCTCCGACTGCGTTCCGTGGTGTGGCCCGATCTCGACCGGCGTGAACTGACGCCACTCCCCGCGGGCATTCGTTCCACGATTAATACGACCCTGCTGGAGATGCAGAGTCCGCGACGCTGAATCACCCCCTTGCTTCGTGGCTGCTATAGGCTGTCGGCGTAGCCCGGTAGGGGCGCGGAGCCGCGTCCCCTCGGCTTCTTCGATTGGATGTGCAGACTCGTGAAGGCAGTTCTTCTCGCGGGAGGCCTGGGCACTCGCATGCGCGAAGAAACCGAGTTTCGACCGAAGCCAATGGTCGAGGTTGGGGGCAGGCCAATCCTCTGGCACATCATGAAGGTGCTCGGTCAACAAGGCATCAATGACTTCATCGTCTGCACGGGCTATAAGAGCGAGTTCATCAAGAGCTACTTCTCGAATTACGGTGCGGCTAATCAGGACTTCACCCTGAAGTTGGGCGACCCGTCAAGCATGGTTTTCCACGGCTCACACGAAGAGTTCGACTGGACGGTCACCGTTGCCTACACGGGAGAGGCGACGAACACGGGTGGACGGATCAAGCGGGTCCAGAAGTACGTCGGGGATGAACGCTTTCTCTGCACCTACGGCGACGGGATCGCGGATATTGACGTTGCCGCGCTGCGTGCCTTCCACGCAGCTCACGGCAAGGCGGCCACGATGACGACGACGCAGCCGGGAACACGCTTCGGGGTGGTCGATGTCGCCGCCGACGGCATGGTTCGCCAATTCCGTGAGAAGCCGCGGAGCGAGGACTGGATCAACATCGGGTACTTCGTGTTCGAACCGAAGGTGTTCGACTACCTCGAAGACAATTCGATTCTCGAGCAAGAACCGCTTCACCGGTTGGCGGACGACCATCAGATTGCGGCCTTCAAGCATGAGGGTTTCTGGCAGCCGATGGATACCTACCGAGAGTCGCTCATGCTCAACGCGCTATGGGACAGCGGCTCCGCCCCGTGGAAGATCTGGGACTGAGGCGAAACGCTACCGAGCGAGGGGAAGGGGCTCGGGGGTCACGGGGTGCAGAGCGTGAGGTCCCGGTCGGTCTTCTCCAGGGTCAGCGTCGCGTTGCCGGTGAACGTGACGCGATGACCACCCTCGTTAAGCGAGATGATTCGCGTTCGTGAGGTCGTCCCGTCTTCGGTGAGGGTCAAGGTCACCCAAGTTGGCACGGACGCCACGAGGACGAACTCGTTTGCGGGAAGGGTCGTGTCGATCGAACCAGCGGCGATGACGTCGCACGTGCTATCCGGCTGAATATCAGCGCTCTCCACCATGACATCGATACGCATTCGTAGATCCAGCCCGATATTTGGGGGATACGGTCCCGGTGTGTACCACCCCTCGCGCATCATTTTCTGGAGATTGGCAACCGTGACATCGTCCGCCCAGTAGTCGAGGAGAATGAGGTCCGGGTCGTATCGATCGGGGTTCTCTGCGACAAGGTCAGCGGCGGCGGCAAAGGTGTCTCGTTCGAGCTGGGCGACCTCGATTCGCGAAGACATATCCTCAGCGAGGTTGGTCGCGGAGTAGACCGTCAGCAAGCCGAGACCGACGAGGATCGCCCACACCGAGGCGAAGCGGACCCTGACGGCGTCACTTAAGGCCAAGGCGGCGAGCGGTATCGCGAATCCGACGATGACTTCGAGGTAGCGCGACGACATCGCGAGGTCGTACCCGAGCCCCCCTCGCGAGATAGCCGTAGCTAGCGCGAATGCGACGATCCCAGCACCGAGCGCGAACGCGGGAAGGGCGGGTCCGGAAGCAATGGGCAGGCGCCGGAAGGTCCAGGCGACGAGCACGATCCCCGCGAGGGCCCCTAGGGTCGCGTGGGGAATCGGTGAGCCCAGGCCGTCGATGATGATGTGGAAGATATACCGTGGCACTCCGGGATCCAGGGGTCGGAGAGAGTCCGCCGCTCCTTCAGAACCGGTGTTGCGCCCCACGAGCGCCCACCAGGTGAGAAATGTTGCGCCCGCGGGACCGAGGAGTCCTACGGTGCGCCACCACCCATGCCGGACGAGACCCACGACTCCGGCTGCGATCAGAACGGGAACGGCCGTTGCGGCGAGAGTCAAGGAGAAGAGCGACATCCCGATGACCAAGATCCAGTCGATTACGCGAAGACGCTCACGATCGAGGATGAGAAGCACCAGAAGGCCAAGAACGAGGGCCCCGATGGTTCCGACCGTGCAGGCGCGGAGGATGTTGGAGTATCCGACGTTCTGGTAGAAGAGCAGGAGCGTGGCCAACCCGGAGACCAGCCAGGCATTCGCACCGACGCGGATACCGATGCGCCAGACAACGTGGACGAAGGCGAGATGCACCAGGATGACCGGAATCGCGTAGGGGATAAAGCTGTCGACGCCGAAGACGTCCCGCATCCCCGCAAAGTACGCGAAGACGCTGGTGCTCCAGTGGCCCACCTGGGGTGACCACCACTGATCCGAGCGAAGGAAGATGGCGCTCCAGTCGTCCCGGAAGAGCCACACCGACGGGGCGATGGCGAGTTGAACGAGGCCCGCGAATCCGAGGGTCGCGACGTGGAGGGTTGTCGGGGTGAACGCTGCACGGAGTTCAGACGCGAAGGATCGACGCTGGGCGGGAGGGGTGGCAGTAGCGTGCCTGGGGGCCACAATCGTTCCCTTCGCTTGGTGTTGACCGATCGCGGCAACGGGGTCGCGACCTAGGTTGAGGATACCCGGAGGCGCACGCCAGCGCCGAAGTTCGATGTGGCCAGTCCCCTAGGACAGCGCCTTCTCGAATCGCAGGGTCTGAAGCGTCTCTTCCGTGGAGGCCACCGCCCCATCGATCAGTTCTGCTGGCGCCTCGACACAGGCCATGACCTCCAGGTTCGTGGACAGGAGGACGTAGCAGTAGCGAGGAACGACGCGACCCTCGAAGAGGTCCATGCCGGTTGCGTCGTAGTTAGCGGTGAGGGCCACTCGTGCCCCGTCCTGGGCCCCCGGAATCGAGAATTCTCCTATCGCGTCGACCGCATACTCCACACCGTTGTCGTCCGTCGTCGTCTCCCCGACACCACCGTACTGGGCATTGAGCAGTTCCAGCGCGGTGAGATCGGCTACCGGTGGCACGCCCACCACGAGCGACACCGTGGCCTCGTCTTCGACGTTTCCTTCGCCGATTTGCCAGAGCCCGAGGAAGTCGAAGTCGATGCGCGGGTCGACCGCGTCCTCATCCGCCGCGTATGCCAGGTGGGTCCACGTATCGGGGACGACGATCGACGCCCCCCCGTCGGAGGAGTAGGTCCGGCCGTCGGGGTGCGGCTCCCACCACGAATCGGCATTGGGGACCTCGGCAACGGGAGCGAACACAACGGACTTGAGCGCTTCGAGAAAGTCGCCCTCCGCCGAGTAGAACGCTGGGCGAATCTCGAGGTCAAAGAGCGCATAGGAATCCTGGCCCATGACGACGGCGACGATGATCGACTTCTCCACCCCGTCGATGTGCCCATTGACACCCCCGTACCAGACGTCATCTCCCTCGTCGGTCGTGAATTGACCCGAGGCCAGGTCGGCGACGTCATCGAAGAGCAGGCGCCAGTCGTTCAGGGTGTCCTCCAGTTGCGTTGGCCCGGACGGGGTGACGCCTACGAGTGGGTGACCGGAGATTGATACGAAGTTCTCGCTCGCGAAAATCGGGAGTCCGTCGACGGCGACCATGCCCTCGATCGCGCTCGCCGCACCGTCGTTGGCACCGGCGAAAGCGTCGCGATAGTCCTGGGTTTGATCGAGCCATCCATCGGGGAGGGTCATGGTGAAGGTGCCGTCCGATGAGGTGAAACTTTCTCCCGCACGGTATCCAGAATCGGGGGTCTTGGACCCAGAGAACAGGACGAGGGCGGCAAGGGTGCCGACGAGAAGGACGATGCCGACGGCCGCGATCCAGAGGAGGCGCGACCCCGCGCGTCTCCGAACGGGTCGCCCCAACGGCGCTCCCTCCCACGAGTCGACTACGGGTCCACCGGTCTCAGTCATGGAGCCACTGTAGCCGTGCGGTGGACGTACCCGCCCGATGATCCGTCGCGCCCGACTACGGGGCTAGTTGCTGTTCCACGCACGCAATTGCATGGAGGACTCGTCAACGATCAGGATCGAGTCGACGATGTCCCACAGTTCCGAGCCACTCGCACCGGTGCCGCGGGTGATGGCACCGCAGTTGATCCACACGTCACCGACGATCACGTACGCCCGGGGCTCGACGGTATGACCGTCGCCGAGGGTGACATCGGCGCCCCAACCGGAGTAGCCGAAATACGTTGTGAATCCAAACTCGTTGTTGGGTGTCCCGGAGGTCAGACCCCATTGCGTCTCCGCAAGGGTTTGCACGTTGGGGGCGCCGGGGTTGTTGAGCGTGTGGTCAACATAGGGGTCGCAGAAGACGTGGTACGTCCCGTTCCACCACAATCCCGACTCGTTCGTATCGAAGGTCCAGGAGTTGGGGAAATAGAGGGCGATGCTCTTGAGGCCTACCTCGACGCCCGTTCGCAAGGTCCATCCATCCCGCGGCCAACCGAGCGATGCCGGGGTCGGTGACACGGTTGGGGTTGGCGTCGCGGTGGGCGTCGGTGAGGCTGAGGGTGAAGCCGCGGGTGAAGCCGAGGGGACACTCGGTGTCGGGGTGGGCGACGGCGACCCGGAGCCGGAGTCACAAGCGGCGAGAAGCACGATAGTCGCCATCGCGGTGACGGCGAGCCCAACACGATTCACAGTCTTCATGGCCCCTAGCCTCCTCGTTCTCTTCCTGCGCCAACTGTATCGGAGAAGGTAGGCGGTGGCCGGTGATCCTGGATGGCGTAGGTTGCGGAGTTGGCGCGGGCTACTTGCGAGTCGCTGCGGTCTTTTCCGACGTGGCACGACGGCGAGCCGTGGGGGACGTCGTGGAAGCGACGCGGGACTTACGGGAGCGGATCCTGACGACTACCGCAAGGGAGATGAGT
Source organism: uncultured Demequinaceae bacterium (assembly GCA_964564915.1). GTDB lineage: Bacteria > Actinomycetota > Actinomycetes > Actinomycetales > Demequinaceae > JAFGBM01. Next base: position 44,772 of record CAZMCU010000001.1, on the reverse strand, counting down.
GCCGCCAGTGCGAGCCAGGGCAGCAGTATCCCGAGCACGACGAGCGCGCCCGACAGGAATCCCACGAACGCGTTCCAACCGGACGTCAGACCTTCCCAGAACGTTTCGGGCGAGTCGTCGACGATCACGACGGGCTCGGTGGTGAGCGACAGGTTGATCGTGGACATCGATACTTGGTCGTCGAGGCCACGCTGGCGCGCCTCAAGGCTTTCGAGCTCCGCCTGTCGGCGGTCCAACTCGTTCTCGAGCGTGATGATGTCGGAAATGTCCTTGGCCTCCTGCAGCAGGGCCTCGATGCGCGTGGTCGAGGCGCGCAGCGTCGAGATCTGGGCCTCCAGGTCCGTCACCTCGGTCGTGACGTCGTAGGAGTCGGTGCTGAACTGGTCCACCGTGCCGAGCTCGCGCAGGTGGTCGACCACCGCGTCGAGGTGGTCCGAAGGGATCCGCAACGTGAGCCATGCCGAGCCACCATAATGCTCGTCTGGCGCGGTCTCGCTACGCGCGTCGATGCGTCCGCCCGCATTCTGAACGATGCCCGCTGCCCGATCGGCAGCCACAATCGGGTCCTCGACCGTCATGTACATGGAGCCCGTAATGATTACCGAGCGATCGACGGTCGATGGCAACGGGGCCTCGGCGGCCGCCGCATCGGTGTAAGCCATGTCGCTTCCGGAGTTGGCGTATTGGGCGCGTGGCATGTCGGCGTCGTAGCTGCCGGGCTCGGAACTGCTTGAGGAGCAACCCGCCAGCACGGCGGCAAAGGCGACGAGTGAGGCAATAGCGACGCCGCGGCGGGCGCGGTGCGGGGCGGTGTGGATCGGTGCGCTCATGGTGCTCATAGTAGGTAGACGCTTGGGGCAGCGCCAGCGTTGGGGGACAACCTCCCCAATGTGGGTGCGCGTTGGCGGGTCTGTCCTACCCTGGAGTCGTGGATGCTATCCGCGATCGCGTCGAGGCGGGTCGCCAGCTCGTCGGAGGCCTGGACCACTTGCGCGGCG
>CAZMCU010000001.1:0-43674 GCA_964564915.1 uncultured Demequinaceae bacterium | reverse complement strand
GATCGCGTCGAGGCGGGTCGCCAGCTCGTCGGAGGCCTGGACCACTTGCGCGGCGACGATCTAGTGGTGCTCGGCATCCCCCGAGGTGGGGTTATCGTCGCAGCGGAGATTGCCAAGGGTCTCGATGCACCGCTCGGGGTCCTCGTCGTGCGGAAACTTGGCGTTCCCGGGCGCCCGGAGTTTGGCTTTGGCGCCATCGGAGAAGGTGGCATCCGCGTCGTCGACGACAACATCGTCGTCATGCTCCATATCGGCGACGAGACGGTCGAGGAGATCGAGAAGCGGGAGCGCGAGGAACTCGACAGGAGGGTCGCCGCCTACCGGGGGGACGCGCCCGCACCGAACCTATCGCGGCGCACCGTCATCATCGTCGACGATGGCCTCGCGACCGGGGGGACGATGCTAGCGGCGTGCCGGGTGGCCCGAGCCATGGGGGCATCGCGAGTCGTGGTCGCGGCGGGGGTGGCGTCCAGCGACGCGGCCGAACTCGTCGCCGACGAAGCGGACGAGGTCGTCGTCGTCATCGCCCCGACGTGGATGCAGGCGGTCGGCCAGTGGTATGAGGACTTCTCTCAAACCACAGACGAGGAGGTCGCGCGGGCCCTCCGAGGCGAATGAGTCCGGCCAGGCTCGCTTCCCAGCCTTCACATCTGTCACAACACCCCCTACAGTGGGGAGCGCATCGCGCCGATATCTCTGGCAGATGCTTCGGAGGATGGGAAACAGGCCATGGCAGAATCAGCCGCACCGCGAACGGTGTTCCTGACCGTCGCCGAGGTCGCCGACATGCTGAGGGTTTCCCGCATGACGGTTTATCGCTGGGTCCACGCGGGGGACTTGCCCGCCGTCCGCTTTGGTCGATCGTTCCGCGTACCCCAGCAGGCCGTGGAGATGTTCATGGAGAACGCTGCCCTTCACGGCGGTCTTCCCGTTGAGAGCGACGAGCGCTCCGCGGGAGCGGTAGGCTAGGGAACCGTCTCGCGCCCCGAAGGTCGCGCGTCAGTCCGTCCATCCAGCGCCAGCGAGTGAGGTTCCGTGGGTTCCATCATCAAGAAGCGCCGCAAGCGCATGTCGAAGAAGAAGCATCGCAAACTCCTTCGCAAGACGCGTCACCAGCGGCGCAACAAGAAGTAGCGTCGTCGGCGCTGAGGCGCCGCGACGTCATCCTCGCCGACGGCGGAAGAGGGCCCGAAACGCACCCCTGATGGGGGCCGTGAGGCCCCGAACGATGACGAGGAACACCCAAAGGGTGCCCGATAGCGTCGTCACCATGAGACCGCGCCTCCCGTTGCTGCGCTTACCTCGGAAATCACGGATGGGCCAGTTGTGCCTCTTCGCGTATCGCCGGAGCCTGCGCTCGGGGTTGATCGCGCACGGGAATCCCACCGTCGTGAGGATGGGAATGTCGTTCGTCGAATCCCCATACGCGAAGGAGTTGGCGAGATCGATGCCGCGAGTCTTGGCGAGTCGGATCGTGGCGGTTGCCTTCCTCGCGCCGTGAAGCAGATCCCCGATGAGGGCTCCGGTGTAGTAGCCGTGCTGGTGCTCGGCGATCGTTCCCAGTGCTCCGGTTGCTCCCAGACGTCGGGCAATGAGACTTCCGACCTCGACGGGAGCTGCCGTGACGAGCCAAACCTCGTGCCCACGCGCGAGGTGGGCATCGAGTAAACCCTTGGTCGCCGGGAAGATTCGGAGCGCGAGGACTTCGTCGAAGACCTCCTCACCGATCGCGGTCATCTCGGCGACGCTCCACCCGCGGATGATCGACAACGCTTCCGATCGGATGTTGTCGATTCCGGCGGCTTTCTCCCCAAACATGGTGTACTTCATTTGGCGCCAACCAAACCGGATGATCGCGGTGGTTCTCAGATAGCCACGACGGTGGAGGCCGCGAGCGATGTGGTACGCGCTTGCCCCCCGGATGATGGTGTTGTCCACGTCGAAGAAGGCCGCGACCGTGCGCGCCCCCTCGGGTGACGCCGAGGCGGTCATTCCACCAGCCTATCTACCTCACCACAAACACCTATTCCCCACCATTCGCGAGGCGTATCGTCGGCGCATGGCGGCACGAGTGATCCTCTTTACCCGCAGCGGGTGCCACCTCTGTGCCGATGCCCGGCCCGTGGTCGACGAGGTGTGCTCCCGGGCACGCGTCGAATGGGAAGAGGTGGATGTCGATTCGGATCTTGCCGCCGCGGAAACCTACAGCGACCTCGTGCCCGCCGTGACGGTCGACGGAATCTTGAGAGGCTTCTGGAGGATCGATCCGGAGAAGTTACACGCCTTCCTCAAGTAAGGCGAGGCGGGTCGGCGCGGGGGGCTCCAGGGATTTGGGAGACTAGGGTCATGCCGACCGTCCACTTGCTGCGCCACGGCCACGTTCATAACCCCGAGGGGATCCTGTACGGGAGGCTTCCGGACTTTCGGTTGAGTGCCGCGGGAGAGGAAATGGCGCGGGTTGCGGCCGCGCACCTCAAGGCGGCGGGATACGACGTCGCGAGGGTGGTCGCCTCGCCCCTCCTTCGCGCGCAGCAGACCGCCACGCCTGTTGGGGAGGCCTTCGGTGTGGCCGTCGAGACGGACGAGCGGCTCATCGAGGCTGGGAACTCGTTCGAAGGGCTGAGGATTCACCCGATCGCCAAGTTCCTGGTGCATCCCAAGAGGCTGTGGGCAGTCAGGAACCCCTGTCGACCCTCTTGGGGGGAGCCATACGTCGAGCAGCGTGATCGCATGATCGCCGCGGTCCTCGATGCCGCGCGCGTCGAACCGGTGAGGGATACCGTGCTGGTCAGTCATCAGTTGCCGATTTGGGTAACGCGGCTGAGCGTCGAGGGAAGAAGACTGGCTCACGATCCGAGGAGGCGTCAGTGCGCCCTCGGGTCACTGACGAGCCTCGCGGTTGAGGACGGGAAGGTGATCGGTGTGGGGTACGCGACGCCGTTGTCCACCGGTCCGGTGTCCACGTGAAGATCGCCCTCGTCCTTGACGATAGCCTCGATCGGCCGGACGGCGTTCAGCAATACGTCCTTACCCTTGGCTCCTACCTTGCTCGGAGTGGTCACGAGGTTCACTACCTGTGTTCCGGTACAACCAGGACCGACCTGAAGAACGTCCACTCGCTCGCCAGGAACGTCGCGACGGAGTTCAACGGGAACACCCTCCGTATCCCGCTGCCGACGTCGCGTCGCATGCTCCGCGAATTCCTGAAGCGAGAGCGGTTCGACGTGATCCACGTCCAAACCCCCCATTCCCCGCTGTTCGCCGGCAGAGTGGTGACTCAGGCACGAAAGGTTCAGGGGTCCACCGTGGCCATCGTGGGAAGCTTCCTCATCCTGCCGACGGGTGCAGCGTCCCGATTTGCCACCCGTGCGCTGGGGTTGGCGCTTCGCCGGAATCTCCGTCGCTTCGACCGGTTCTGCGCGATCTCTCCCGCCGCCGCCGAATTCGCACGGCGGTCCTTTGGCGTCCCGTGCGGGATGATCCCCGCGGCCGTCGACGTGACCAGTATCGCCGCGGCCGCTCACCCTCGTGCCGGAAAACGGGGACGCGTGATCGTGGCTTTCCTGGGAAGGCTGGTCGAGCGGAAAGGTGCGCTGGAGTTGGTGGAGGCACTCGCCCGCGTCCCGGAGGACGTCCGGGCCACGATGGACGTCCGATTGGCCGGTCGCGGACCACTCGCGGAGAAGGTCCGCACCCGCGTGGAGTCGTTGGGGCTATCGGCGCTCGTGTCGATGCCGGGATTCGTTTCGGAGGCGGCCAAGCCGAGTTTCTTGGCCGAGGCCGACATCGCGGTGTTCCCTGCCACGGGGGGAGAGAGCTTTGGGATCATCCTCGTCGAGGCGATGGCCGCGGGGGCTGGGGCCGTCATTGGGGGCAATAACCCCGGGTACCTGAGCGTGCTGGGCGACTCTCCCGACGTTGCCGTCGATCCGAGAGACACCGAGGCGTTCGCCGATCTTCTGACCCGTCTCGTGACGAATCCTCAGTTGCGTCGAGCGATACACGCCGATCAGCGCGAGCGCGTGCGCTCGTTCGACATTCGGGTGGTTGGACCCGCTATCGAGGCTTTCTACGTCGGCTAGGCGCCCCAAACGCCATGGTTGGGGAATCGCCGACGGTCACTCTCCCCCGTTGGACCGGCGTCGCCGCCTCTCCTGTTCGGCCAACCACCGAAGGTACTCGGGGTCGTCGTCCGGCGAAAGCGGGCGAGATCGAGGGGCGTCTCGCGTGTGTTCCTGGAAACGGAGATAGAGCCACACGAGCGCGGGGATCACCGGGAAAAACAACAGGATGAGAATCCACACGACCTTGGGGAGACCGTGCGGGGAGTCCTCTGGGCGTTGGACCACGTCAACGATGCAATACGTGGCCAACGCGATGTAAAAGAGGAAGAGGAGGAGCGTCTTCATGGCGGCACTGTATCGCGCAACTACACTGGCCGCGTGAAGGCATTGATGTACTGGGTCGCGCGCGTGGCGCTCTTCTTCGCCGCGTTGCTTGCGGAGTGGGCGCTGGGGTGGCGTCACTGGACCGCGGTGCTGGGGGCCGTCGTCCTCGCCTGGTTCGTGACCTACGCGATGTTCGGACCGATCCACGATGTCCCGAGCCAACGGCTAGAGCGCGCACTGAGCCAGAGGGTGGGACGTGCGAGTGCGAGAGGGAACCTCGATGAGACAGCCGAGGGGGCTGCCCCCATCGCGAAGGGCCCGCGAAGGCGCTAGTCCTCCCCGGGTGCCGACGGGGAGCGACGTGTCCCTGCTAGAGCGCTATTCCGAGGGCGAGGAGAAGTCCGTAACCGAGTCCCAACGCGCTCTCCCCGGCGAAGACCGCTCGCATGGATCTTCCTCGCACCCCGGCGATGACCGCCAATGCGACGAGGACGGACGGGAGGAGGAGGAGGAGCGTGAGAAGGGCCCATGGCCGCTCGAAAGCCACGATCGAACCCGTGACCATCGGTACCGTAACGCACGTGCCGAAGAGGAATCGCACTCGGCCCTCCCCGAGTCGAACGGCGAGCGTGCGCTTGCCGACAAGGGAGTCAGATTCGCGGTCGCGGATGTTGTTGACGAGCAGCATCGCGACGGAGTGTAGTCCGACACCCGTCGCCGCGACCACCGCCCACCACGTGATTCGACCGGCCTGAGTCACCATCGTCCCGAGGGTAGCGACGAGGCCGAAGAACACGAACACGCTGAACTCACCCCAACCGACGTACCCATAGGGATTTTTCGAACCCGTGTACGTCCATGCGGCGACGATGGCGGCGCCGCCAACGGCAAGGAGCCACCACTGGCCTGACAGGACGGTGAGCCAAATTCCGAGGACGGAACCGACGGCGAAGGTAGCAATCGCGGCTAGACGCACCGCGGAGGGACGGGCCTTTCCCGAAGCGACGAGCCTCTCCGGGCCAATCCGGTTGACATCGGTACCCCTGACGCCGTCCGAGTAATCGTTCGCAAAGTTGGCGGCGACTTGAAGGGCAAGGGCGATACCGAGAGCGAGGAGTGCGTATCCCGGTCGAAAAGCGCTAACGGCCATGGCGCAGGCGGAGCCAACCGCGACAGGAGAGAGGGCCGTCGTCAGCGTTCGGGGGCGGGCGCCCGCGATCCAGTCCCCCATCGTTGCTGCCATGAGTTCTGCCCTCACTCCTGTGGTCCGCTTTGGGCGAGTCTCCTCGCCGCGCCGCGGTCGATCTTGCCGTTGTCGACCACGGGAAGCCTACCGACCGCATGCACCTCTCGGGGCATGGCGAATCGAGGAAGGCTGTCGGCGAGTGCGGATCGCACGTCCTTCGCTGACGGCACGTTCGTTCCGTCCCTCGCGACCACCAGGGCCACGACCCGTTCCCCCCACTCCGGATCGGGTACACCGACGACCACGGCCTCGTCGATGCCGTCCAGTGCGACGAGAGCATGCTCAACGGAAACGGGATGCACTTTATGGCCCCCGGTGACGATGACATCGTCCGCGCGTCCTAGGACCTCAAGCCGTCCTTCCCTGAGCGCGCCACAATCACTCGTCACGAACCAGCGCACGCCGTCGGTGTGGACGAAGGCATCGTCGTCACCGTCCGCATACCCGTCGGCGAGGGTGGCGCCCGCGATCCTGATCCGACCATTGTCGGAAACCCGTACCTGAACACCATCGAGGGGTAACCCCGCATAGACACATCCACCCGAGGTTTCCGTCGCCCCGTAGGTTTCGACGACGGTGGTGGGTACCGAGGAGATGGTGAGCCTGGCGCCTCCGACGAGGACCGCGGTGAGAGACTCGAGAGCACGTGTCCCCTCGGCCGACGAGAGCAACCTCCGCACCTGGGTGGGAACGAGTGAGGTGTACAAGGGGACACCCGCATCCGTCGATTCGACGAGGAGGCGGGCCGTGGCCGTGAAAGTCTCCGGGGTGAACGGCCTCGGGGGCATAGCGACGGGAGTGGTCCCGGCAAGAAAGGATCGAACCAGCACTTGGATCCCCGCGATCCGATCGGTCGGGACGGCGAGCAGCCAGCGTCCCGGCCCCGCGAGGCGACGATGAGTCGCCTCGGCGGAGGAGCGGAGAGCCTCGCGCCCGATGAGGACCTCGCGCGGCTGGCCGGTTGTCCCCGAGGTGGCGACCGCGATGCCCCGAACATCCCCCGACAAGGCAGCCCGGACGGCTGCGGTTACCCCATCGGTGAGTCTCGCGTACATCACCCCCCCAGCGTAGGCATGCCTAGACTTGGCGCCATGACCCGTGGCACCCGGTTCTCTGCTGCTGCCCTCACGGTGCTTGTCGCTCTGCTGTTCGGCGCATGCGCACCCGAGGTCGTCACGCCTCCCGCGGAAACCGTGACCGCCACGCCACGCGAGAATCGTGACCCGGTGCCTTCCCCTCCGGACGATCCGATTCCATCGGTGGTGTGGCCCCTCACGGGCTTGAGTGCGGTGGGGGCCGATCCGGCGGACGTGGAGGGCATCGCGCTGGGGGTGAAGGTCGAGAACGGGTCCATGGCCCGCCCCCAGTCGGATCTGGAGTACGCCGATATCGTCTTCGAGGAGTACATCAACGACAGTGGGGTGCGGTTCCTCGCGGTTTTTCAGACGACCCTTCCCGACGAGGTGGGCCCCGTCCGGTCGGCTCGGAACATGGACCCTAATCTGATGGGGTCGTTCCATACGGCTCTCGTGGCGTCGGGGTGTAACTTCGCGGTGCAGAAGGTGTTCCAGTACGACGAGCAGTACCTCTTTATGGAAGACGCGAAGCATAGCGGGGTAACCAGGGGTTACATCTGGTATTCCGAGGGATTCTTCCGGGTCAATCCGACGATCTCGATGCACAGCCTGAGGGTCAACCTTCCCGTCGTGGCCGACGATGCCATCGCCAAGGGGGCCTCGCCCGCGACCAAGCAGTTCGACTACGCCTATCCCGCTGAGCTCGCGACGGCATCGGTCGAGGGCACGTCGGTGGGGACGATCGACATCCGGTTCTCCGGCATCGGCCACCCGCACTGGGATTGGGATGCCACGACGGGACTTTGGCAGCGTTTCGAATTCAGCCAGCCGCACCTCACGAGGGACGGAAACCAGCTTGCCGCTACCAACGTCATCATCCTTCGCGCCGGGGTCGTGTACTCGAATGGGAAGAACCCCGAGTCGCTCGTCATCGTCTCGGGGGCACCGGGGTTCGTCGCGACGGGAGGTAAGGTCATCCCGATCCGGTGGAGCAAGGCGGATCGCTACGATACCTTCCACCTGACGACGCTTGACGGTGAGCCTGTTCTGCTCGCACCCGGGAAGACCTGGATCGAAATCGTGCCGCTGTGGGGCGCGAGAGACTGGGCAACCATTAAGTTCGACGACGTTGTTCAGTCCTGAGCGCCACGCTCGTTCCGGACCCGGGAGGCGTCGGTGCGGGTGCCGTTTTGGCAGACGAGCGATGCCTAGACTTGGCGCCATGAACCGTGCCTCCCGGGGGTCGACCGTCGCCGTAGCCGCCGTGATTGCCGTCCTCATGAATGGGTGCGCTCCTCAGGTGATTACGCCACCGGCCGAGACCGTGACCGCCACTCCGATGGAGAATCGCGATGTTGTGCCCTCCCCACCGACGGATCCCAAACCGGAGAGCGTCTGGCCGTTGACGGGGCTGAGCGCGGACGGTGTGTCGGCCGAGGATCTGTCCCGAATTGCCATCGCCGTCAAGATCGACGACAACATCCACGCGCGCCCTCAGCAAGGACTCGAGTTCGCGGATATCGTCTTCGAGGAGTACCTGGGGCGGAAGGGGGCGACCCGCCTCATGGCGGTCTTCCACTCCACCTGGCCGGATACGGTGGGCAGCACGCGTTCGCTTCGACCGATGGATCCGAACATCTTTGGATCCTTCTGGGGGCCGATCGCGTTCTCGGGGGCGGCCGCGGGACCCTTGCGAGACGCCCGGGCGCTCGATCAGGTCCTGTTCGCGGAGGACCTGAGGAATTGCCCCAAGGGTTTCCCCCTGAGGTCGGATAAGGTTCGGCCCTATAAGACGTATGTGCGCCTGACGGAGATCGCCTCCTGCGCGGTCGGCACGAACGTCCTACCCGCGTCTCCGCAACTCGACTTCGCGTACCCCGCGGATCAAGCGACGGCGGTGCTGGATGGAACCCCCGTGAGTGCCATCTCGGTCGAGTTCACCAACTACGCGCACCCCAACTGGAAGTGGGATGAGGCGTCGGGGTTATGGCAACGCTATGAGTTCACCAAACCGCACATGACCCAAGGCGGTGTTCAGATCACCGCGACGAACATCGTCATCCTCAGGGTGGTGGTGAGGTGGAAGTACAGCGACGACCCCGAGTCGATCATGATCGTCGATCACGGTACCGGGTACGTCGCAGCGGGGGGGAGGTATGCCGAGATTCGGTGGAGCAAGGCGGATCGTCGGGATACCTTCCACCTTTTCACACTGGAGGGTGAACCCGTGTACCTCGCTCCCGGGAACACCTGGGTCGAATTGCTTCCCCAGTCGGGGACGGGAGAAGTCCAGTACCTGCGATTCGACGACTACGTCATCACGACCTCGAAGTGAGCGAGCGTATGGGCACAAGGATCGCCATCGACAGGGAACCTAGACTGGGTCGCATGGTCTTTCCGAGACGCCTCACTGTGTCCGTTCTTGCGGTGAGCGCTCTCGGGATCCTCGCGGCGTGCGCCCCGGCGGTGATCACCCCTCCGGCGGAGACCGTAACCGCCACGCCGACGGACGATCGGTGGGTGGTGCCGTCGCCCCCGGAGGACCCGGTTCCCGCCGTCGTCTGGCCCCTCACCGGTTTGAGCGCGGTCGGCGCTCCCGCAGAGGACGTCGCCAGGGTGCCCGTTCCGATCAAGATCGAGAACACCGCCAATGGTCGCCCCCAGAAGGGCCTGGAATACGCCGACATCGTCTTCGAGGAGTACATCAATAGCGCTTGCCTGAGGTTGATGGCGATCTTCCAATCGACCTATCCCGAAGACGTTGGCCCCATCCGATCCGCTCGGAACATGGATCCGAATATCGTCGGATCGTTTCACGCCGCGCTCGTCGCCTCGGGTTGTAACTACGCGGTTCAGGCGACGTTCCGGAGGCTCGGCCAACTCCTCTACGCCGACGACTTTTCACCAACGACGGGTTTCCTGCAGGGGTCGGAGGGTTTCACGAGGATGCCGAGGTCGCAGATCAATAAAGATCTGGAGTTCCGACTATGGGGACACCCGGCTATCTTCGCTGCCGAGGCGGTGGCCGACGGCATTGGTCCCGCGACGCCGCAATTCGACTACGCCTATCCCGCGACCGACGCGACAGCAACGATTCAGGGTGCCCCGGTCGGGACGATCGACCTGAGGTACTCGTCCTGCGGCCACCCCCATTGGGTGTGGGACGAGACTCTCGGCACGTGGCAGAGGTTTGAGTTCGATGACCCGGACATCACGATGGACGGGAACCAGATCGGCGCGGCTAACGTCATCATCTTCAGGGTGAGGGTCGCGTATACCCAGGGCTACAACCCCGAGTCGTTCGTCATCGTCACCAACGCACCGGGGTTCGTCGCGACCGGGGGCAAAGTCGTTCCGATTCTGTGGACCAAGGCCAACCGTGGGGATACCTTCCACCTGACGACTCTCGATGGGCAACCCGTGTACCTTGCGCCCGGCCAAACCTGGGTGGAAATGGTTCCACTGTCGGGAGCCTGGACCACCGCGGTCATCAAGTTCGATGGGGTCGTCCAGTAGGGCTTCCCGCCCCGGACTAGTACCGGTAGGGGAAGGCCGTCCAGTCCGGGGGGCGCTTCTGGAGGAACGCGTCCCTGCCCTCACGGGCTTCGTCCGTCATGTAGGCCAAGCGGGTTGCCTCGCCCGCGAAGACCTGTTGGCCGGCGAGCCCGTCGTCCGCGAGGTTGAACGCGAACTTGAGCATGCGGATTGACTGCGGCGATTGGGCGGCGATTCGCGTGGCGTAGTCCAGGGCGAGTTCCTCGAGTTTCGCGTGGTCGACCACCTCGTTCACCACCCCCCACGCGAGGGCTTCCTCCGCTGAGTACTCGCGGCCGAGGAAAAAGATCTCCCTCGCCTTCTTGTCCCCGACCTGGCGGGCGAGGAGGGCGGAACCATAGCCCGCGTCGAAGGAGCCCACCGCCGCGTCGGTTTGTTTGAAGCGGGCGTGTTCGCGGCTGGCGATCGAGAGGTCGGCAACGACATTGAGGCTGTGCCCTCCTCCCGCAGCCCATCCGCACACGGCCGCGACAATGACCTTGGGGGTGGTCCGCATGAGGCGCTGCACCTCAAGGATGTGGAGACGACCGCCCGACGCGGTGGGGGCTTCGTCCCCCGCGTAGAGATAACCGTCGCCCCCACGGACGGACTGATCGCCGCCGGACGAGAAGGCCCATCCGTCGTCCTTGGGGGAGGGACCGTTTCCCGTGAGAATGATGGCCGCGACCTCGGGGGTACGGCGGGCGTGGTCGAGAGCACGGTAGAGCTCGTCCACCGTCTGGGGGCGGAACGCGTTGCGAACCTCCGGGCGGTTGAAGGCGATGCGGACGGCGGGCAGGTCCCGCTCGCCCCCGGGGGATTCGCGGTCCACCCAGCGGTGGTAGGTGACATCGCCAGCGGGGAAGCCGTCGATGTCGCGCCACCGCGAGGGGTCGAAGATCGCGGACACTGAGGTGGGAGCGTCGGTCACGTCACCGAGCCTAGCCGCCGCACGGCGTCGGGCGTAGGTTGGGTTTGCCGGGAGGCTCGACGAGGAGGGGCACAGGGATGGGCAAGCCAGTCGCGAACGGAATGACGTGGGTCGTCGTCTTGCTGGTGCTGATTGGAGCGTTGATTGCGGGGATCGCCCTCGGGTGGTTCGACTCGGCGGGCTCGTCCGGACCCGCACCCACCACCACGGTGACACCAACCGATGAGCCGACCCCGACCGCGAATACGTCGGCCTTCGTCGAACGTCCCGTGACGGTGGCCGCCTACGTCCCGACAGCCTCGACCCTCACCGAAACCATCCTCGACTCCGTGGGAAGCGGGTGGGTGGTCGCGATCGACGATACGACCCAGATCGACACCGCCGACGACCCGTACACCTTCACGCCGGGAGACCGGATCCTCTACCTCATCGCACCCGCGGGCGACCGCTACGAGCTCGCGAACCTCACCGCGCTCGGCCTGACCGCTCCCGATCTCGCAGGGTGGGACTACTCCAGGGACAAGATCCTCATGGTCGAGGGCCGCTCCGACCTCGTCGTCTTCGATATGGCGACCGGTGCTATCGCCAACACGTGGACGTTCTGCTCCAGCCCCGGTTGGATATCGACGGCTCAGGCCCGCTCGGGCAACTGGCTCGTTCGGGGGCACTGTCAGGGCACCGGGATCGACGGTGTTTACACCGATTCGGGAACGCTCATTCCGAGCGACACCGTTGGATCGGAGGACATGGTGACGGTCGTCGATGTCGGTTCTGTCCAGGTGCTGAGTGGGTTCGAGACCGGGCCGGACGAACGTTTCATCGCTCACTACGCGGACGGAACAACCGCCGCCATCCCGTCGAGCATGGTGGGCGATTGCTACATGATGGGCAAGGGCAGGGGTGACACGCTCGCGGTCTACTGCTACTCCCTTGAGACGGGGAGGCTTTCGGTGTGGGAGTTGCCCGTCGACCTCTCCGCACCCCATCAGGTGATCTCGGCACCGGAACTGATCGATTTCGCGTGGTCCGCGGCTGCGGCCGGTCCCCATGATTTCCTGGTGACGGGGTACTGCTCCGATAGTGCGCTTCCGATCGTTCAGGTGGCGTTCGGGGATGATCGCCGCCTTGGGGTTCTCTACGGGGGCACGGTCGAGCCGGTGGGACAGGTGCCGTTCCGTTACCGCGTGTGCCACGCGTGCGTCGGCACGGCGGCGCTCGTCAGTGGCGACGGCCACCTCTGGTGGGTGGATTTCGACACCGGAACCGACGTCACCCTCCTTCCCGGGGAGAGCGCGGGCTCGCCGATTCAGGTGGTAGGAACGGACGGGTACCGCGCGTTGCGCCAACCGTAAGTCGACCCAACCAAATCGGCCATCGGCGCCGTTGAGGCTTCTGAAGGGCCAAGGAAGGCCAAGGAGGAGCCATGACGGCGTGGGAGCCCATGTTGGAGAAATTGGTAAGTGAGCGCCACCGCGCGCTCATCGCATATGCGTACCTGCTCACGCGAGATGTCGGCGACGCCGAGGACCTGGTCCAGGATTCGCTCGTCTCGACCTTTTCCGGGCGGGCGAAGTTCGAGTCGATTGGGCATGCGGAGGCGTACGTGAGGCGTGCGATTGCCTCGCGATTCGTCGATAGCCATCGGAAGCGGGCGCGGGAAAGGGCGAGGGTGGACCGGGTTGAGGTCCACGCGGTCGATCCCGGCCACGAGACGGAGGCGGTGGGGCGCATCGATGTCGCGTCCGCACTCGCCGAGTTGCCGCCGCGCGCGAGGGCATGTGTGGCCTTGCGCTTCCTAGCGGATCAATCGACGGCGGAAACGGCGGAGGCTCTTCACCTCTCGCCTGGAGCGGTCAAACGATACGTGTCCGATGGGATCCGAGCCCTCAATGCGATGCTCGGAACGGTCGTGACGGATGACGAGCGGGCGCCGGTGCGCCCCACGGGAGGTGTGCGATGACGAAGGAACTGGGAGACGTGCTCGGGGAGGCTGAGGCCGCAACGGAGCGGGGGCTACCCGCTTTCGATCACGTGGTGATGGCTCGCGGGGTAGCTCGCAAGGCGAAGCGTCGGCAAACCGCGAGGATGGCGGGGGTTGGACTCGTGGCTGCCGTGTCGGTCGGTGTTCTCGGAACGGCGGGATACCTCGCCTACGATCATTTCGGCTCCGTGAATCCCATCGCAACGCCCTATCCGTCGAGTAGTGACGTCCCGTCGCCCAGCCCGACGACGACACCCGTCGACGACGTCACGGCCGATGGCTTGCCGACGTCGGTGCCGCTGACGCCAGCGGTTCTGGCGTCCGCCGGACAGGGCTGGGTGCTGGCGATCTTCGATTCGACCTTCCGGTCGAACGTCGAGGAACCCATCGAGGGGGAGCGGATCCTCTTCCTCGTGTCACCAACAGGAGATCGGTACGAGGTTGCGAACCTCAGTCAGTACACGGCTCCCTATCTCTCCGCCTGGGACATGGAGCGGAACGTTGCGTTCGTTGTCGAGAACCGGTACGTCGCGTTGACGGTCGACCTCGCTTCGGGGACGGTGACGCACGAGTGGCAGTTCTGCGGCGAGGGCGGTTACCTGCGGGCCGAGGATCGCCCGGGCGATGAGTGGCTGCTCCGGGGGAACTGCTCCGGGGCATCGCTCGACGGCATCTACAACGACGCTGGCACACTCATCACCGAGGCCGGAGTCGTCAAGGGTGGCGAAGGCATCACGATCATGGATGTCGGCGACACCCAGGTGAGGTACGAGTTTGAGATGCCTCCCGCGCAGTCGTACGTGGCCTACCACGCCGACGGCACCCAGGTGGCTCTCAAGCCGGTCGGTGAGACGGTCGGGTGTTACCCCATGGGGCCGTCGGTTACCGGCGGACTCGCCGTCCAGTGTTGGGGTGAAGGAGACGACGTCACGTACTGGAGCCTCGACCTCAATGGTGGTGACGCGGCTCCCATCGCGAACGCCAGCGACCTGCAGGCAATCGAGACGGAGAGTGGTGGAACCCTCCCAGCAGCGGGGGCGATCATCACCGGGTACATCGCCGCTGGGGAGAACCAAGTGATCATCACCTCTCACCCGGCTGCCGTGGTTCTGAAGGAGTCCCACCCCGTCATCCTTGCGGATGGCGCGATTCAAGGGACGTGGTGCTACGGCGGTGTCGGCTCGACGGTTCTCGTCCAGGGATCGGGTGCACTGTGGACGTGGGACGACGTGACACGGAATGTGGTGACGCTGTTGCCTATCGGGACCCCTCCCCGCGAGGGGATGTGGGTGGGGGCGGCAGAGGGCGGAGCGATCATCCACCCCTAACGGTCGAGTGACTCTGTGTGGACACACCGGGGAGCGTCGGGCGAGAAGCCCGGCGCTCCCCGTTCCGTGTGGAAGGCAATAGCCTGGCGCCATGGAGTTCCGACCCTTTCGCGTCTCTCTCGTCACGCCCTTTCGAGGCGTGACGGAGCGCAGCGGGGTCCTGATTCATGGGATGGGGCGTGATGGGGCGGAGGCGTGGGGTGAGTACTCGCCCTTCCCCGACTACGACGCGAGGCGTGCTTCGCTGTGGTGGTCCGCCGCGATCGAGGCGGCCACGGGAAGGTGGCCCACCGGGGTGCGCGAGAGCGTGGCGGTCAACTCGATCGTGCCGGTGGTTCCCGTCGCGGAGGTGTCCCGGTACGCGACCGCGGGGGGATGTGTGGTGGCCAAGGTCAAGGTGGGAGGTCCCGGGACCGCCCTTTCCGACGATTGCGCCCGGGTCGAAGCCGCGGCGGCTGCTGTCAAGGCCACGGGAGGATCGCTCGCGAGGGTGCGCGTGGACGCTAACGGGGTATGGGGTTCGAACGAGGCGATTCGCGCGCTTCGGGAACTCGACGATGCCGCACGATCCGGTGGGCTTGCGGGCCTGGAATACGCGGAACAACCGTGCGCGACGATCGACGAGATGGTCCAGGTGAGGAAGGCGGTCGACGTTCCGATAGCGGCGGACGAATCCGTGCGTCTTCCCGATGACCCGCTCGCGGTCGCGCGCGCGGCCGCTGCCGACATTCTCATCCTCAAGGTGGCCCCCCTCGGGGGCGTCCGTGCGTGCCTGGAGATCGCCGAACGGGCTGGGCTTCCCGTCGTCGTATCGTCGGCGATGGAGACCTCCGTCGGGCTCGCCGCGGGGCTTGCACTCGCCCTTGCGTTGCCCGACCTTCCCTACGCTTGTGGATTGGGAACGGGAGCGCTTCTCGCGGACGACGTCGTTGCGCGTCCACTCGTCCCCGAGGCGGGGCGCCTGACACCCGTCCCATGGGAGGTGACGGCGTGAAACCGACGGCAAACGGAACGTTCACTCGAGCGTTCATCGCGCATCTCGCGGCTAGCGGGGTGACACGTTTCGTCCTGTGCCCCGGTTCACGCTCCGGGCCCCTGGCGCACGTGCTCGCCGAGGCGGCATCGAGTGGCCCTCCCGTGGGTGCGCCGCACATCGACCTTCACGTCAGGATCGATGAGAGGGTTGCGGGATTCGTCGCGCTGGGGCTCGCCCAGGCGACGGGCGAACCGGTGGCGGTGGTGACGACCTCGGGAACCGCGGTCGGGAACCTGCTTCCCGCCGTCATGGAGGCCCACCACGCCGGCCTCCGACTCGTTCTCGTAACGGCCGACCGACCCTTCGAGCTGCGGGGGACGGGGGCGAATCAGACCACGGATCAACGTCACCCCTTCGGCACCTTCGTTCAGTGGTCGGGAGACATCCTTCCTCCCGGCGAGGGGCGAGACCTAGACGGCGAGGCGGCGGGGATCGTCGAAACCGCACTCGCGTACGCCGCGGGGGCAGCGCCACCGAGCCACCCCGCGCACGACACCGTCGGTCCCGTTCACATCAATCTTCAATTCAGGCCGCCTCTGGGTCCGGACTACGGCGACTGGCCGCACGGGCGTCCCGCGGTGTTCTCCATCCCCTCGGAACCGAGCATCCCTCCGCTTCCCGACGTCGAGCGTGGCATCGTGATCGCCGGTCACGGTGCGGGGCCTGCGGCGGCGACCATCGCGATGTCGCGCGCGTGGCCCCTTTTCGCCGAGCCTTCCTCCGGCGCGCGGTCGGGAGCATCGTGCATCCCGGGATACGCCGAGGCCCTCGAAAGCCCACGGGCGAACGCCCTTGTCGACGACATCGAATTCATCCTCGTCGTGGGGCGTCCCACCCTGTCCAGGGTCGTTGCGAGCCTCGTTCAGGAAGCCCCGCGCCTGTGGGTCGCCCGGCACGGCGGCCGCTGGCGCGAGGCCCCCGCTCACGCCGAGGTCGTTGCCCGTGATGTTCCGTTCGAATGGGTCAGGACCCGTGGGCGCGAGCTTCCCCGGGAGGAACCGGGCTCGTGGCTCTCGCGGTGGAAGGGCTTGGGGCGGGATCCCGTTCCCGCACTGTGGGCACTGAGATCCGTCGCTGCGGCCGTCGTTGCCTCCGTCAAGGCTGGAGGTGTTCTCGTCGTGGGATCGAGCGGCCCCATTCGTGCCCTTGACGCCGTCCTCCCCGCGACGCGGATCGGGGACATGCCCCGCATTCTCTCGAACCGGGGACTTGCGGGAATCGATGGGACCGTCTCAACGGCAATGGGGGTCGCGCTCGGAGGCGTTGGACCCGTGACAGCCTTCATGGGCGACGTCACCTTCCTCCACGACATTGGGGGCCTTCTCGTGGGAACGAGGGAGCGGGTTCCCGACGTTCGGATCGTCGTCGCCAACGACGGCGGAGGGACGATTTTCGGTGGGCTGGAGCATGCCGCCGCACGAGAGGAGCGCTTCGAGCGGGTCTTCACAACACCGCACGGCGCGAACCTCGCTTCCCTGGTCGCGGGCTACGGAGCGCGTCACGTCCCCATCTACGACGGAGAGGCGCTCGCCGAGGTCCTGGCGGTTCCTCCGACGGGGGTCGAGGTGATCGAAGCGGTCATGACCGTCCCGAAGGTGGGGTCGACGTCCGGGGTGGGGTTCGTCCCGGGACCCAACGGCGATTAGCCTGGAGGCCAGGACGGATCAGTTCCCAGGGAGGCGTCGTGGCGCAGATTAAGAGTTCCCGATGGTGGATCGGCCTCACGGGAATCCTCGCGACGGTGTTTCTTGCTTCCGCCGCCACGCTCACGATCGTGGGGTGGCCCCACGTTTCGATGCCGGCACCGGAACCGTCGGCGAGCTACCACCCCGCACCGTCGGTTACTCCCACGTCCGAGGCGATTGTCCATCCCGTCGCGCTGGAGGCATGGCCGTTGACGGGCCCTGTCTTGCAGTCGATTGGGGAAGGCTGGGCGCTCGTCGAGTACGACTCCAGCGCGGGAGGGTTCGAACCGGCGCTCGTGACGGTAACCCCGGATCCAGACGGACCCTCGCCGTCCGCCGCCCCCATCGAGGTTCCGGGGAACGGCCCCTCGGAATGGGGGATTCCCGGACCCCGTTACCTGTACGTCGTGGACCCGAACGGCATCCTCTACGAGGCGGGAAACCTCGGAGTGGCGTCCGAACGTCGCTTACTCGCTTGGCTTCCCGATCGGGTGCATGCGATTGTGTCGCAGCCCGCATCGGGGGACGCGGTGACCCTCCACACGTTCGACCTTGTCTCGGGACAGTTGTCCGGCCCCCTTCCCGGACCGAGCGGGATCGCGGGAGGAACGTGGATCGACCCGGAGGTGCGGATATCGACCGATGGGAACGGGATGGTGATCGAGTCCGGGGCAGGAGAACGGGAGATCGTCCGGATGGGATTCGACGGCGCACCGGTCTCGGTGCTCGTGGCCCCCGTCAAGATGGGAAATTACGTCCAGTCGGTCGACGGCACTATCCTGATCGTCGCCGAAAAGGAGACGATCCCCGGCGAAGAGGATCAACGGTGGACCATCGTCGCCTATACCGATGAAGCATCCTTGGCCTCCCCCTCGCCGAGCCCAACTCCCGAGCCCACGGTCTCGCCGACCTCGTCAGCAGAGCCCGGTTACGGTCCCTTCGTCCGTCAGGCCCACGGCCTTCCCCCGGGTGAGGACTACTGCTACCCGGTTTCCTGGCCCCCCGATCGCCAACTCCTCAACGCGTGTCCTCGAGATGACGGAACGGTGCTCCTCTACACGCTCGCCTTGCGCACCAGTACCTTCGTCGATGTTGCCACCGCACAAGCCCGTAGCGGTGACGTCTTCTTGGCATTCAACGCGGATGGCACGAGGCTCGCGCGAGGACGGTCCATGCTCAACGTGCTGGGTGAGGAGCTGTGGCGCATCAACGATCGACTACCAGCGCCGACGGGCCTTGCGTGGGCGGGTGAGTTCATTCTGCTGTGGGGAGACGACTCCAGCCCCCCGGCACCCGGATACGGTGCGAGCGAGATCACGGCAAGGAGGGCGGAGGACGGTGAACTCGTGTACATCGTCAGCGCTGTCGAGGGGGCTTCCGGATTCCACGCCGTGATACCGGCCCTCGCGGCCGGGGGTTAGTCGGCACCCAACGCCGCCCGAAGCGGCTCGAGTTTTGCCTCACTCTCCGCCCATTCGGCGTCGGGGTCGGATGCGGCGACGATGCCGCAACCCGCGAAGAGGCGCAGACGCGATGGGTCCTCACGCGAGATTTCCGCGGCGCGGAGGGCGATGCACCACTCGCCGTCGCCCGTCGCATCCATCCACCCCACCGGACCCGAATAGCGGCCACGGTCGCAGCCCTCAAGCTCTTTGAGAAGGGCGGCCGCAGTTTCGGTTGGGGTACCGCAGACGGCGGCGGACGGGTGGAGGGCCGCGACGAGTTCGAGGCTCGTCGTCGCGTCCGCGAGGACGCCGGTGACGTCGGAGGCGAGGTGCATGACGTTGGGAAGGTGGATCACGGACGGCGCCTCGGGGACGTTGAACGAACTGCAGTGTTCCGCGAGCACTCGGGTGATGGACTCGACCGCATACTCGTGTTCCTCCCGATCCTTGGAGGAGCGCGCGAGTGCGGCCGCGTGGGCGAGGTCGGCTACCTCATCCCCCGTTGGCCGAATCGTTCCGGCGAGGACGCGTGAGGTGACGAGACCCCGGTCCACCCTCGCGAGGAGTTCCGGTGTGGCACCGATGAGCCCGTCGACGTGGAAGGTCCAGCACGTGGGGTAGGTCAACGCAAGCGGTTCCAGCAGGGCGCGAACGTCGACGGGGAGAGAAGCCTCCGCCTCGATAGAACGGGCAAGAACCACCTTGTCGATCCCTCCCGCCGCGATGTGGTCAACGGCGTTCCCGACCGCCGAGTGCCACGCCTCGGGGTCACCCGTGGAGACGTGAACGCTCCCCAGGGGACGAACGGGAATCGCGTCCGAGCAGGCGGCGTCAAGGTCGGGTGCGGTAATCGTCGCCGAGGTCGAGATCGCGGTGAGCCACGCCGTTCCGGAGCGGCGTCCGAGGACGTATCGCGGGACGATCAGCGTGCCTCCCGCGGCGGAATCGTCCGCGAAGGAAAACGACCCGAAGGCGACCAACCCACTTCCGCGGACTCCCACCTCGTCGCGTACGACGGCTCGCGAGCCCAGGGCGGAGAACCATGCCTGCGCCTCGGTGAAACGCTCACCTCCGGTAACGTCGATCCGCGCGGATTCGCCCCAAGCGACCAGTCCCTCGCCCCGACGGACCCACGAGAGACCCTCGACCGGCATGGTGGAGATGAGGTCACCGGGGTCCGCGATAGCGACGGTGCGCACGACGAGGGGGGCGGCATGCGACGCGGTCTGAACGCTCACGGCTCCACCCTACGTCTCGCGATTCGCCTCCTCCCGCGTTCGAAGGAGAGGAGCGCCTCGTCGCGCGGCGCGGTTACGCTGGTGCGCGTGACAACGGTTCGCATGTCGACGGAAGCGGACGTCATCGTCGTGGGAGCGGGCCCTGCCGGCAGCGCGACTGCCCACTACCTCGCTCGCGAAGGCTTCGACGTCATCGCGCTGGAGAAGGCCAGGTTTCCCCGGGAGAAAGTGTGCGGGGATGGCCTCACACCGCGCGCGGTGAGGGAACTCACGCTCATGGGGGTCCCGACGCCGGAGGACGAAGGCTGGGCGCGGAACAAGGGGATCCGGATGATCGGCGGAGGACACCGCATCGAGTTTCCGTGGCCGGAAACCCCCACGTTCCCGTCCTACGGACTCACGCTGCCTCGCGCGACCTTCGATCACATCCTCGCTCGCCACGCCCGAGCGTCCGGTGCGGATGTGCGCGAGGGAATCACGGTAACGGGCGCGGTGCGCGACGGATCGTCGGGCAGGATCGTTGGGGTGACCGCGCGGGAAACCGACGAGAAGGGAAGAAAGATCGGCGAGGAAATCACGTTCCAGGCGCCGCTCGTGGTCGCGGCGGACGGAGTGAGCGCCCGACTGGCCCTTGGCGTCGGCAGGGAGAGAAGGAAGGGCCGCCCCATGGGGGTTGCCGTGCGGACGTACTATTCGACACCGCGACGTGACGATTGGATGGAGGGGCACCTTCAGGTCTGGTCGGGAGAACCGGGGAAGTCGAGACTGCTCCCCGGATACGGGTGGATCTTCCCTCTCGGCGATGGAACGGCCAACGTTGGCCTCGGCACGTTGAGCGGTAAGGGAAAGCCCCCTCGGCTCGATCATCGGGCCCTCCTCGACGAGTGGGTCGCACGGTCGACGGGGGACTGGGGTTTCACCCCGGAGACGCGAGTCGGGACCACTCTCGGCGCCGCGATTCCCATGGCTCTCGATCGTCGGCCGCTCTACCGCGACGGCATGGCGCTGGTGGGCGACAGTGGAGGGATGGTCAACCCCTTCAATGGGGAGGGCATCGCCTACGCGATGCAAGCCGCACGGCGACTCACGGAGGCTTCGGTCGATGCGAGATCGGCTCGGGATGACCGTGCGCGTGAACGCGCGCTCGACGGATATACGAAACACGTGAGGGATGACCTCGGCGGATACTATTCGTTGGGTCGAGCGTTTGCGAGGCTCGTCGATCATCCCTCGGTCATGAAGGTGTGCACCAAGTACGGATTGCCCCGTCCCACCCTGATGTGGTTTACCCATAAACTGCTGTCTGATGTCTGGGAGCCGCATGGTGGCGACTGGGCTGACCGAATGATCGCCGCGCTGTCGCGGATTGCGCCATCGTCTTGACGACGCTTCAACCTTGGGAGAGAGGTGCCACGACGTGAACCCGTACGTGCCCATCCTCGTGATGATCGGAGTGGCTGGCGCCCTCGCGGTTGTGGGGGTGCTCGTCAGTTCGATTCTTGGCCCTCGGCGGTACAACGAGGCAAAACTCTCCGCGTACGAATGTGGGCTCGAGGCAACCCCGAGCGCCGTGGGCGGTGGCAGGGTGCCGATCAAGTACTACCTCGTCGCCATGACGTTCATCATCTTCGACATCGAGGTGGTCTTCCTCTACCCGTGGGCGATCGCCTACCAGAGACTCGCGGTGTTCGGCCTGATCTCGATCGTGACCTTCATCGCTTTGATAACCGTGCCGTTCGTCTACGAGTGGCGCCGCGGCGGATTCGACTGGGAGTGACACGTGGGCATTGAGGAGAGCGCACCGTCCTTCATGCTGGGGACGGTTGAGAGCGTCATCGGTTGGGCGAGGGGGACATCCGTTTGGCCCGTGACCTTTGGCCTCGCGTGCTGCTCCATCGAGATGATGGCCACCGGGGGGCCGCGTTTCGATATCGCCCGTATCGGTTCCGAGGTGTTCCGTGGCTCCCCTCGCCAGGCCGACCTCATGATCGTCGCGGGTCGGTTGAGCCAGAAGATGGCCCCGATCCTCCGTCAGGTGTACGACCAGATGGCCGAACCCAAGTGGGTTCTCGCCATGGGAGTCTGCGCGTCGTCCGGCGGAATGTTCAACAACTACGCGATCGTTCAGGGCGCCGACCACGTCGTCCCCGTGGACGTCTATCTGCCCGGCTGCCCCCCTCGACCGGAGATGCTCCTCAACGCCTTGATGGAGATCAAGGCGGGTGCGAGGAAGACGCCGCTCGGCTCGCACCGTAGGGCGATCGCCCAGAAGGCCGAGGCCGCCGCGCTTGCCGCAACCCCCACGTCCGACATGACGGGGCTTCTCCGATGAGCAGTCACGACAGCCTCGAACCCGCGGTCCCCGATCGGGACGGTCGCCCGCCCCTCACCTTGCTGCCCGTCCGACAAGGGTTGTTCGGAGGTTCGGGAGACACGTCGGGTTTCGGGGGGCTCACGCAAAGCGTCGCGATGCCCGCTCCGGCGTCGAGGCCGTACGGCGAGTGGTTCGATGGGGTCGTCGACATCCTCGAGGAGCTTCTGGGCGATCGGGCGTCCGACGCGATCGAGGCTGTCATCGTCGACCAGGGCGAGTTGACGCTAGTCGTAGCCCGCGATCACATCGTCGAGGTGTGCCAGCACCTGCGGGATGACCCCGATTGTCGATTCGAGCTTTCGCTCGGGGTGAGCGGTGTTCATTACCCCAGTGACACCGGTCGCGAACTGCACGCCGCGTACCACCTCACCTCCATCACCCACGGCAGGCGGATCCGGCTCGAGGTTGCCGTTGCGGACGCCGACCCCCACATCCCCTCGACGACCTCGGTCTACCCCGCCAATAACTGGCACGAGCGGGAAACCTACGACTTCTTCGGGATCGTGTTCGACGGCCACCCCTCGTTGGCCAGGATCGCTATGCCGGACGACTGGATCGGGCACCCTCAGCGGAAGGACTACCCGCTCGGGGGAATCCCCGTCGAATTCAAAGGCGCGACGATCCCCTCCCCCGACGAGCGGAGGCAGTACACATGACCGCTCGCGCGACGGGTCCCGCTTCGCAGGACGACACGGCACCCGAGTTCACCGCCTATGGCGCCGATTGGTCCGACGTTGCGGAGGAGGCCACGCGGCTGGGGAGTCAACGCATCGTCATCAACATGGGGCCGCAACACCCGTCGACGCACGGGGTCTTAAGGATCATGCTGGAAATCGAGGGTGAGGTCATCACGGAGGCCCGCGCGGGCGTGGGCTACCTCCACACCGGCATCGAGAAGAACATGGAGTGGAGGACGTGGTCGCAGGGGCCCGCCTTCTGCACCCGCATGGACTATCTCGCCTCGATGTTCCAAGAGGCGGTTTACTGCCTCGGCGTCGAGAAGCTTCTGGGGATCACCGATGACATCCCCGAGCGAGCGAGCGTTCTGAGAGTGCTCATGATGGAGCTCAACCGGATCTCCTCTCACCTCGTCTCGATCGGCACGGCAGGCAACGAACTCGGTGCCACGACGATCATGACCACGTCCTTCCTCGCCCGTGAGTACGTCTTGACGATCATCGAGGCGATTTCTGGCCTCAGGATGAACAACGAGTACATCCGGCCGGGCGGTGTAGCCGTGGACGCTCCCGAGGACGTCATCGCCGCACTCCGGGCTTTGGACGGCACGATGAAGGCGAAGATGGGCGAGCTCGGCAATCTCATCCTCAAGAACCCGATCTTCATCGGTCGCGCCAAGGGGGTCGCCTACTTGAACCTCTCCGGCTGCATGGCGCTCGGCATCACCGGCCCGATGCTTCGCTCCGCGGGTCTCGCGTACGACGTGCGTAAGGAAGACCCCTACTGCGGATACGAGAGCTACGACTTTCAGGTGCCGACGAGCGACGACGCCGACGCGTACTCGCGACTCGTGATCCGCATGGAGGAGGTGTACGAGTCCCTCAAGATCGTTCGGCAATGCGCGGACCGGCTGGAGACGACACCCGGCCCCGTCATGGTCGCCGACAAGAAGATCGCGTGGCCAGCGCAACTCTCGCTGGGAGGCGACGGTCAGGGCAACTCCCTTGACCACATCAAGACGATCATGGGCACGTCGATGGAGGCGCTCATTCACCACTTCAAGTTGGTGACCGAGGGCTTCCGGGTCCCGGCCGGTCAGGTGTGGCAAACGGTCGAGGCTCCGCGCGGCGAACTCGGCATCCACCTCGTCTCCGACGGGGGGACCAAACCGTATCGCGCCCACTTCCGCGACCCCTCCTTCAACAACCTGCAGGCGCTGTCGATCTTGTGCGAAGGTGGCCAACTGGCCGATGTCGTCGTCGCGGTCGCCTCGATCGATCCCGTGCTGGGAGGCGTCGACCGATGACGTACAGCGACGAGGCGATGACTCGTCTCGCGAAGGATGCGGCCGCGATCGTTGCGCGCTACCCCGCGAGGCGCTCCGCCATCCTTCCCTTGCTCCACCTGGTCCAATCGGAGGATGGGTTTGTCTCCCCCGATGGGATCGCTTTCTGCGCCGACGTTCTGGGCGTGGGCACGGCCGAGGTCAGTGCGGTCGCGACCTTCTACACGCAATTCAAGCGCCGTCCGACCGGCGAGTACCAGGTCAGCGTGTGCACGAACCCGCTATGTGCCCTCATGGGCGGCGACGAAATCTGGGCGGCACTGAGCGAGCACCTCGGCCTGGGCGACGACGAGACGACGAGCGACGGCAAGGTCACGCTCGAGCGGGTCGAGTGCAACGCCGCTTGCGACTACGCGCCCGTGATGATGGTCAATTGGGAGTTCTTCGACAACCAGACACCGGAGAGCGCGAAGGCCGTGGTCGACGACCTGAGGGCGGGTAAAGACGTAGCTCCTACGAGGGGACCGAAGAAGGTGTGCACGTTCAAGGAGATCTCGCGTGTGCTCGCGGGCTTCCCCGACGGGCGAGCGGACGAAGGGGTCGGTGCGGGACCCGCTTCCCTTGTCGGCCTCAACCCGCCCCCGGCGACGGAGAAGGGGGCCTCGTCGTGACCGCGTTTTCCCCCATCCTGACCCGTCAGTGGGCTGAACCTCGCTCGTGGACCCTCGCGACCTACGAGGCCGGTGGCGGCTACGCCGGCCTGACTAAGGCTCTCAAGAAGAGCCCCGCGGACGTTACTCGAATCGTTAAGGATTCTGGCCTTCGCGGTCGCGGCGGCGCGGGGTTTCCCACGGCGGGAAAGTGGACCTTTCTCCCGCCGGACGACGGGGGGCCGCGCTACCTCGTCATCAATGCCGACGAGTCGGAGCCGGGGACGTGCAAGGACGTCCCACTGATGATGGCGTCGCCGCACCTGCTCATCGAAGGCGCCGCGATTGCCGCCTACGCGATCGGATGCCACGAGGCGTTCATCTACGTTCGTGGCGAGGTCGTCCATGTGTATCGACGGTTGCTCAAGGCCGTCGAGGAAGCGAAGAAGAAGGGGTACCTCGGCAAGAACATCCTCGGGAGCGGATTCGACCTGGAGATTGTGGTGCATGCGGGGGCAGGCGCGTACATCTGCGGGGAGGAGACGGCGTTGCTCGACTCCCTCGAGGGATTCCGCGGACAGCCGCGATCCAAGCCCCCGTATCCGGCCGTCTCTGGCTTGTATCAGCGGCCGACGACCATCAACAACGTGGAGACGATCGCCTCGCTCCCGGGAATTCTCGACCGAGGCGCGGCTTGGTTCGCTTCGATGGGCACCGAGGAATCGAAGGGGCACGTCCTGTACTCGGTCTCGGGGCACGTGACACGACCGGGGCAGTACGAGGGTCCCCTCGGGATGACGCTGCGGGAACTCCTCCAGCTTGCGGGTGGGGTCCGCTCGGGCCACCGCCTCAAGTTCTGGAGTCCTGGGGGTTCGTCTACCCCGATCTTGACCAACCGGCACGTAGACGTTCCGCTCGACTACGAGGCCATGGAAGCCGCGAGCTCGGCGCTCGGAACCCGTGCCATCCAGGTATTCGACGAGACCGTGTGCGTGGTGCGGGCGGTCGCACGGTGGACCGAGTTCTACCGCCACGAGTCGTGCGGAAAATGTACACCGTGCCGCGAGGGAACCTTCTGGCTGTCGCAGATCCTGGAGCGGCTTGAGCGTGGTGACGGGACCAAGGCCGACATCGATCAACTTCTCGACACGAGTTCGTCGATGCTGGGGAGGAACTTCTGTGCCCTTGGTGACGCTGCGACGATACCGATTACATCGGCCATCGAGCACTTCAGGGCCGAGTTCGAAGCCCACGTGACCGGACACGGATGCCCCCTCGATCCCCGCGCGACCGCGCTCTTCTCGGTCGTCGATGCGAAGAAGAAGGTGACCTCGTGAGCCCCACTTCGGGAACACCGGGATCCGACGCGACGGCAACCGTCCAGGCGACGATCGACGGAGTCGCCGTTTCGGTACCCGTCGGCACGATGATCATTCGCGCCGCAGAGAACATCGGCATCGAGATTCCACGCTTCTGCGATCACCCCGCGCTCAAGGCCGCAGGAGCGTGTCGGCAGTGCCTCGTCGAGGTCGCCGCACCGGGGCACGACGGACAGTTGCGGGACTACCCCAAGCCGGTCACCTCGTGTTCCACGGTACTCACCGAGGGCATGGTGGTGCGCACGCAGGTCACCTCGGAGGTGGCCAAGGCCGCGCAGGAGGCCGTCATGGAACTCCTGCTCATCAACCACCCGCTCGACTGCCCGGTGTGCGACAAGGGAGGCGAATGCCCCCTCCAGAACCAGGCGATGAGTGCGGGTCGGGCCGAGAGCCGCTTTGTGGACGTCAAGCGGACCTTCGAGACACCGCTGGCGCTCTCCAGTGAGATCCTCCTCGACCGCGAGCGGTGCATCCTGTGCCAACGCTGCACGCGATTCTGCGACGAGATCGTGGGCGACCGTTTCCTCGAGTTGCAGGAGCGCGGAGCGATCTCCCAGGTCGGTGTTTTCGACCCCGAGGTGCTGGAGTTTGACGGGTACGCGCCCACGAGCCTTGACGTCGAGGACGAGTCGGGACGCGCATTTTCCTCGTACTTCTCCGGAAACACCATCCAGATCTGTCCCGTTGGCGCTTTGACCTCCACCGCGTACCGGTTCCGCTCGCGTCCGTTCGACCTGGTGTCGTCACCCTCGGTTGCGGAACACGACTCGTCGTGCAGTGCCATCCGGATTGACCACCGCCGGGGCACGGTCCTGCGTCGTCTCGCCCTGAACGATCCGGACGTCAATGAGGAGTGGATTACCGACAAGGATCGCTTCGCCTTCGCCTGGTCCTCGCTCGACGATCGCCTCACGGTGCCCCTCGTCCGCGGCGAGGATGACGTCCTACGGGAAGCCTCATGGCCGGAAGCGCTGAAGCGCGCGGCGGAGGGACTCCACCACGCGGCGCACGATCCCCAATCGAAGGGAGTCGGCGTCCTGCCGGGCGGTCGGGTGACGCTGGAGGACGCCTACGCCTATCAGAAGTTTGCGCGCGTAGTCCTGGGGACGAATGACGTGGACGTGCGAACCCGCGAGGCGAGCGACGAGGAGCAAGCCTTCCTCGGTTCGGGGATCGCGGGAACGGGGTTGGGAGTGACGTTCGCCGATCTCGAAGCCGCACCCGCCGTGCTTCTCGTTGGATTCGAGCCGGAGGACGAGGGCGGGATCGTATTCGTCCGTCTTCGAAAAGCGCTCGGTCGACAGAAGGTGTTCACCGTTGCACCCCTCCTGTCGCGAGGAGCCGAGAAGCTTGCCGCCACCCTCGTTCCGACCGTCCCGGGAACGGAAGCGGCGACTCTCGACTCCTTCCGGGGAACGCGGGGCCTTCCGGGAGACGTCGTCGACGCTCTTTCGCGGCCCGGAGCGGTCGTGGTCCTGGGGGAGCGTCTCGCGGGAGTCCGAGGAGGCTTTACGGCGGCGCTTGCTCTCGCCGAGCGCACCGGGGCGAAGGTGGCGTGGATCCCCCGTCGTGCGGGGGAGAGGGGGGCCGTCGAAGCCGGAGCTCTTCCCGGGCTCCTTCCCGGAGGATTGTCGACGACGTCCTCGCAGGCGCGTGACGCGGTCGCTCAAGCGTGGGGAGTGGAGTCCCTTCCGATTCGACCGGGTCGTGACGCGCACGAGATCCTGAGGGTCGCGGGAACCCGAGGGTTGTCCGCTTTGGTCGTCGGGGGTGTCACGATGGCGGACCTGACCAAGGCCGAAGCCACGGGAATCTCCAAGGCTCCCTTCCTGGTCAGCCTTGAGGTTCGGTGGAGCGACGTCTGCGAGTACGCGGACGTCGTCTTCCCCGTCGCCCCACCCGCGGAGAAGGCGGGGACATTCATTAACTGGGAGGGTCGTGCCCGGCCGTTCGTGGCCGCCCTCGACTCGGGGGCCATATCCGACCACCGTGTGCTCGACATGCTCGCGCGAGAAATGGGGGTCAGTCTTGGAACCCCCACGATCGAGGCCGTCGCAGAGGAACTGTCCCGAATGCCCGTGGACGACGAGCGGCGCCCCTCTCCCCCCGATGTTTCCACCCCGCGGTTGGCTGGAAAGGCGGGATCGTCCCAGGAGGTCGTTCTCGCGACGTGGCACCAACTCGTCGACCAAGGATCCCTTCAGGCGGGCGAACCGTTCCTCGCGGGGACGGCTCCCGTCGCCATCGCGAAGATGAGTCCCGCGACCGCGAAGGCCCTCGGGGTTGAGGGTTCCGTGGTGAAGATTTCCGGTTCCGTCCGGCGGACGGTCGCGCTTCCGCTCGCCGTCATCGACGGGATGGTCGACGGCGTGGTGTGGGTTCCCCAAAACTCCCCCGGCAGCGTGACCACGAGCCTCGGGGTAAAGTCTGGCGAGGCAATAGTCGTGAAGGGAAGTGGGACCTGATGTTCCCATTCGTCGTCTCGCCGTCCCCAACGCCGACCCCCTCGGCGTCGATCGACTACATTCCCCTGGACCAGACGGTCGCCGGGGACTCGCTGCTTCTCGTCGTCATCAAGGCGGTCGCGATCCTCGTCTTCCTCCTTCTGAGCGTGTTGTTCGCGGTGTGGTTCGAGCGCAAGGTCATCTCCCGCATGCAGGAGCGGATTGGCCCGAACATCCATGGACCGTTCGGGCTCTTCCAGCTGATCGGGGACGCTCTCAAACTCCTCATGAAGGAGGACATCAACGTCCGCCGCGCCGACCGCGTGCTCTATCTCGCGGCACCGATCGTGTCGGTCGTTTGCGCGTTCCTCGTCTTTTCCGTCATCCCCTTTGGTCCGGCGATTCGGATCCCCTTCACCGACGACATCACACCCCTCCAACTCACCGATTTCCCCGTCTCCGTGCTGTTCATCCTCGCGTGCGCGTCGCTCGGGGTGTACGGCATCGTTCTCGGGGGGTGGGCCTCCGGTTCGAGCTATCCGCTGATGGGTTCGGTGCGGTCGTCCGCCCAGGTGATCTCGTACGAGTTGGCGATGGGTCTCTCGCTCGTCACGGTCTTCATGATGGCGGGCTCGATGTCAACGGGAGACGTCGTCGCATCGCAAGCCAACCTGTGGTGGGGAGTGCTCATGCTCCCGGCGTTCCTCCTGTACCTCGTCTCGATGTTGGGAGAGACGAATCGGCTCCCGTTCGACCTACCGGAGGCCGAGGGCGAACTCGTCGCCGGGTACATGACCGAGTACTCCTCGATGAAATTCGCCTGGTACTTCCTCGCGGAGTACGTCAACATGATCAACGTCTCCGCCGTCGCTACCACCCTGTTCCTCGGGGGATGGCGTGCCCCCTGGCCCCTGAGCGCGATCGACGATGGCATCCTCAACACCGGCTATTGGCCCGTACTGTGGTTCCTCGCGAAGCTGTGGCTCCTCATGTTCTTCTTTGTCTGGGTGCGCGGCACGTTGGTGAGGTTCCGCTACGACCAGTTCATGCGGTTCGGATGGAAGGTCCTCATCCCGTTTGGCCTGGGGTGGACCGTGCTGTGGGGAGTCGGGCGGGTGCTGTCCGTCGAGGGTGCGATCCCGAAGACCCGACATTTCACCACCGTCGCGGCGGTCGTGATGGGTATCGCTCTCGTGTTGGTCCTCCTGTGGCCCAGCAAACCGAAGGAGGAGGTGGGCAAGAGGTCCCGCGCTTCGAAGGAGATCGATCCGCTAGCGGGGGGCTTCCCCGTTCCCCCGCGGGCGGGGGAGAAGATCCCTCCATCCCCGCGCGCCGCTCGGACCGTGACCGTTGCCAAGAAGCATCCGAGTGACGATGGGAGGCGACGTGGCCGCAGATGACGCTCCGTTCGTGTCGAACCTTCCGAGCAAGGGAGCGGTGGGTCGCTTCTTCGCGCCCGTCGCGGGATTCGGCGTAACGTTCCGCAACTTCTTCCGTCGGCCGAAGACGGAGCAGTACCCACGGGAGAAGCTTCCGACGCAGCCGCGATACCACGGTCGCCATCAACTCAACCGACACCCCGATGGTTTGGAGAAGTGCATCGGGTGCGAATTGTGTGCCTGGGCATGCCCGGCCGATGCCATCTACGTCGAGGCGGACTCGAACACCCCGGAGGCCCAGTACTCGCCCGGCGAGAGATATGGGCGCGTCTATCAGATCAACTACTTGCGCTGCATCTTCTGTGGGTTGTGCATCGAGGCGTGCCCAACGCGGGCCTTGACCATGACCAACGAGTATGAACTCGCGGGGCCCACACGCGAGGGCCTGATCTTCGAGAAGGTCGACCTCTTGGCGCCGCTTGAGCCCGGGATGGTCGCGGCACCTCACCCGATGGTTCCGGGAACCACCGATATCGACTACTACCGTGGGGACGTCACGCAGGCCGTCCGCGAGCAGATCGACTGGGTGCGCGAGCACCGCCCCAACGAAACGATCCCCCCGGAGGTGGCGCGTGCCTGAATGGGTGCTCTTCTGGACCGTTGGCCCGATCATGGTCGCGGCGTCGCTGACCCTCCTCTTTGCGAGAAAGGCGGTTCACGTCGCCGCCGGCATCGTCGTCGTGATGGTGGGCCTCGCCGCTTTCTACATCCAGATGGAGGCACCGTTCCTCGGTCTCGTCCAGATCATTGTGTACACGGGTGCGGTGATGATGCTCTTCCTCTTTGTGCTCATGCTCGTCGGAGTGGATCAGCGGGAAAGCCTCAAGGAGACGATCTCGGCCCAGCGGTGGATCGCGTTCTTTGGCGCCGCCGGTTTTGCCACGCTCGTCTCCACAACGGTGCTGCGCGTGACGATCCCGCACGGGAGTCTCACCGCGACCAACAACGCCGGGAACCCGAATGTCGTCGCGAACGAGATCTTCAGCAACTTCGTCCTGGTGATGGAGATCCTGGGGCTGCTTCTCATCACCGCCGCGGTGGGGGCCATCGTGCTCACCCAAGTGCCGAAGCTCGCCCCTCCTCGGACCCAACGGGTGCGGTCGGAGGAGCGCGTCAAGCACCACCTCAACCCCGTCAACAAGCCGATGCCGGGGGTCTACGCCCGCCATAACGCGCTCGACATCCCCGCGCTGGGACCCGACGGAAAGGCGATCGAGTCATCCGTCTCCAGGGTTCTCAAGGCGCGGCACCAGGCCAAGGACGGCACGCAGTGGAGGGCCGGTATCGAGGACAAGGAGGCGGGCGACGCATGAACCCCTTCGACCCCGTGCTTCCGATGAACCCCATGAACTACGTTGTCCTCGCATCGATTCTCTTCTCGATCGGAGCGGCGGCCGTCCTGCTCCGCCGTAACGCCATCATCGCGTTCATGGGGGTGGAACTCATGCTCAACGCCTCCAACCTCGTCTTCGTCGCGTTCTCGCGGTCGCTTAACCAGGTCACGGGGCAGGTGTTCGCCTTCCTCGTCATGGTGGTGGCGGCAGCGGAGGTGGTGGTCGGACTTGCGATTATCGTGGCGGTCTTCCGGTCGCGCCAGAGCATCTCCCTCGACGAGCCCGCAGAAATGAAGGGGTAGCCATGTTGTCGATCACGTGGCTCGCCATCGCAGCGCCCCTCGCCAGCGCGGCCCTTCTCCTGATCGGAGGACGCTGGCTCGACCGTTGGGGACATTGGTTGGGCGTGGTCGCGTCCGGAGCCACCGTCGTATTTGGCATCGGGGCCTTCGTGGGGTTGCTCAGTCGGGCGGCGGGCGATCGTGCGGTCGAGACGCGCCTTTTCGAGTGGATTCCGGGGTCGACCCTCCACGTCGATGCGAGCCTCCTCCTTGACCCCTTGTCGGTCTCGTTCCTGCTCCTCGTCGGCGTGGTCGGCACCCTCATCCACGTCTACTCCGTCGCTTACATGGCGGACGATCCCCGGCGTCGGACCTTCTTCGCGTACCTCAACCTGTTCGTCGCCGCGATGCTCCTCCTGGTGCTCGCCAACTCGTACTTGCTGCTCTTCGTCGGGTGGGAGGGCGTGGGCCTCTCCTCCTACCTCCTCATCGGTTTCTGGAACCACAAGCCCGAATTTGCGAGCGCGGCCAACAAGGCGTTCGTCGTCAACCGCGTGGGCGACGTCGGTTTCATCATCGCGCTCGGGTTGATGTTCTCCCGTCTCGGGGCGGTGGACTTCACGGGGGTCTTCGCCGCCGCACCAACGGCCTCGACCGGCGTGCTCACGGCGATCGGGTTGATGCTGCTGCTAGCCGCGTGTGGGAAGTCCGCCCAGTTCCCGCTGCAGTCGTGGCTCGGCGACGCGATGGCGGGCCCCACCCCCGTGTCCGCGCTTATCCACGCCGCGACAATGGTGACCGCCGGTGTCTACCTCGTCGTCCGCTCCGCACCCATCTACGCCGGCGCCCCCACCGCCTTGCTCGTCGTTGCGATCGTCGGGGCGATCACCCTGCTCTTTGGGGCGATCGTCGGTATGGCCAAGGACGACATCAAGAAGGTCCTCGCCGCGTCGACGATCTCGCAGATCGGTTACATGATGCTCGCCGCGGGTCTCGGCCCTGTCGGCTACGCGTTCGCAATCTTCCACCTCATTACCCACGGGTTCTTCAAGGCGGGGCTCTTCCTGGGGGCGGGCTCGGTCATGCACGGGATGGACGATCAGGTGGACATGAGGCGATTCGGCGGCCTCTCGACGCTCATGCGGATCACGTGGGTGACGATGGGCCTCGGGTGGCTCGCCATCCTCGGTGTCCCGCCGTTCTCCGGGTTCTGGTCAAAGGACCGGATTATCGAGGCCGCCTTCGTCGGGGAGGGAATCAAGCCGTGGCTCCTCGGGGGCGTCGCCTTGGTCGGTGCCGGGCTTACGGCCTACTACATGTCCCGCCTCTTCTTCATGACGTTCCACGGGCGGCAACGGTGGACGGAGGGCCAGCACCCTCACGAGGCACCCGCGCTCATGACCGTCCCGATGGTGCTCCTCGCGGTTGGTTCAGCCGCAGCCGGGCTGGCGCTTGCGGCGGGGAACTCGTTCACGACGTGGCTGGAGCCCGTGACGGGGGCCAGGATCGAGGATTCGCCCGTGCTCCCGACTCCGCTCATCATGACCCTGACCCTCACCCTTGTCGCGCTGGGAATCGGGGCAGCCTACGTCCAGTACGTATCGCGACCGGTGCCGGTGAAGGCCCCCGTCGCGTCTATCGCCACCATCGCCGCGCGCAAGGATCTGTTCCAGGATGTGGTCAACGCGGCCGTCTTCCAGTACCCCGGTCAGTACATCACGCGCATGCTGGTCTTCGTCGATGCGACGGCCGTCGATGGAGCGGTCAATGGCGTCGGCGCGGGGACCGCTCGCCTAGGCGAATTCATCCGCCGGTTCCAAAGCGGTCGCGTCCGGTCATACGCGGCCGTGATGCTGATCGGTGTTCTCATCGTCGCGGTGCTCGTCGTGAAGGGTGGCGCGTAAATGTTTCCCTACCTCTCCGTTCTCGTTGCGATTCCCGCGGTGGGCGCCCTCGTGGTCAAGGCGCTTCCTTCGGCGGCATGGAAGCGTTCCCGTGAGGTGGCGTTCGCGATCGCGTTCATCGAACTCGGTCTCACCATCGCGATGGCCGTCCAGTTCGCCCCGTCGTCCGCCGGGACGCACCAGTTCGCCGAGACGCACCCCTGGATCCCCCAGATCGGCGCAAGTTGGGCCCTAGGGGTCAACGGATTGGGCCTCATCCTCATTCTCCTGGCCACGGTCCTCACGCCGCTCGTCCTCCTCGCCGCGTGGAAGGATCACGGGAACGCGGAGAAAGCCGTCAACTACGTCGCGTTGATCCTCGTCCTCGAGTCCTTCATGGTCGGGATCTTCGCCGCCCGCGACCTCTTCCTGTTCTACGTCCTCTTCGAGGCGATGCTGGTGCCCCTGTATTTCCTCATCGGCCTTTTCGGTGGGGAACAGCGCCGGTACGCCGCCGTCAAGTTCCTGCTGTATTCGCTCGTCGGTGGTCTCGTCATGCTCGTCGGGGTCGTCGCCCTGTACTTCTACGGTCCGGGGGGTGAGCAAGGCTTCTTGACGGACAACCTCACGGGGTTGACGCTCGACCCGACTGCGGGTCGGTTGATGTTCCTCGCGTTTTTCTTCGCGTTCGCGATCAAGGCGCCGCTCGTGCCCTTCCACACGTGGCTCCCGACCGTCGCCCAGACCGCGCAACCGGGGACGACGACGCTTCTCGTCGCCGTCCTCGACAAGGTGGGCACGTTTGGGATGCTCACCTTGTGCCTTCCCCTCTTCCCCGAGGCCTCCCACTGGGCCGCGCCCGTCATCATCGTTCTCGCGGTCGTGTCCGTGATCTACGGGGCGCTCCTGGCGATAGGGCAGGAGGACCTTCTCCGACTCGTCGCATACACGTCGGTGTCGCACTTCGGGTTGATCGTCCTGGGAATCTTCGCTTTCCGCCCAACCTCGGTCGAGGGAGCCTCGTTCTACATGCTCAACCACGGGCTGTCGACCGGCGCCCTCTTCCTTCTCGTCGGGTTCTTGATCGCGAGGAAGGGGAGTTCGAGCGTCAAGGACTTCGGTGGTCTGCAGCGGGTGACCCCGGTTCTCGCCGGGTTCTTCCTCGTCGTAGGTCTGTCCGCGCTCGCGCTACCGGGGCTTTCCCCGTTCGTCTCCGAGATCATGGTGCTCGTCGGGTCCTTCGGAGTGGCGCGTGCGGGGGTGTGTGTCGCGGCCGCCGCCGTCATCCTGGCGGCGCTCTACATCCTGCTGGCCTACCAGAAGGTCTTTACCGGCCCGGTGCGCAAGGATCTTCAGTCCACGCCAGACCTCTCCTTCCGGGAAAGGGTCGTTCTCGCTCCTCTCGTCCTCCTCATGTTCGTCTTGGGCTTCTTGCCTGGCCTCGCCCTCGATGTCCTGCGTGACCCCGCGGCCGATGTCATCGCACCGGTTGTCGCGCTCGTGCAACCTGAGGAGGTATCGACGTGACGTTCACCAGCCCCATCATCGCGTGGGCGCCACTTGCACCGGTCCTGATCGTCCTGGGGGCGGCCGTTGTGGGGATTCTGATCGAGGCGGTGGGTCCCAGGGTCGTCGTGCGTCGGCGCCTCCAGACGGGACTGGCCCTGCTCGCGGTGTTGGCCGGGGCCATCACCGCCGCGCTCCAATGGGTGGTTCTCGAGGGCGACGGGGTGAAGATCATCGGCAACGCGGTGGCGAGTCGTTTGGTCTCCGATCGGCAATCCCTCGCGTGGGAGGTCATGATCGCTTTCTTCGGGCTCATGGCGCTCCTGCTCTTCTCCTCTCGCGTCAACGGGGAGGGACCCTTCACCCCCGCATTGGCGACCGCTCCGGGCTCGGCAGAGGAACGCGAGGTGACGCGAAAGGGCTTCGAGCAGACCGAGGTCTTCCCCCTCGCCCTGTTTGCGATCGGCGGGATGATGCTTTTCTCGATGACGTCGGACGCGATCGTGCTGTTCGTCGTTCTCGAGTTGTTCTCGCTGCCTCTCTACATCCTCGTGGCGATGGCGCGTCGCAGGAGGCTCCTTTCGCAAGAGGCCGCGCTCAAGTACTTCCTCATGGGGGCGTTCTCGTCCGCGATCTACCTCTTTGGGGTAGCCCTCATCTACGGTGGCGCGTTCACCACCACGTTCTCGGGGATTGACCAGGACTACGCGATTATTCACGGACGCGAGCCGCTGGTCCTCATCGGCGCGATCCTCATGCTCGTCGGGTTGCTCTTCAAATTGGGGGCGGTGCCCTTCCACTCGTGGATTCCCGACGTCTACCAAGGTGCACCCACGCCGGTCACGGCGTTCATGGCGGCGGCGACCAAAGCCGCGGCGGCCGCGGCCCTCCTTCGGTTCGTTTACGTGGCCCTGTACCGGCTGGAGTGGGATCTTGCCCCGATGTTCTGGACCGTCGCGATCGCCACCATGGTCGTCGGAACGATCGCCGCGATCGTCCAGACCGACATCAAACGCATGCTCGCGTACTCGTCGATCGCCCACGCCGGATTCATCCTCGTCGCCGTCACGTCGTTCCAGCGTGAGGCCTTGTCCGCCGTCCCGTTCTACCTGCTCGCCTACGGGCTCGCGACTCTGGGCGCGTTCGCCGTCGTGGGGCAGGTACGAGAGGTCACCAAGAACGGGTCCCTTGGAGCCGAGGCCACGCGACTCGGACAGTGGGCCGGGTTGGGGCATCGCTCTCCGTGGCTCGCCTCCGCTATGGGGTTCTTTCTGCTCTCGCTCGCCGGTATTCCTCTGACCGCCGGCTTCGTCGCGAAGTTCGTCGCCTTCAAAGCCGCGGTCGCCGCGGGGGCCTGGCCCCTCGTCGTCGTGGCCGTCGTGGCGTCGGCCGCCGCGGCGTTCTTCTACATCCGTGTCATCGTGCTCATGTTCCTGACTCCGGTGCCCGAGGATCTTGAGGATGCCGTCGAGGTGACGGAGTCCTCGGGGACCACCCTGGTCGTCGTAATCGCCGCGCTGGGCACGCTCATCCTGGGAGTTCTCCCCGCGGCCGTCCTCAACCTCGCAACGACCGCGGCCTCGCTAGTTCCGTGAGTCTGCCCATTCGCGATGAGGGCCTTTTGGCCGTCATCGAGCCGCGCCTCGCCCTTATTGAGGAGCGGCTGCGGGACGCGGTCGCGCAACGCGATGCCCTCGCGGACGCGACGAGTAGGCACCTGGTCAATGCGGGGGGCAAGCGGTTGCGCCCCGCCCTCACGCTACTTGCGGCCCAACTGGGAGACGGATTGCGGCCCGAGGTGGTGGACGCGGCGATCGTCGTCGAGCTGACCCACCTCGCCACGCTGTACCACGACGACGTCATGGACTCCGCCCCCACCCGACGGGGGGCACCCTCCGCCCACGAGGTATGGGGCAACTCCGTCGCGATACTGACGGGCGACCTTCTCTTTGCCCGGGCGTCCCGGGTGGTCGCTGGCCTTGGCCCGGAGGCCGTGCGCATCCAGGCGGAGACGTTCGAACGGCTGTGCCTCGGCCAACTCCACGAGACCGTGGGGCCCCCACCGGGGAGGGATCCCGTCGAACACTACCTTGAGGTGCTCGCGGACAAGACGGGATCCCTCATCTCGACGTCTGCCCGATTCGGGGCGATGTTTGCCGGTTGCGAGGTGGGGATCGTCCGACAGGTCGCGGAATACGGGGAGCTGGCTGGGGTCGCGTTTCAGCTCGCCGACGACGTGATCGACATTCGCTCCGAGGCCGGGACGACGGGCAAGACGCCGGGGACCGACCTTCGTGAGGGTGTGGCGACGATGCCCGTCCTCCTGCTTCGGGCGGCGGTGGCGGAGGGCGGAGCGGGACCCGACGATGAGGCTTTGCTGTCCGCGATTGACGGCGACCTGTCGAGCGACACGGTGCTAGCGGACATCGTCGCACGGCTCGCGGCGCACCCCGTGGTCGACCGGACGGCGTCGTTCGCGCGGGAGTGGGCTGAGCAAGCGAAGGCGGCGATTGGGAACCTTCCGGAAGGTCCCGTGAAGGAGGAACTGCTGGGGTTCGCCGACCACCTCGTGGTGCGGGCGTCCTGAACCCTTCTACCGGTGGTCGTGGGGGAGGCGACGGCTTCCCGCACCGTCGTCCTGCTTTGCCTATTCCGGTTCGTTGACGATGATGGCCGCGCGCGCGGCCGCACTCGCTCGCGAGCGTCGCCAACTGTCGACGGTCACGATCACGAGCGCGACCCACACCAATACGAACCCCGCCCATCGCGTGGGGGGCATCGGCTCCCCGAAGTACGTCACCGCGAGGATGAAACTGATCGTGGGAGTGAGGAACTGGATGAGCCCAACGACGTAGAGGGGAAGCCGAGACGTCCCGGCGGCGAAGATGAGGAGAGCGCCCGCGGTCCAGATTCCGGTACTCGCGAGCCAGAGGTCATGGCCGACGCCGAACGCCCCCCACGTCCCGGTCCCCCGATGGGCGAGGACGAGGAAGATCACCAGGGCAACGGGTGCAAGGACGATCGTCTCGATCGTGAAACCGGTGAGAGCGTCCACCGTCGCACCGATGCGCTTCTTGACGAGCGAATACAGCGCGAAGGAACAGGCGAGCGTCGGTGCGATCCATGGCACCCCGCCGAGTTCGATCCCGACCACGACGATGGCGACACCCGCGAGGCCGATGGCGAAGCTTTGGGCCCGGTGCAGGTGTTCCCGCAGAACAAGGACGCCGAGTGCGACGGTGATCAGCGGGTTGATGTAATACCCGAGCGAGGAGTCCGCGACGCGATCCGTTAGGACGGCGTAGAGCATGACGCCCCAGTTGAGGGCGACGAGCGCGGCGGCCACGGCGAGGGTCAGCAGTGTGCGGGGGTTCCGAAGCGCGGCGAGGAGCGGCCTCCAGCGGCGCGTGACCGCCACGAGGACGAGGCAGACGACGAGGGACCATGCCGCTCGATGGGCGACGATCTCCACGGCTCCCGCGGGCCGGAGCTCGTCCATGAGGATGGGAAACGTTCCCCAGACGGCGTATGCGGTGACGGCGTAGGCGAGCCCCTTACGGTCAAGGGGTTCGGTCATCCCGACATTCTCGCAGAGGCGCGCCGCCCCACCTTCCGCCCTACGTCCCGGCTGCGCTCGCCTGATCGGGGGTGCGCACGTGCTCGTCGCAGAAGCGCTCCAACTGCCCGATGATGTCGCGATCTTTGGTCACTAGGGCGATTTCCCGCGTTCCGAGCCGGACCCCACCGTACGAGTAGTTGTGCGACCCCGTCATCGCGACCTTCTTGCCATCGCCCAGGTCGAAGATGATGCATTTGGCGTGGAGGTATTGCGACTTTCGGTAGAGGGTGCGGTTGCGACTGAGGAGCATCCCCATCCGAATGAGCGCCTTGTTGAACCCCGTCGCGTTGTCCGGTGGGTTGAAGTACAACTCGTGAGGCGTGCGGCGAATGAGGCGCCCGAGTGGTCCGTCCGGGCAGTACTGCGAGACTAGGACGATGCTCTCCGCCTTCTTGGCCAGCTTGCACGCTTTCCGGTAGATGATGGAGTCCCCCACGCGGCCCGCGTCGACCAGGACCCTGCAGAGGCCCAACTTGATCGAAAAACTCTTGTGCGGGTGGTTCTGCAGTCGCGACTTCCTCAAGGACTTGTACACCTTGGCGAGGCGTTTGGCGAACGCGGCGTCGTGAATCCTGAACATGTAGTCGACGTTGTTTACGCCCTTGTCATAGAGGTTGACGCCCCCGAAGGAGTAGACGACATCGTCGACAATGCAGAACTTGATATGAGTGCGACCGCGGAGGGGTCTCCAGCGCGACGTCCCCAGCCACGTGAACCGTACGCCCGCCGCTGTAAGCGAGCGAGCCATCCTGTTGCTTTCGCGGCGCCTCTTGGTTCGGTAGAACTTGGGGAGGAAGGCGCCCGCAACGTCCCCGTACGTGAACGCGTCGGCGGCGACGTCGACCTTGACGCCCCGACGCGCCGCCCCCTCAAGGGCGTCGATGAATTCGCTCGTCTCGCCGTCGTCCTCGACGATGAGGCACATGAAGTACACGTGACGCTTGGCCTGACGAATGAGGCGGGTCGCGTCCGCGACGTACTCGTGCGGTAGCAGAAGCGTCGCGTGGAGACCGCGACAGTCCGATGCACCGGGGAGCGCCATGTCCGGATTGTGGCACATCCAATGAGGGTGCGGATAACCGCCATGAGCTGCGGGCTATACTCGGGGCCGGGCAAGGAGGGTCGGCATCGACCGAAGCAGATACACGTCACCGCGAGAAAGTTGAGGACCGCTGACCGTGAAGCAGGAGAGTCCTCTCCGTGTCGCCATCGTCGGGTCCGGCCCTTCCGGGATCTTTGCCGCGGACGCCCTGGTCAAGTCCGAGGTTCCTACGGTGGTCGACGTCTTCGAGCGCCTTCCCGCGCCGTTCGGTTTGGTGCGCTATGGGGTTGCTCCCGATCACACACGGATCAAGCAGATTCAGAACACTCTCGCGTCCGTGCTGGAACGCAGCGACATCAGGCTGCTGGCGAACGTCACGGTGGGCACGGATGTCACGCTGGCGGAACTCCGGGCACACTACGACGCCGTCATCTTCGCCACCGGTGCGATCCGAGACGCCCCGCTAGGGGTTCCCGGCGCGGACCTTGCGGGATCCTTCGGTTCCGCGGAATTCGTGTCGTGGTACGACGGCCATCCGGACGCCCCCCGCACCTGGCCCCTCACCGCGCGGGAGGTCGCGGTGATCGGGGTGGGAAACGTCGCGCTGGACATCGCGCGGATCCTCTCGAAGCGCCCGCAGGACCTTGCCTGGACGGACATGCCAGATGCGGTGATGGCGGGACTCGCAACCTCCCCCGTGACCGACGTCCACATCTTCGGTCGACGCGGCCCTATCCAGGTCAAATTCAGTCCGCTCGAACTCCGGGAGATCGGGGAGATTCCCGGGGTAGACGTGATCGTCCACGCCAACAACCACGAGTTCGACGGGATGTCGCTTGCCCTGACCGAGGGGCGCCACCAAGGAAAGCAGGTGCACCAAACGCTCGTCGACTGGACGGAGCGCGAACCGACGGGAGCGCCGCGCCGCATTCACCTTCACTTCTTCCAGCGTCCCGCGTCCGTCATCGATGACGGCGAGGGGAACGTCGCCGGGATTCGGATGGAGCGGGTACGCCTCACCGAGGACGGATCGATCGAGGGGACGGGCGAGATCGTCGACTATCCCGTTCAAGCGGTTTACGCGGCGGTCGGCTACCGCGGAAATCCCCTGGAGGGTGTGCCGTTCGACGAAACCCGTGGGGTCATCCCGAACATCGAGGGGCGTGTCGTCGGCTCCGACGGTGCCGCCGTCCCTGGGCTTTACGTCACCGGTTGGATCAAGCGGGGCCCTTCGGGCCTGATCGGTAGTTCGAAGTCGGACGCCCACGAGACCGTGGGGAACCTTCTCGCCGACGCGGAGGCTCGGGGAGGCGCGAGGCTAGCCGAGGCTGGCGGAGAGACCAGTAACGATCCTCTCGACCTCTTGAGATCGAGGGGAGTGCCCGTGATCCACTGGTCGGGCTGGGAAGCGCTCGACGCTTACGAGATTGCCGCCGGACGGGCGAACGGTCGCGATCGGATCAAGGTGGCATCGCGGGACGAGATGATCGATATCGCGATGGGTCGCGCGTAGAAACGACGCCTCGCGCGAGCGTTTGGCCTGCGGCGAAACGGCGCGCGATACTGGAACACGGCACGGTCGTCGACCGTTTCATCGTCGGAGGAATCATGTCCAGGTCGAGGAAGTACTTCAACGGGGTCAAGACCGCCGGTCTGTTCGTTGGCTTGTGGGTTCTCATGTTGGGGCTCGGGGTGGTGATCGGCGGTGGCAAGTACCTACCGATCTTCGGTGGTCTCAGCCTCATCATGACGGGCTTCGGATACTGGAACTCCGACAAGCTCGCGATCAGGGCGATGAATGCGCGACCGGTCACCGAAGTGGAGCAGCCCGCGATGTATCGCATCGTGCGCGCTCTGTCGCTTGAGGCGAACCAGCCCATGCCGCGCCTCTACGTATCGCCGACGGCGGCGCCGAACGCGTTCGCCACGGGACGCAATCCGAAGAACGCCGTCGTGTGTTGCACCGAGGGCATCCTGGATCTCTTAAGCGAGCGCGAACTTCGCGGGGTTCTCGGCCACGAACTGATGCACGTCTACAACCGCGACATCCTCATCGGATCCATTGCGGCGGCCTTCGCGGGAATGATCACGATGGTCGCCCAGATGATGTATTTCTTTGGTGCGTTCACCGGTGGCAACCGCAAGGGTGGAAACCCGTTCGTCATGCTCGGGATGCTCATCCTCGCCCCCATCGCGGCGAGCCTGATCCAAATGTCGATCTCGCGCACGCGGGAATATGACGCTGACGAGGATGGTTCGCGCCTTACTCGCGATCCCCTCGCCCTCGCGGGGGCTTTGCGGAAGCTTGACCAAGGCACGGCGCAACGTCCACTTCAGCCGACGAACGAGCTTCAGAACGTCTCCCACCTCATGATCGCCAACCCGTTTAGGGGCGGCGGGCTGTCGAGACTGTTCGCCACGCATCCGCCCATCGAGGACCGCATCGCGCGGCTCGAGGACATGGCGGACTCGTATCACACGGCTCGCTAGTCCGTCGATTCGCGCCACCGGTGCATCGTCCCCTTGGGCTGTTCCAATTGGGCGTGGGTCCCCACGAGTATCGTGAGGTTACATGACGACGTTGCCGGCCCGACCGAACACGGCCCTGATGGTGATTGATGTTCAGAGGGGTGTCGTCGCCGAGGCGCACGATCGCGACGCGGTGGTCGCCAACATCGCCGCTCTCGTCGAGAAGGCGCGAGTTGAGGGCATCCCGGTCGTCTGGGTCCAGCACTCGGATGCACAGTTAGAGGTCGGGAGCGAGGCTTGGGAGTTCGTCCCCGAGTTGGTGCGCCGGGAGTCGGAGCCGCTCGTGCACAAGCTCTATGGCGACGCTTTCGAGGGCACCAACCTCGACGACGTGCTTGCGAGAGCCGGGGTGGGAAGCGTCGTCGTGACGGGCGCTCAGACGGACGCCTGCATCCGTTCGACGATTCATGGGGCTTTCGTTCGCGGCTACGACGTGACGCTCGTAGGCGACGCCCACACCACCGATGATTTACGGCCGTGGGGGGCGCCACCTCCGGGTCAGGTCATCGCGCACACG
This sequence comes from uncultured Demequinaceae bacterium, assembly GCA_964564915.1. GTDB lineage: Bacteria > Actinomycetota > Actinomycetes > Actinomycetales > Demequinaceae > JAFGBM01. The sequence goes on along the minus strand of CAZMCU010000001.1, from coordinate 826 downwards.
AACATGTACTGGAGTGACCAGCGCGCTCCCGGACGCATCGCTCAGGTTGTCGCAACTAAGGACGTGGACTTCAGCGGTAGTTGACGAACTGGAGGGCAACCTCGACGTCGGCCCCCTTGAGCAGCGCCATAGTGTCCTGGAGGTCGTCCTTGCTCTTGCTCGTGATGCGCAGTTCGTCTCCCTGGATGAGGGCGCGAACGGACTTGGGCCCCTGATCCCGGACGAGGGCGGTGAGCTTCTTCGCGACGTCCTGGGGGATACCTTGCTGGAGGGTTCCAACGATGCGGTACTCCTTACCCGAGGGTTGCGGGGGGTCGTGCTTGAAAGCCTTGAGGGACACCCCTCGCTTCGCGAGTTTCGACTGGAAGACATCGAGGACGGCCTTGACCCTTTCCTCGGCGTTGGCGCGCATGATCACGCCCTCACCGGACCACTCGATCGCGGCGCCGACTCCCTTGAAGTCGTACCGCTGCTCGATCTCCTTGGACGCTTGCTGGAGGGCGTTGTCCACCTCCTGCCGGTCTACCTTGCTCACGACATCGAACGACGACTCGCCTGCCATGTTCACTCCTTCGGATTCTTGGTGCCCGCCTAACGTCGGAGGCTCGTTTGTTGCTATCCTTCCATGGCGCGCAAGTGCACGGCGGGTTACCCGAGTGGCCAAAGGGAGCTGACTGTAAATCAGTTGCGCGAGCTTCGGGGGTTCGAATCCCTCACCCGCCACCATCGGCCCGGCGACAGCCGGGTCGTTTCTGCTTTTTCGGGTCGCGTGGAGGGGTCACGCGTTGGTCGATCTGTAGGAGGGGCAAGCGGGCTCGACGTTGGC